>JBNJGC010000020.1:0-23607 GCA_051747405.1 Pseudomonadota bacterium
GCGCAATGCCGATTATGAGTTCGTCGCCGCCGAGCAGGCGCTTGAGTCGATTGCAAATTGAAGTGGCGGAGCTGTGGATTTCGCTCGTGCAATCTGCGCCAAACCGAAGGTTGCTTCAAGGTCTTGAAAACAAAGCGCTTTCACCTTTGGCACAGGATGTGCATGAGTGGGGTGATGCAGGGGCAGCCCTTGAGGAGGAGCGGTATGCGAGTGCTGATAATAACCACGGCGGTTCTCGGACTTTTATCGCTGAATACGGTCGCTGCGCAGGATTTTCCCGGCAAGGGGCGATTGAAGTACAAACGTGGCCCTGTCTGTATGTGTGATAAGGGCCTCAACGAGAAGGATATCCAGGCGGCTGAGGCGGAGCGCGAGCGCAGTCAGGGCCTGCGGAGCCTGGACAAGTTAAACCCAAACGAAAGCAGCCAAAATGGCAAAGAGGAGGAGTGATGAAAAAAAATGAGAATGTGGCTCATGCCAAAAAGCGTTCCGGTCGTCGTGTCTGGTTGGCGCTTATGGTGGTTCCGGTTGTGATGGCAGGCTGGGTGGTCTACGCAAGCTACGTCATTACCAACGGTGTACCCGGTGGAGAGCAAGATGGTTGGAGTGCCGAGGTGCTCGATGAGATCCATGAGGGTATTGTCACCGGTTCCCCCATCAATATGGCCAACGCCTGTGGTTTGGGAGCCTCATCTTGCTTCAAGTGCCATAACGGCAAACGTGCCGAGGAGCCGGGGCCGCAGAAGTGGCACAGCGAGCATGAGAGCGTCAACCACTCCTGCGCCGGCTGCCACAAGGGTAATCAGCGCCTGATGGTCAAGAGTATGGCTCACCGCGATCTGGTCGGTGACCCACGGATGAAACCGGAAACAACCTGCATGAGCTGTCATAAAGACGAAGATCAGAAGACCTTGCTCGATAACTACATGGGTCTCGAATAAGAGGGGGAGAGAGAATGAAAACGAGTCAGAAGCTTCCGCTGAAAAGCGCAATTGCCATGGCAGTAAGCCTTGGTGCAGCGAGCATGTCAGCCCATGCCGGCCCGTCGTTTCAGGTGGGTGAGCAGGGCTATATGGAGCTCAATTACGCTGTTCAGATCTGGGCGCAAAACAGGGGTTACACCTCAGCCAGTGACGACGGTGATGTAACCGATACCTTTCTGCGCCGTAACCGCATTACCCTGAATGGTCAATACAGTGACTATATCGGCTTTTACGCGCAGCTGGAGGCGGGGAACGATAGTAAAGGCGGTAACGATGACCGTTCTGTCTACTACCGTGACGCCTATCTCACACTGGATTATCGTGATGAGTTACGTTTTATCCTCGGTCGGTACAAAAACACCTTTAGCCGTGAAAACCTTGAGGCGTGCCTGGAGCCGCTGACACTCGATCGCGGTGAGTCGCTGCCCTACACCCCGTTCGGCGCCAGCCGCGATACCGGCTTCACCGTATGGGGTAACCTGGCCGACGCCATGTTGCAGTATCGGCTCTCTGTCAGTGATGGCCGAGAGGCGGATGAGGTGGTCAAGGACTCACCGCGGGTGACTGGTCGTGTCCACGTCAGTCTGTTCGATCCCGAGTACTCCTACGGTTATCGTGGGACCTATCTGGGGACACAAAAAGTGCTGACCATTGGCGCCGCTGTCGATATGCAGAACGATATCGCCTATGATAACTACAGTGCCCGAGATGGTAGCCGGGACTACTCTGCCACCACCTACGATATATTCTATGAGCAGCCCTTCTCGTTTGGTACGATTACCGCATCGGCTGCAGCCTTTGAGTACACCCTTGATGGCTATCCGGTCGATCCCGATCCGACACTCACACCCTGGACCGAGCGTGAAGGTAACTATGTCAAGTTTGGTTACCTGCTTCCCGAACCGGTCGGTATGGGCAGGCTGCAGCTCTATGCACGGAGTGAGAATGAGGAGTTTGGTGATGGCACCGGTCTTTCTGACAGTACGTTGACATCCTTCGGTGCCCACTACTACATCAATGGACAGTCACTGAAGATCAGCCTTGAGCATGCCAGCAAAGAGTTCGATGAACAGAACCCCAGTGTGGCATCGCTTCAGGATTACGACCAGACCACTCTCGGTCTGCAGATGATCTTCTGATCGATGTTTTTCTGTATACTGTGTTAGCAGTACGATTACAACGGAGTGCAACGCCGGATGGACCCGGCATCGGAGGATGTGTACGTAAAATCTAGTGGTGCAATATTCGAATGCAATTACGCTGTGACTCTCTCATGAGAGTGTTCCTCCTTGTGGCCGTGTGCGTCCCCATCGCAGCGGTCATCTTTTTTTTCGCCACATCATCGTGGCCCTCTGTTGCTGCCGCAGCATTTCTCGCCGTTGGTGCAGTTCTTCTCTACCTATCTGTTTTTTATCACTTTGTTCAGAGACGGGTTCTCTCACGCCTGCATGATGCGATCCTGGACGCACAGGAAGGTACGCTGTCAAATGTGACGGAATCAACGGTTTGCGACAAGCAGCTTCGTAGCCTCACTCATGACTACAATGTCATGATGAACAACCTCAGTGCGATGTTTTCCACCGTGGAGGAGTGTCAAAATCGGGTGGTCAATGAGCGCAATAAGATGGATGCACTGCTCGGTAGTATGCCCGGCGCACTGGTCTCCGTTGACGACTATCTGAACATCACCAATACCAACCCCCAAGCCGTGGAGCTGTTCGACTGTGACTCTGAGTGGCTTATGGGAAAAATGCTGTTCGATGTCATTGAGCTGGAGCCTGCCGATCATGATGCGTTGCGTGACGCCTTCCTCTATAAGCAAGAGGTGAAAAACTTCGTTATCCACACCCACATTGCGGGTTCTCTGCACTATATATCGATCAATATCGCCTTCTACTCCGAGCATGAGGCCGATCTTGATGCCATTATCACGCTTCAGGATATTACGGAATATCAACGTTTGCTCGATTCGGTCTACAACCGGGAGAAGCTGGTGGCGATGGGGCAGATGGCTGCCGGTATCGCCCATGAGCTGAATACCCCGTTGGGTAATATTCTTGGCTATTCGCAACTTCTCTGCGACCCCTCGGTCAAAGAGGAGAAGAAGGGGCGTTACTCGGGTTTTGTCGCCGATGAGGCAAGGCGTTGTTCGCGTATCGTAAACGACCTCCTCAACTACGCCAGGCGTGATAGCTGCAGTGATGAGCTATGTGATGTCAATGCCCTGATACGTGAGATGATCGACACCTTCCTCACCTGTCGGCTGAAACGGCAGGATGTCGAGATTCAGCTCGATCTTCAAGCCAACCTCCCCACCGTCGAGGTGCCGTGCGGAGAGCTCGATATCGTTCTCTCTAACCTCCTGCTTAATGCTCTGCATGAGTTGGAACAGCGCGAGGATGGCGTCGTCAAGATCACCTCACAGGTCATCGGGAGTAAAGGTATCGAGATTGCCGTTGAGGATAACGGTAGGGGTATTCCTGCCGAGTCCCGCAGAAAGGTGTTTGAACCTTTCTACACAACCAAGGAGGCGGGTGACGGGACAGGACTCGGGTTGTCCATCAGTCAGGCCATGATGAGCCGGCGTGGAGGTGAATTGACCCTGGATTCCAACTATAAAGACGGTGCCCGCTTTGTGCTGCGTTTGCGCGGTGTTGCGGGAAATGAGTAGTTTTTGAGCAGGTGACTATGCAAGCAGAGAGTGATGAACTGAAGATTGTGATCGCCGAGGACGATGAGCGCATGCGTGAGCTGGTCGCTACGGTGGTTGAGGGGCTGGATGCCGCAGTGATTGCGGCCGACAGCTCGCAGCACGCACTTGATCTTATTGAGTCGGTCCAGGATATTGCGGTTGTGATCACCGATCTTAAAATGCCGTTCGTTGACGGGGTGGATGTGCTTAAGTTTGCACGCCGGGTGAACCCTCGGACACAGGTTGTCATGATTACCGGTCACGGAACGGTGGAGTCGGCGGTGGAGGCTCTGAAAACCGGGGCCTTCGACTATATCCGCAAACCCTTTGATAATGCTGAGTTGCTCCACACCGTCTCCCGCGCCCTTGAGCACTATCGGCTTGGGACCGAAAACGATCGACTACGCTCCTCCTGCGATGACGAGCAGGAGCAGCAGCTACTCTTTGGCAAGACCGCTGCCATGTCGCAGGTTGAGGCCTTGACCGAAGCGGCGGCAGCATATGATTGCAATGTATTGATTGCCGGCGAGAGTGGCTCGGGTAAGGAGCTGATTGCAAAGCGGATTCACGATCTGAGTGCCCGTCGTGATGACGCCTTTGTTGCCATTAACTGTGCCGCAATCCCGGAAAATATTATCGAAAGTGAGCTGTTTGGCTATGTCAAAGGCGCTTTTACCGGCGCAGATCGAAACAAGCAGGGGCTTTTCGCCCGTGCCAATGGCGGTACATTGTTCCTGGATGAGATCAACAACGCCTCGCTCTCATTGCAGGCGAAGCTGCTGCGCGTGCTTCAGGATCGCAGCTTCTATGCTTTGGGGGATACCGAGCCGCAGAGCGTCGATGTCAGGGTGGTGGCCGCGTCCAACCGAAACCTCCAGGGCATGATCGACGAGGGGGAGTTCCGTCAGGACCTCTACTACCGACTCAAGGTGGTCGATATCGACCTGCCCCCCTTGCGCGAACGGCGCCAGGATATCCCTCTTCTTGCCAATTTTTTTCTCAATCGTCACACCAAAAAGCTACGCAAGGATATCAAGGGTATCTCTACCAAGGCCCTGGCTTCGTTGATGCGCCATGACTGGCCGGGGAATGTTCGTGAGCTTGAGAATGTGATTCTGCGTATGGTCATTATGGCCCAGACGAAAAAGATCGATGAGGATGTGCTTCCGCCTGAACTTGCCGGGGAGGAGCAGGGGTCGGCACACGCTCTGGACTTTATCTCGCCGCAAAGCCTGGAGGAGGTTGAGGCCTATTTCATCCGCAAGACGCTGAGGGAGCAGGGGGGAGATCGTTCACTAACAGCCGATATCCTCGGTATCGACAAATCCACACTTTGGCGCAAAATGAAGCGGTATCAAATCTCAGAATGAAATACATCACTTTTTTACTATTGGGCCTCGTCGCAACTTCTGCAGTGGCTGACGATATAGAGGCGCTCCGGGAGCGACTGCAGCAGCTGGAAAAGCGCGTAGAGCAGCTCGAAAGCTACCACGCGCCCGGTACATTGGCGATCAGGGCAAACGCTGCCAAGGTGACGGGACGCGCCGAGATTCAGTACTGGCTGGGAGAGTCATCCGCTTTCATCGGGGACGGGTATCCTGCGCTCGCCTCGGGCGAGGTACGGCTCTCCGATACGCTCTCCTTTCGGCCCCAAGCTTACGGGGTAGATGCAAGCAGCGGCGTGTTCAGCGATTTTCACGACCCGGGCCGTTACCCTGTCGTATCCCTCTTGCAGGAAGGTGAGCTTCTGCTGAAACGGGCCGGCCAATATGCGTTGCGCGTCAAGCCGACTCCGCCACGCGAGGTCGGTGGTTCGGGGAATGTGGAGCTGGCGATCAGGCTTTTCATTGACGGGCGGAGAGTTTGGTCACAGGACTACTCATCCACGCTGGCCCCGAGTGAGATCGCGATCGAGCTGCCGGAAGGGGGCGTCCGCTACCGGCTGGAGGCTGTGGCACGCTCTCCCGGCTTTGGCCCCTCTCCAACCCAGACACGGCTGTTTATCGGGCTGAAGGAGCCGGGTAGCGCACGCGCGGAGCCTATTGGGCACTATCTCACTCCGCTGAATTGAGTCCCCGGTATGGGGCATGGTGGTATCCTATCCGCTCGTGGTAGCCTCTGTGGGCGTTTTGTCGCATCACAGTGGCTGTAATGTGGCGTTTAGGTTTTACCGCGCAAGCGGGTATAATCTCCCCGGCAACGCTGTTGTGATTGCTGAGTTTTCAAGATAATCAAAAGGTTGGGAGTGTCTAATGGTGAAGGGAGCAGGTGCCCTGGAGGGGTATTGGCAACACGTATCTGTGGGGCGTATCACCACTCCTACCAATCTGGCGTTGGTCATCCTGCTCGCCTATACACTTGCGGATACGACCTGGCTGTTTCTGCACGGCGGCGACATTCCGCACTCTGTGGTCGGCTCAGTGGCTACTTCACCGGAGGTCGCCGGTGCACAGGAGCGCCGGTCGCTCTCTGAGCTGGCGCAGTGGCACCTGTTGGGTGAGGCCGGCTCGACACCGCAAACAGCGCCACAGCCTGTGGAGGCGCCGGAGACGCAGCTCAACCTGAAACTCAAAGGGCTGTTTGCTGTCGATAACCCCGACAGTGCTATGGCGATTATCGCTGCCGATGGCAGGGATGAGCTCAGTTACCGGGTAGGGCAGAATGTCAGTGGAGCGGCGATCGTGCACCAGATCCTTCATGACCGGGTGATCCTCAAGCGCGGCGAGCGCTTCGAGACCCTGATGTTGCCGAAGGAGCTGCTTGAGGAGGGCGTGGGTGCCTCTGCCCCCGAAACATCATCCTCCAGCAGTAGTGGCCCGGTTCGCTCACTCCCCGGGCTGCGTGATCGCATCATGCAGGACCCGCAGCAGGCGATGAGCATGATCCAGGCCCGCCCGGTAAAGGAGGGGGGAGAGCTCAAGGGCTATCGGGTCTCACCCGGCAAGGAGCGGGCCCTGTTTGCACGGGCCGGGTTGCGCCCGAACGATGTGGTCACCCAGGTCAATGGCGTCTCGCTGTCCGATACGGCGGAGTTGGGTAAGGTGATGCAGCAGTTTCGTAACAGCCCGCGGGTAGAGTTGACGGTGGAGCGGGGCGGTCGTCCGCTCACGCTCTCGCTGGATTTGAAATAGCTGCCCGTGGCCAGAGCGGGATAACAAGAAAGGTTTTCTGATAATGAATGATGGAGTGATGAAGCGGCACAGAGGTTTTGTCCTGCTGGTCGCTGCGGTGGTGGCGGTGGCAGCTCTGTTCTGGCAACCGGCGTCCGCCGAGTCGATGACCCTCAACCTCAGGGATGCCGATATCGCTTCCGTGATCGGTACGATCTCCGAGATGACCGGCGAGAATTTCATTGTCGATCCGCGGGTCAAGGGGCGGGTGACGGTGATCTCCTCCCGTCCGATGGAGGCCGATGAGCTCTATCAGGTTTTCCTCTCCATACTCAACGTCCACGGCTTTGCCGCGATCCCCGCCGGCGATGCCACCAAGATCGTCCCGGCGGTGGGCGCCAAACAGGACGCTCTGCCACTGGGTGGAGGAGAAGGGGATGAGAGCGTCACCCGGCTTATTCAGGTGGAAAACACCGAAGCGGCGCAGCTGGTGCCGGTGATGCGGCCACTGCTGCCGCAGGAGGCCCATCTGGCCGCCTACACCCCCACCAATGTACTGATCGTCTCCAGCTCCGCCGCCAACGTGAAGAAGATCGTCAATATGGTGCGCCGGATCGATCAGGCCAAGGATGCCGACATCGAGTTGGTCCCACTAGAGCACGCCTCTGCCACCGAGCTGGAGCGGATTCTCGGCGCCCTGCAGCAGGCTCAGGGGGGTAAGCGGGGAGACGGCAGCTCCGGCGGCGTGCAGATTACCGCCGATGAGCGAACCAACAGTCTGATTCTCAGTGGCGAGAAGTCCGCGCGACAGAATATCAAGCGGGTGATCCGTCGGCTGGATATACCCACCGACGCAGGCGGCAATACCCGCGTTATCTATCTCCACTACGCCAAAGCGAGTGAGCTTGCCCAAGTGCTCAGTGGCGTCGGTGAGAGCCTGGCCGCCGAGGGCAAGGGCGGCGGGCAAGCCGCCGCCACCCGCCAGGGCAAGACCTTTACCATCCAGGCCGATGAGAGCAGTAACTCGCTGGTGATCAATGCGCCGCCAGAGTTGATGCGGGACCTGGAGGCGGTGGTACGCAAGCTCGATGTGCGTCGTGCCCAGGTGATGGTCAAGGCGGTGATCGCCGAGCTGTCCACCGACACGGTGCGGGAGCTGGGTGTGCAATGGGGCTATGACGGAAGCGGTCAGGGGGAGCCGGTGGGCCTCATCGACTTTGACGGCACCGTCGCCGGTATCGCCACGGCGATGGAGGGTGGAACGCCGCCTCCGACCCTCGACGGTATCACCATGGGGCTGGGCAAAACCCTCAGCAGCGGTGCCCGCTTTGGCGCACTGGTGCGCGCTTTGGGTGGGGATGCCAGCAATAATATCCTCTCCACGCCGACACTGGTGACCCTGGATAACGAAGAGGCGGAGATTACCGTAGGCCAGAATGTGCCCTTCGTTACAGGCAGCTATACCTCCACCGGAAACGGCTCCAACCCGAGCAACCCCTTCCAGACTATCCAGCGGGAGGATGTCGGTCTTACGCTCAAGATTAAGCCGCAGATCAACGAGGGGAATGCGGTTCGCATGGAGGTGAGCCAGGAGGTCTCCAGCCTCAGCGGCAGCTCCTCCGGTGCGCGGGACCTGGTGACCAACAAGCGCGCACTCAAAACCACGGTGATGGTGGACGACGGTCAGGTGCTGGTGCTCGGGGGGCTGCTCGACGATCAGCTCAACGAAACCGAGCAGAAGGTGCCGCTGCTGGGGGATATTCCGGTACTCGGCTGGCTGTTCCGCTACCAGTCGACGCAGAAGGTCAAGCGCGATCTGATGGTCTTCCTCCACCCGCGTATCCTGCGCGACGGAAAGCATAGCAACGCCCTGTCCAGTGGGAAGTATAGCTATATCCGTGCGACACAGCTGTCGATGCGCGATGACGGGGTGCGCATGATGAAGGATGAGACGGCACCGGTGCTGCCCGAGATGGAGCAGTTTCTGGAGCTGCCGCCACCCTATGAAGAGGCGGTCGATGGCGATGAGCGGCAGCTGCCCTCGGAAGCGCCGGTAGGGCTGGATTGAGGGCGATGGAGGAGCTCTCTCACAGTGACGAAGCGTCAGCGCAGCCGTTACAGCTGCCCTTCAGTTTCGCTCGCCGGCACCGCCTGATCTATCTGCCGCAGCAGCAGAAGCTGGTCTGCGCCCGCGACGTGGCGCTTGCCGCCGTGGCCGAAGCGTGTCGCTACCTTGGTCGTTCGCCTGCGCTGGAGACCGTGGATGAGGAGCGGTTCGACGAGCTGCTTCAGGGTGTCTATGAGCAGGAGGGCAACGACAGCATGCAGGCGATGGGCGAGCTGGGGGAGGAGTTCGACCTCAACGACGTTGCCCAGCAGATCGCCGAGCCCGAAGACCTGATGGAGAGTCAGGATGACGCCCCCATCATCCGGCTTATCAATGCCCTGCTCACCGAGGCGGTGCGTGAGGGCGCCTCCGATATCCACATCGAGTCTTTCGAGCACGCGATGGTGGTGCGTTTTCGGGTCGACGGCGTGCTGCGTGAGGTGTTGCGACCTCAGCGCGCCCTGGCGCCCCTGCTGGTCTCACGCATCAAAGTCATGGCCAAGCTGGATATTGCCGAAAAACGCCTCCCGCAGGATGGTCGCATCTCATTGAAAGTGGCCGGACGTCCTGTGGATGTGCGTGTCTCCACTCTTCCGGCGGGCCACGGCGAGCGGGTGGTCCTGCGGCTGCTCGATAAGCAAGCCGGACGCCTCGACCTGACTCACCTGGGCATGGAGTCGCGCAGTTTGCAGCAACTCGATGCGCTGATCCATCAGCCTCACGGCATTCTGCTGGTTACCGGTCCCACCGGCTCTGGCAAGACCACCACACTCTATGCCGGTATCACCCGCCTCAATGATAGTAAGCGCAATATCCTGACCGTAGAGGATCCCATTGAGTACTACCTCGACGGTATTGGCCAGACCCAGGTCAACAGCAAGGTGGATATGAGTTTCGCCCGTGGGCTGCGGGCCATCCTGCGTCAGGACCCGGATGTGGTAATGGTGGGGGAGATCCGCGACGTGGAGACGGTGGAGATCGCCGTACAGGCCAGTCTGACGGGCCACCTGGTGCTCTCCACTCTGCACACCAACACCGCCATCGGTGCCATCACACGGCTGCGGGACATGGGGGTGGAGCCGTTTCTGCTCTCCTCTTCGCTGATCGGTGTACTGGCCCAACGGCTGGTGCGGCTGCTCTGCCCCGAGTGTAAGCAGCCCTATCAGGCCAACGAGCACGACTGCCAGCGCCTGGGTATCGACCCTGAGACCGCGCCCACGCTCTATCGCGCCGCCGAGGAGGGCTGCGATCACTGCAATCAACTCGGTTATCGCGGTCGTACCGGTGTCTATGAACTCATTACCATCGACGCCACCCTGCGCGGCATGATCCACGATGGCGAAGGGGAGCAGAAGATGGAGCACTACGCCCGCGGGCACAGCGCCAGTATCCTGGAGGACGGTGCCCGTCGGGTACTCGCCGGTGAGACCTCCCTGGAGGAGGTGTTGCGTGTTTGTCAGGCGAAGTAGGGGCTAGAGCATGGGGGCGTTTGAGTATACCGCACTGGATGATCGCTCTCGCGAAAAGCGGGGTGTGCTGGAGGGGGATACGGCGCGCCAGATCCGTCAGCAGTTGCGAGAGCAGGGGCTGATCCCGCTCCAGGTCGAGGCGGTGGCCGAGCGGGAGGGCCAGCCCCGCGGTCAACTCTTACCCCGTCGTGGGATCCGCCCGGCGGAGCTGGCGCTGCTGACCCGGCAGCTGGCCACCCTTATCAGTGCCGCCCTGCCGCTGGAGGAGGCGCTGCGCACCGTGGCCCAACAGAGCGAACGACCGCGGCTGAAGAGCCTGATGCTGGCGGTGCGCTCCCGGGTGCTGGAGGGGCACACCCTCGCCGACGGGCTGGGGGCGTTTCCCCACGTCTTTCCCGAAATCTACCGTACCACCGTCTCCGCCGGTGAGCAGGCGGGCCACCTCGAGGTGGTGTTGGAGCGGCTGGCCGACTATACCGAGAAACGTCAACAGATGCGCCAGAAGATCATGTTGGCGCTCTTCTATCCGGCGATCCTCACGGTCATTGCGATACTGGTTACCGTGGGGCTACTCACCTACGTGGTTCCCGAGGTGGTCAAGGTGTTCGACAATACCGGCCAGGAGCTACCGGCACTCACCGCAGGGCTGATCGCCCTGAGTGAGTTTCTGCGGGCAAGCGGGATCTATCTGTTTATCGCCCTGGCCGGGGCCGTGGCAGCGATTCGGTATCTACTGAAAAAACCGTCGCTTCGTCAGCGTTGGCACCGCTTTCAGTTGCGACTGCCGCTGATCGGACGCTTGGCCCGCGGGCTGAACAGCGCACGCTTTGCCCGTACCTTCAGCATCCTGAATGCCAGTGGGGTGCCGGTGTTAGACGGCATGCGTATCTCCGCCGAGGTGTTGGGCAACCTGCCGATGCGCGAAGGGGTCCGTGACGCCGCCCGGCGGGTTCGCGAGGGGGCGCCCATTGCCCGGGCACTGGAGCACAGCGGTTACTTCCCGCCCATGACCCTCCACCTCATCGCCAGCGGCGAGTCGAGCGGGCGCATCGACACCATGCTTGAACGCGCCGCCGATGATCAGGAGCGGGAGCTGGAGGGCACCGTCGCGCTACTGATGGGGGTGTTCGAACCACTGCTCATCCTCACTATGGGGGTGGTGGTCCTGTTGATCGTCTTGGCGATTTTGTTACCGATTTTCGATATGAACCAGATGGTTCAGATCTGACGCTAAAGGAGAACCCAGTCAATGCAGGCGTTTATCTCACATTCGACACGCAACACCGCACAGCGCGGCTTCACCCTGATTGAGGTGATGGTGGTGGTGGTCATCCTCGGTATCCTCGCCGCGGTGATCGTGCCAAAGATCATGGATAACCCGGACAAAGCGCGCATCGTCAAGGCGCGCAGCGATGTCCAGGCGCTGAAAAGTGCACTGGATCTCTACAAGCTGGATAACTTTAGCTATCCCAGTACCGACCAAGGCCTGGAGGCGCTGGTGGAGAAGCCGAGCGGCTCCCCCGAGGCCCGCAACTGGAAGCAGGGGGGCTACCTCGATGGCCTGCCCAAGGACCCCTGGGGCAACCCCTACCAATACCTCAACCCGGGTGTCCACAGCGAGGTGGATATCTATAGCCTGGGGGCGGATGGTCGTCCCGGCGGGGATGGGGTCAATGCCGATATCGGCAACTGGGAAGACTAGTCAGCGCGGTGCCACGGTGCTACGCAACCCGCAGGCGCCAGTGCGGCTTCACCCTGCTGGAGCTGCTGGTGGTGCTGGTGCTCGTCGGCATCATCCTCGGGGTGGCGGTTTTGAGCCTGGGCGACGGGGGGCGGGGTGAGCGGATCCGTGAAGAGGCGACGCGGTTGGCCGCACTGCTGGAGTTGGCCGGGGAGGAGGCGGTGCTCAATACCACCCCCTATGGCCTGGCGCTACGAGAACAGGGGTATCGTTTCATGTTCCACCGCGACGGTCAGTGGCAGCCGCTGGAAGGGGACACCCTACTGAAGCCTCGCAGCTGGCCGGTCGGGATTGAGGTCGCCCTCTTCATCGATGGCCACGAGGTATCGCTGGAGGAGCCAGAGAGCGAGGAGGAGAAGGAGCCACGGCCTGCCCTGGTGCTCTATCCGGATGGTGAGCGCAGCCCCTTTGAGCTGGAGCTTTTCTATACCGACCCCCCCTACCTGCGCCAGCGCGTTGTCGGCAACCTGTTCGGTCCGTTGGAGCGCGAGAGCGTCACCGAGGAGGGCTTTCGCTAATGCTCTCGCGCGCGACCGCACAACGGGGGTTTACCCTGATGGAGGTGCTGGTGGCACTGGCCGTGGTGGCCGTGGCACTGGCGGCGCTGCTCAAATCGGTCGGTGGTAATGCGAGCAACGCCGCTTACCTGCGCGATAAGAGTTTTGCCCACTGGGTGGCGATGAATGTGGTGGCCGAGCGGCAACTACAGCTTGAGTCGGAGGGTAACAAGCGTGATAGCGGCGAGGCGGAGATGGGCCAGCGCCGCTGGTACTGGCAGACAGAGCTGCTGGAGACCTTCGATGATGCCATCTGGCGGCTGGAGGTCGAGGTCTATAGCGAGGAGGGGGGCGAGGGCTCGCCGGTGGCCCATCTGGTGGCGTTTCTGCCGCGGGAGGAGGGCGCACCATGAGCCGCCAGCACGGATTTAGTCTGCTGGAGTTGCTGGTGGCGGTGGCGGTGTTCGCCGCCGTCTCCGCCATTGCTTACAGTGGCTTGCACAGTGTACTGGAGACCCGTCAGCAGACTAACCTGCACGCTGAGCGCCTGCAGAGCCTGCAGCGGACGATGCTGACCCTGCAGCGGGATCTGAGTCAGGCGGTCGACCGTCCGGTAAGGGATCAGTTCGGCGATGAGGAGCCGTCGCTGTTTCAGGACAGTACCGGCGAGTATCTGCTGGTGCTCACCCGTGCCGGGCGGGCCAACCCGCTGGGGCTGCGCCGCAGTGGTCTGCGCCGGGTGGCTTACCGCCTGGATGAGGGGCGGCTGGAGCGCCACCTCTGGCGCGGGCTGGATCACAGTCAGGGGGCCGAGCCCTTCCCGGTGGTGCTGCTGGAGCGGGTGCGGGATGTCGAGCTGCGCTACCTCGACGCCGATAACGCATGGCAAGACGCTTGGCCCCCTTTGGATGCCGAGGAGGGACAGGCCGACCGGTTGCCGCGTGCGGTGGAGGTGGTGCTTGAGTTGGAGGAGTGGGGGCAGTTCCGTCGTCTGATTCCGCTGCCGCCGGGGCCAGAGCCGGTGGCGCCGCCAGGCGTCGAGGAGGGGGCCGAGTGAGAGACGAGCGTGGTGTGGCGCTGGTGACGGCGCTATTGGTGGTGGCCCTGGCCACCACTACGGCGGCGGCGATGATCAGCCGCCAGCAACTGGATATCCGCCGTACCGGCAACGGTCTGCAGTATGAGCAGGCCTACCTCTATGTCAACGGCATGGAGCGGTGGGCGGCCAGGGTGCTGCGGCAGGATGGCGAGGAGAACGATGTGGACCATCCACTGGAGGAGTGGGCCACAGAGCTGCCGCCGATCCCGGTTGACGGGGGGCAGTTGGCCGGGCGCCTGGAGGAGCATCAGGGGCGTTTCGATCTCAACACCCTGGTGGTCGGCGGGACGGTGAATGAGCAGGCGCTGGGGCGCTTTCAGCGCCTTCTGACAGTGCTGGAGCTCGACCCGGCGCTGGCCAACGCGGTTGTGGACTGGCTCGATGCGGATATGGAGCCGCGCTTTCCCGGTGGCGCCGAGGATCCGCTCTACCTGGCGGAGGAGCCTCCCTATCGCAGTGCCAATAGGGCGATGGTCAGTGTCAGTGAGCTACGGCTGGTCTATGGCGTGGATGCTGAGGTTTATGCCCAGCTTGCGCCGCATGTGACGGCGCTGCCGACGCCGGCGCCGCTCAACGTCAACACCGTCACCGCCGAGGTGATGCAGAGCCTGGCCGACGGCATCGACGCGGGCCTGGCGGCGCTCCTCATCGAGGGGCGCGGCGAGGAGGGTTACGCCAGTATGGACGATTTCCTGGCCCAGTCCGAGCTGGAGGATGTGGCCATGCCGGTTGAGATTTTGGGGGTGGAGAGCCGCTATTTTGTGGTAACGTCCTCAGTGAACTTCGGAAGGGTAAACGTGACATTTCAAAGCATGCTTGAACGCGCACAGAACAACCGCACCCGGGTGGTCTGGCGCTCGCAGGGGGGAGTGTAGTGGCGCAGAACGGAATCTGTCTGCAGCTGGGGGAGAGTGCCGGTTCGCCACTGCGCTGGTGGCGTGAGGGTGAGGTTGAGCCACACCTGGCCGAGAGCGCCGAGGCTCTGGCCGATGCCTGTGCCGGGGAGGCGGTCCAACTGCTGGCCCCCGCCACTACCATGGTCACGTTGCAGGCGCCGATGCCTGCGATGCCTGCGCAGCGCCTGCGCCAGGCGCTCCCTTACGCCCTGGAGGAGCAGTTCGCCGGGGATGTGGAGCAGATGCACTTCGCCCATGGGCCGCGGGACGAGGCGGGCAATGTCCCGGTGGTGGTGGTGGAGGACCTACTCATCCAGCAGTGGCTAGCACTGTGTGAGCAGGCGCAGCTACGCCCCCAGGGGCTCTACCATGAGGCGCTCTCGCTGCCTTGGAGTGAGGGGCGCTGGACGCTGCTGCTGGAGTCCGAACGCGCCCTGTTGCGTACCGGTGCAGCGACCGGCTATGCCCTACCCGGCGAGCAGCTGGGGACACTGCTGCAATTGGCCTGGGAGCAGCGTGACCCCACCACCGTCGAGGGGGTGGATATCTACGATGCCCGTGGTGGTGAGGAGCCCCCCCTGCCTACCCTGACCGGCGCTGTGGTAGAACAGCACCGCTGCGAGTCTCCCCTGGCTTTACTCTGCCGCGGTTGTGCGCAGAATCCGATCGATTTGATGCAAGGCCCCTACAGTCGGCGCGAGAAGATCGGTCGTTTCTGGGCCCCCTGGCGTGCCACTGCCGTATTGCTGGGGCTTTGGCTGGGGCTGCAGGCAGGACTAGGGATCTATGGCTATCTCAGACTCAGTGGTCAGGATGCCGAGCTATACAGCCGTACCGAATCGATCTTTCGCGACGCTTTTCCCGAGGTGAAGAATGTGGTCAACCCACGGGTACAGATGGAGCGGCGTCTCCAGTCGCTGCGCAGCGGTGGGGGCAGTAGCCCCTTCACCCGGCTGATGACGGGGATGGGCCAGGCGCTCAAGGAGAGCGACGGAGTCAACCTCCAGGGGCTGCGTTACCGTCAGGGGCAGCTGGAGCTGGAGCTGGAACTGGACACCCTGCCCCAGCTGGACAGCCTCAAAGCGGCGCTGGAGGCGGAGCAGCTTGCGGTGGAGGTACGAAGCGCAAGCGCCCGGGGTGAGCGAGTCGAGGCCAGTCTGATCCTGAGCGGAGGCGCGCTATGAAGCAGTATTGGATGTCACTGCAGCCGCGTGAGCGCCTCACCCTGATGACCGGCGCTGCGATCGCCGCACTGCTGCTGCTCTATCTGCTACTGATTGAGCCCTTCATGGTAGAGCTTGAGAGGCTGGAGAGCAGCGTTGCCGCGCAGCAGGAGGAGTTGGCGTGGATGCAGGCGGCGGCGAAGGAGGTGGCGCAGCTGAAGCGACAAAATGGCGGCGGAGCCAGCGTAGCGCAACGCGGTGAGCGCTCCTTGCTCAGCTTGGTGGATAGCTCCGCCCGGGAAGAGGGGCTCGCAGAACCGCTCAAACAGCTCAGCCCGGTGGGTGAGAAGGTGCGAGTGCGGCTCGAGGGGGCCGCTTTCGATGCGCTGTTGCGCTGGCTGGATCGGCTGGAGCAGGATTTTGCCGTCGGTGTCGATAGTCTCACCCTGGAGCGGCTCGATGCCCCGGGCCTGGTCAATGCCACCGTGGTGGTTAAAGATGGGGGAGCAGAATGAAGCGTTGGCTGGGATATCTACTGCTCGGTCTGTTCGCCTACGCCGGATTTCTGGTCTGGTTGTTGCCGGCGGGCTTTGTCATGCAACAGGTCGCCGAGCCGCTGCAGCAGCAGTTGCCGGAGCTTGAGCTGAACGGTGTCAGCGGTCGCTTCTGGCAGGGGCGGGCGGCCCAGGTGCGCTATCAGCAGCACGAGCTGGGATCGTTGCAGTGGCGGATCGCGCCCCTGCCACTGCTCACGGGGCGGGCCTCTGTGTCGCTACAGCTGCAGCTGCCGCAGGGTTATCTTGAGGGCAGGGTGCTGGCCGCACTCTCCGGTGAGCCGCTTCGGCTTGAGGCGGTCAAGGGGCAAATGCCGGTGGCGCAGTTGCAGCGCTTCCTTGCCATGGCGCCGGTGAGCGTTGACGGTACTCTGGCCGTGGATGTGGCAGAGGCGGCTTTGACCGCCGATGGCAAGGTGCAGTCCCTGGCGGGACGGATCAACTGGCTTGGGGCGAAGATGGTGGCGCCACAGGCGCTGGAGTTTGGCGACCTGGAGGCGGAGTTGAGATCCACCGATGATGAAGGGGTTGAGGCGCGCCTGAAGGATCGCGGGGGGCCGCTCTCACTGGACGCCAGGGTGACGCTGGTCCCCAGCGGGCGTTATGACCTGGATGGCAGTGTCGCTGCCGCTTCCGGCGCCGATGCCTCGCTACGTCAGGCGCTGGGGATGCTGGGTCGCTCCGGTGCCGATGGTCGCTATCCGCTGAGCTGGAGCGGCCAGCTCTGACCGCGGCGGGCGGAGTCTACTCCGCCAGCCGCTCTTTGCGTAGGGCGTTTAGCCCCTCTCCATCCCGTTCAATGGCCTCAGCCTGCGTGCGTGCGCGCTCTGCGCGCGCTGTTTGCCCCAGCTGCTCATAGACCGCGGCAAGCTGATGCAGGTTCTCGCGGCTACCGCGGCGGTCCATGATCCAGAGCCGGATATAGAGTGCCCGTTCCAGCTGCTCTGCGGCGAGCCGCCACTGCCTGCGTGTTTTGTTCAGCTGTGCCATTTCGCTCAGGGTGGCAGCGATGGCCGGGCGCTTAATGGCTGAGCGGTAACGCTCGAGTGCGCCCTCCAACAGTGTCAGGGCGGCGTCGGTGTTCCCCCGCTGCTGTTCAAGCCGGGCCTGGAAGCGATCTCGCCGGGCGGTGTGCAGCGGCATCTCCGGACTACTCTGCGCCAGTGTTGCATCCAGCCGTTGCAGCCACTGTCGGGCCTCGTCGGGCTGCGTTTCGAGGTGGCTGAAGGCGATATCGGTACGCAGTATGACGGCGCTGACCATCGGCGCGATGGGGCGCTTCCGCGGTCGACCGTCCTGATCGAACTGTGGCAACAGCGGCGTGAGCAGGGGCATCGCCGCCTGCTGCGCTCCGCTGTGCCAGTGGGCCTGGGCGCGCAGCAGCTGTATGCGCTTGCTGTACTGTTTCAGCTGCTGGTCCGAGAGCAGCCGTTCGGTCGCCTCCAGCTGCCGCAGGGCCTGCTCGGGGTTGCCACTGGCCAGCGCCGTCTCCGCCAGGTTGATCAGGCTCAGCAGGATCCCTTCCCGGTCATCGACGCTGCGGTAGTGAGCCAGTGCTCGGGTGAAAAGCTCCGCGGCGGTGGCGTAGTCGCTGTTGGTGTAGGCTCTGACGCCGTTCTCCAGGTAGTACTCGCTCTTGCGTACCACCTCGGGGCGGTCGTCACTGATGTTGGTACAAGCGCCCAGCAGCAGGACAAGGCTGATAAGGGTAAAGCGATTAATCATGGTAGGGCTGTACCCCGATCAGTTTTTGGCGCTCCTTGTCGGCCTCATCGGAGAAGAGCCATGAGTTGGCGATGCCGTCGAGGAGTCGGTCGGTCTGCTCCATCAATACGTTCATGCGGGTAATCAGCTCCGGGATCTGCTTGGCCTCCAGATTGACGCTAGTGAGGGTGGTGTTGACCTTGCCGACCATGGTCTGGCTCTCTTCGACCAGCGCGGGGAAGCCGTGTGAGGCTTCACCGGTCTGTCGGGCGATGGTGTCGACGTTATCCAGCACCGGCGCCAGCTCGGCCAGCCGTTGCTCTGCCTGGCTGAGACTCCCCTCCAGGGCGATGACTGCCCCTTTGAGGCGGGCTTCCAGCGCTTCGTCATAGACCACGGCGCCCAGGCTTCCCCGGCCCTCAGCGATCTGGCCGGTGACCTGGCGGATATCGGCGCTGGAGCGCTCGAGGTTGGCAACGATGCTCTGCACCTGTTTGGGATCGATCGCCTCCATCACCGCAGCAAAACGCTCTACCGAGGACTCTGCGGCGCGCACGACGGGGGTTAATTCAGCAATGAGTTGATCCATCGAGAGAGGCTCTTCCACCTGAATGGTGGCGCCATCGGGGAGTGTGGGCAGGCTGGGGGAGCCCGCCTCGATGTCGATGGTGGAGCGACCGAACATGGAGAGCTTGCCGATGGCCGCCTGGGAGTCTTGCCGAATCAGTTCTCGATAGCGCTGCTTGATGCGCATGCTGATCTGAATACGGTTGTCCGGGGTAATGTCCAGCCGCTCCACTCGCCCCACCTCTATACCGGAAACCTTTACGGTGGTCTCGGTGGTGATCCCTTCGGCATTTTTCAGGTAGGCCTGGAGGGTTACGGTCTCCTCAAAAAGCTCCAGCGTCTTGCTGTTGGCCAGCAGAAGTACGAAGAGAATCGCCACTGCCCCCAGCACGAACGCCCCCACCATCCGCTCCTGAGTGGAGTAGCTCATGCGGTGGATGTAGTGGATACGTTGTTTTACCTGCTCCGGTTCACTCATGGCGGGCTCAAATGTGGTGGTTGTCGCGATAGTTCCGCAGGAGCTTCTGTACGTCCCTGTTGGTGCTCGCGGTCAGTGCAGCCCAGTTATCAAAATAGAGTATTTTCTCCGCTGCGGCAAAGAGTATCTGCTGTCCCTGGCGTTTGACAAAACGCAGGTTGCGTGTGCTTACCACCAGTGCCTGCTGTTCGGACCAGCGGCGCAGAAACGGCTCGATACCGCCATACTCCGAGGCGTCCAGGCCATGGAAAGGCTCCTCCAGAAACAGCACCGGTGGGGAGAGGATAGCCGCGCGTGCGATGGCCAGCTGGGTGCGCTGCAGGGGGCTGAGGTAGGCCGGCAGGGAGTTTGTGTCCGCCTCAAAGGCCAGCTCCTGTAGTAGCTCCTCGGCGCGTCGTCGCGCCTGAGGGCGGGTCAGGTGGCGGTGATAGAGGGCCGGAAGGGTGATATTGTCCAGACCATTCAGAACCGACAGCAGGGGAGCGGTGCGGGTGACAAAACCCAACCGCGGGCGAAGTTGCTGCCACTGACGCTGCCCCATTCCTTCGAGCGGCTCGCCGAACAGCTGGAGTGACCCGCTCAAAGGGGGATCGATCCCCCCCAGGGTCCGCAGATAGGCCGTGAGGTGTTCGCTATGGGCGCCGATAAGACAGGTTGTGCCGGGTGCCTCCAGTCGCAAAGTCAGTGGTGGCAGTGGTGACTCGAACCACGGTACCAGCCGGTCGGCCAGGATCCAGGGGCTGCTCTCCATCACGGACTCACCAGGGCGACTAGCCCGTCGAGAACAAAGATCAGGGTCAGGCTGTTGATAACCGCCCGCTGTGCCTGTTGCGGCACCTCGGTGGGGGAGCGCCCAACCCGCAATCCGTGGTAGCAGGCAACGGTGCCGATAAGCAGGCCGAAGATCATGTTCTTGAGGACGAAGATAACCAGATCCCCCGGCGTGAACGCCAGGGGGATTTCGGCAAGGTACTTAAAGTAACCGGCGTTGACGAACAGCGCAGCTACGGCCACCCCGCTGAACACTGTGAGCACAGAGAAGTAGACTGCCAGCACGGTTTGCGAAAGGGTGGTGCCGAGCAGGCGCGGGGTGATGAAAAAGTGGTTGACGTTGATCCCCAGCAGCTCCAACCCCTCGATCTCACGGTGCAGCTTCATATTGCCCAGATCCACGGCGATGGCCGAGCCGGAGCGACCGATAAGCACAATAGCGGTAAGCAGTGACCCCAACTCCAGGGCCACCACCTGGGTCAGCACCTTCACCACATCCTGGGTCTCACCGAACACCTGTACGGTGACAATCAGCTGGCTGACGATACCCAGCCCCGAAGCCAGAGCCAGCAAGGTTATCGCCGGCAGTGCATCGATGCCGCCAAAGATCACCTGCCCCACCAAGCTGCTGTAGGTGGCGCGGTTGAGCAGCTGGCTTCCCTGACGCCAATCCCTCAGTGCCGCCAACAGAAAGGCGGTCAGCTCCACCAGGTAGTTGGGCAGGCGCAGCAACTGCCTGCCGGTGGCGCCGGCAAGGGCTGTCATGGGTGAGGCGGAGGAGTCAGCCATGGGGGCTCCCTTCACCCTCCTCATTGATATGGCCACAGGCCGTTCCCGTTGGCCGTAAACGGTTCACTTCCACAACACCCCTCTGTATGTCGAGTTCTAGTCAATAGACTATACCGTGGTCGGCACAAGAAAAAACCCCTGACCGGTGACCCGGTCAGGGGTTTGGAGTTGGTGGAGGCGGCGTCCACCGCTGAGAAGTCGCAGTCCGTCGCAAATAGTCCTACAAAAGCAATAAAAACAGCAGGTTAAGCAATAACCATTCATTTTACTGTGTTTTATTGTGTTGCAAATTGTCGCAATAAATCCTATATTCTATGTGGGGCAAGTAGTTGGTATGCCCAGTTATGTTCCCGCATCTGACAGATCGTTGTGGGGCAATTTGTCGCCAGAACAGTAACTTACTGAAGCTGCTTGGGTTGGCGTTGCGGAGTTATACAGAGGATTTGAGATAATGCCCAAAAAAGCCAAAGAATTGAGCGCCACCGAAGTGCGCCGTTTGACCACACCGGGCCTTCATGCGGTGGGGGGCGTGAGCGGGTTGCTGTTGCGGGTAACAAAGACCGGTTCGGCAAGCTGGATATTGCGCGTGATGGCGGGCAACAGGCGCCGGGATATTGGGTTAGGCGGTTTCCCTGACGTACCCCTTGCCCAAGCCCGTGTGAAGGCCAGGGAGACGAAGGAGCAGATAAAGCAGGGCATTGACCCGGTAGAGCAGAGAAAGGCCGCGAGAGATGCGCTTATAGCCGCTCAAGCTAAGGAGCTGTCCTTCAAGGAAGCGGCGATTCAATGCCATAAGGTGAGAGCTGCTGAGTTCCGCAACGTCAAACATGCAAAGGACTGGATTAATTCCCTTGAGCGTTATGTCTTCCCTGTGTTCGGCTCACTCCCAGTGGCAGAGGTTGACGTGCTTCACGTCCTCGAAACGTTGCGACCCATTTGGGAAACTCGCACCGAAACCGCCACCCGTGTGCGCCAACGTATCGAGGCCGTTCTAGCGTGGGCTACTGTCTCCAGGTACCGAAGCGGCGACAATCCGGCCCGGTGGTCTGGCAACCTTGAGGCAACATTAGCCAAGCCCGCCAAGGCGTCGAAGGTGAAGCACCACCGCGCATTACCTTGGCAGGAGATCCCCGGCTTTATGACTGCCTTGAGGAAGATGGAAGGCATGGGCGCTAGGGCGCTGGAGTTCGCTATTTTGACGGCTGCAAGGTCGGGGGAAGTCCGTCTGGCAACATGGGAAGAAATCGACCTAGGCGCGAAGTTGTGGACAATACCCGGCGAGAGAATGAAGGCAGGCAAGCCGCATAGGGTGCCGCTGTCTGATGATGCCGTGAAACTGCTGAAAGAGATTCCCCGCCTGAGTGAGTACGTTTTCACCGCGCCGCGTGGTGGCGTCCTGTCTGATATGTCTATGAGTGCTGTTACCAGACGCATGAAGGTGGACGCCGTGCCGCATGGGTTCAGAAGTAGCTTCAAGGATTGGGCGCGAAGTTCCACAGCTTACCCGGATGAGGTTTCAGAACTGGCTCTAGCTCATGTGAACAGTGACGCCACCCGCGCCGCTTATGCGCGTGATGAGCTGCTACCAAAACGCGCCCGCTTGATGGCTGATTGGAGCAAGTTCTTAAACGCCCCGGCGCAGTCTGGCGAAGTGGTACCGATGCGGAAAAATGCCGATGGATAAAAACAGTTTGCAAGGGGTTGCAAAACTGTGCAACAACTGTTAGTTTTGGTTTCACTTTCCCGGAAAACGGGAAACTAAACAGACTACCGGAAAAACCGGGGTTCATCGCTAACTGCGCCGAATGGTGCGGACGGCGGGGCCCCGGTTTTTTTTGTGCCTTAATACCCGCCCCGCCGTCATGTCAAAAACGAGGTCCGACATGACGACACAAAACAGTTTCCTGAGTGACAAGCAGATCGCCGGACGCTATGGCGTCCACCGCACGACCCCATGGCGATGGGCTCAACACGACAAATTCCCCAAGCCTGTGAAACTCTCACCCGGCTGCTCACGCTGGAAACTTTCAGATGTTGAAGCATGGGAAGCAAAACAGGGAGGGGCTGAGTAATGACTACACACAAAAAAGCCCCGGCGGTAACCGAGGCCACACAGAACAACTCGCAAGCAAATGATAGCAACACCAGCACCGCCGCGCAACGCTCCCGCCTGCTGAAACATCTTCGCGAGGTTGGACCAGTCAGTACCTTGCAGGCCCGCGAACTCCTCAACATCTATTCAGCACCTCCACGTGTGTTCGAGCTTCGCAACCAAGGCCACAACATCGTCACCATTTGGGTGCGGGAGCGTGACAACCTTGGACGCCTTCACCGTGTCGGACGCTATGCCCTTATGAGCGGCAAAAGTGATAACTGATGGCGAGGCGAAACCGCAAAGGGCATGAAAAGCATGTGAGGCTCTATGCTCACGAGTTACGCACTCAGGCTTGGCAAACCCTAGACCCAGACGCTAAGGCGCTCCTAATCGAGCTGAGAGCGCTCTACACGGGCCAGGAGAACCGAGTACACATGAGTGTGCGTGAAGCTATGCGAAGGCTCAATATCGGCCAGAGAAGAGCGCAGAGGGCTTTAGATGCGCTACTCCACCGGGGTTGGGTTAGGGTTGTCGAGAAAGGCACGTTTCATCGCAAGATTAAGCACGCAACAGTGTACGCCTTGGAGAATGAGCCGCTCGAAGACAGTGACGGAGCAACGCCACCGAAAAGCTACATGCGATGGAAAAGTGAAACTGATTTTTCACGGTAGTCAATTCAGCTACCGACGGTAGTCAATTCAGCTACCGAGGCGCCAAAAAGAGAGCGGAAAAACCGCCTCACGGTAGTCAATTCAGCTACCGATAACGGCAAAAACCAGCTTTCACGGTAGTCAATTCAGCTACACAGATAGGTTACCAAGGGGTTAACAATGAATTGCTCTTGTGGGGGACAGACCGTAAAGACAAGCGAGAGAGGGAACGGTCCCAAACT
>JBNJGC010000021.1:0-23354 GCA_051747405.1 Pseudomonadota bacterium
TCATGGGGGGCTCTAAATAGACGGTTGGGCGCGAAGTCGTCACAACGCCGGGGAGGACAATCCTGATATCATAACCAATTTCGGGGCAGCCGTACCTTTTCTTTCTCAATCCCCTGTCATCGATAGAGCATCATGCTATTGAAGTTATCACCCCATAAATTATAATGCTTTTGCTTCATCAACTATGTTGAAAAAACTCCAAGGGAGAAATTGACAAAACAAATAATAAGGAGTAGCAAGCCGTGTCCAATGACAGTCTAAAGTGCCCCAATTGTGGTGCTCCCCGTAAGAGCGGAGCTACCTCTTGCCCCTCATGCGGAATCGTTTACACCAAATTTGCCGCCAAGCAGCGAAAGCTCCAGGAGATAGAGTATGAAAAGCTGCAACAAGCCGAAAAGAGCCGCACAAAGCTGCCCGGCTACGCGGCGGCCTCATTGGCGGTTATCGTTACGCTATACTTCACCTTCTCCGGTGAAGAGGGAAGTGAGCCGATCGCGGCAGCAGAGCCAAATATCAGTCACAGCAACCCCTATAGCCACTACAACCCCAATCAGTCAAAAAAGCTCGTTAGCGATGAAGTCAAGAATAGCCTACAGGCTTCGACATTCACTGTGCGAAATTCCAGTCTGCGTTACCCCAGCAACAGTGGCGGGGCTGTTATTATCACCAATAACTGTCAGGCATTAACTGGCTGGAAGATTAGCGATACGGACAACTCGTCCAGCACAGAGACACGTTTACGAAACCAACTTAATCGCGCGCGCCACAATATAGACAGATATCAGGCGATCATTGAAGAGAAGCGCAGGCACTTTCTTGACGGCTGCACTGACTGCAGCCAGGAGGCTTTTGACAGGAAAACCCGACGTGAGAGACAAAACCTCGAATTAGCTGAAAGAGAATACACAAAAGCCATGCAGAGAATGAGCTCTGGCTCGAAAAAATCGAGCACATTGTCGGCGACTATCAACAACAACAGCCACAACATACGTGTCGATGAGCGAATCAAATCCTTAGGCTTGGCACTGCTATGGATTGAGGATGCTACGCACTGCAGTCCCGCAACCATTGGCGAACCCAGTAAGCTAGAGGTTGGCGACAAAGTATTTATGATGACCGGTGCCGGCAGAATCTCAGATGGGGTCATCACCGGCTTTGCCACCTCACGAAGAGGGTACAACATAATCAACCATACGGCTCGCACCAAAACCGTTGGCCACGTCGCAGGAACCCCTCTGTTCAACGACAAAGGCGAGGTATTCGGAATAAATATTCCCGCAATCGGAAAAGACAGAAACGCTGTGAGCATTGAGGATGTGCTCGATGAATTCAACCTCGTTCTGTAACTTCCCACAGACTACCCACCACCCTCTTATCTTAACAGAGGGTGGTGGCTCACCGAGAAATTGTCTTTTTGTGCTGCTCTAAATAAGCAATCCGAATACCAGTACACTTGGGAGGTTCCCACACGCCTGACAGGACTGTCGACCGCAGGGACGCGGTCGCCGAGCATACAGGGATGTATTCACTGCGTATCCTGGCAGGCGTGTGGGCACCTCGTAACAGCAAAGTGATCTGGCATTCGGAACTCCTATTTAGTGGCCCATGCGGGAAATAATGTCACTCTCAGCCGCTCCACAGGGAGCCCCGCTAATGAGCCAATGCGGCGTTGCACTGCTTGGAAAGGGCCAGCCATTCCCCTGCGCAGTGCGCCTTGCCTTGACTCATTAGCGGGGCTATGGGAATGATATTATTTCCCGCATGGACCACTAGTTGCTACCAGTTGTCTATCGGTTTATAGCTACACTGCGGAGCGAACTCGGCAATGGTTCTATAACTGGGAGTCAGGCACAACCACCTTTGTTGAGCGATTTCGGTTAGGTCTTGAGGCAACATAAAGATATGGCCGGCTTCACC
The DNA here is from genome assembly GCA_051747405.1 of Pseudomonadota bacterium. GTDB lineage: Bacteria > Pseudomonadota > Gammaproteobacteria > Thiohalomonadales > Thiohalomonadaceae > JAPHTQ01. The sequence goes on from JBNJGC010000021.1 coordinate 1,918, forward strand.
GCCATCCTCTCCTCCAAGGACCAAGTGAATCACCCCTCCATCCTCGATGATTAGTTCTTTAAGCCCGTTGCCGCTATAGTACTCGGGTTGATTAAGACCAATGTCGTAGTTGGATCTTGGAAACTCTCCATATTGGTTGAAGTGATTTGTTACTTCTATTTTTATTCTTGAGGCCAGAGCCAAGGCATTGGCAATTTCGGCCCTTCCAACATAGCTCTCTTTGAGTTTATTCCCAATAAGGAGGTTCACCATCCCCAGTATAGCGAGTATGGCAATGATAAACACCAATCCTCGAGCCGCTTTGTCCACTCTCTCCCCCTAGTTTCCTTCAGCAATCCTTCTACCCCAAACCGGAATGATAGCCCGTCAATATCACTAAGCCAACCTTATTCCTAACATTCTCCACAGCACCTGTCACTGCCCTGCCTTAATCGATATGTACTGGTGGCGGTTTATGCCCAACTTCTTGATGCGCGAGGTAAGGGTTGTGGGCTTCACCCCCAGCGTCTCAGCGGCACCGCCCTTGCCGAAGACCTTGCCATTACACTCGCGCAGCGCAGTGATGATGTTCTGCTCCTCGCGTCGGCGAAGCTCCGCATCGGTAAGCACGCGCTTTTCGCTACGCGGTGCAGCATCCGTAACCGCGTTCTCCGCCGTGTCGATGGTGAAATCGAGACGCAGGCGACCGTCCTGGGCGAGGATCACCGCACGCTCGATCACGTTTATCAGTTCGCGGATGTTTCCCGGCCAGTGGTAGCTGCGCATGCGTCCGATATCGCCATTGGTCAACTGCACCTCCGGCTTGCCGAATCGCTGACAGGCGAGCCTGAGAAAGTGCGCCGCCAGGATCGGAATATCCTCCGGGCGCTCCCGCAACGGCACCGACTCGATGGGAAAGACGTTGATACGGAAGTAGAGGTCCTCGCGAAAACGGCGCGCCTCCACCTCCTGTTTAAGATCGCGGTTGGTGGCGGCGATGATGCGCACATTTACCCGCCGGGTGGCCGATTCACCCACCCGCTCGAACTGCTGCTCCTGTAGCACACGCAGCAGTTTACCCTGAAGCTCCAGCGGTATTTCACCGATCTCGTCAAGGAACAGTGTGCCACCGTCCGCCAGCTCGAAGCGCCCGGCGCGGTCACTCACCGCGCCGGTAAAGGCCCCCTTGATGTGGCCGAAGAATTCGCTCTCGAAAAGTTCACGGGGGATTGAGGCACAGTTGACGCGAATCATCGGTCGGTCATGGCGATCACTGCTGTCGTGTATCGCCCGCGCCACCAGCTCCTTGCCGGTGCCCGACTCGCCTGTGATCAACACCGCCGCATCGGTGGGCGCCACCAGTTCGATCTGCTGTATCACCTGGTTGATCGCCGCGCTACGACCGACGATCTCCTTGTAGTTGTGCTCGGCCAAGTACTCCTCCTGCAGATAGGCGTTCTCCAGCTCAAGCCTTTTTTTCAGCGTCTGCACCTCCTCCAGCGCGGCGCGCAGCTTCTCCTCCGCCTGCTTTCTCTCGCTGATGTCACGGAACAGCACCACCGCACCGACGATGCGCCCCTCCTCCATGATCGGCGTGCTGGTATACTCCACCGGGATCGCCGCACCGTCCTTGCGCCAAAAGACCTCGTCGTCCACATGCCGCACCTCACCATCGCGAAAGGCAGCAAAGATGTGGCATTCATGGGCCGGGTATTGGCAACCGTCCTCGTGGCTGTGGTGGATCTGCTTGTGGATGTTGCGACCGATGAGATCGTCCGCCTTCCAGCCTAGCATCCGCTCTGCGGCGTCGTTGACGAAGGTGGTGTTGCCCTCGGTATCGACGCCGTAGATCCCCTCGCCGGCGGCGTCGAGGATGAGCTGGTTCTGCCTTTCGAATTCGTTGAATACCGACTCGATGCTCTTCCAGCGCTCCAGCCCTTCGCGGTGCAGTGAGTTGGCCTCGGTAATACGCCGCAACTCCTCCAGCTCGTCGTAGTCGCGCAGGGTGCAGATCATCTGGGTGGCACCCTGCCCCTGCTGTACGCCTGCCGAGATCTCCAGCCGCACCAGTTCGCCATCGTGCCTGCAGGCGTGCAGTTCGTTGTTCCAGCAGCGCCCCTTGTGCAGCACCGCCTGGGTAAAGGCGATCATCTCCGCCAGGTTGGGCATGAAAATCCGGCTGGGGCGCATCTGCAGCAACTCCCCGTGGCTATAACCGAGCAGTTTCTCCACCTCGGGGTTGGCCCGAAGGAGACGATCATTATAGGGGTCGATCACCACCACCGCTTCACTCAGGTGGTTGAACAGTTGCTCCAGTTGATCCAGTTGATCCAGTTGCTTCGACATCACCCATGCACCGATTTTGTTATCACTCCCCTGCTACTAACAAGAAAGGTGCCAACACTACGAGGTGTCGTAGTGGCAACTACGATGATTCGTGTAACAACGAAGCCCCGTAGTGCTCCAGTTCTCTCCTCACACGGTGTAGCCATGCAAATTCAATGACATAGACAGCTTTTCCACTTTGGCACGAAGCGTGCTCTATCTCTGTGCAGTGGTGCCCGTCACTGAAGCCCGCTCAGCAAACGGCAACGAATCTTTCAGATAAACGCACCGACACGGTGCACCGGCGACAGTCAATGCGCTGTCACGCAGCAAAGGAGAAACAAACGATGAGTTACAAAAGCCTCAACGATCCCTTCAACCCGAATCTCAGCCTCAAGCACGAAGCGAGCTGCGACTGTCCGCTGTGCAAGAGCGCATCGCAGGAGCCCGGCAAGGATGGCCTGAGTGCCGGCCAGCGCCAGGAACAACTGGAACAGGAGGTCTATCAAAACAGCGCCGCCAGGGAGCGCTCGCCGATCTACACCGGCCCCGGCAGCGACACCCTGGAGTCGACCGAGGATGTGATGGACCGCGCCATTGAAAGCGCCGTGGTCCGCTCGGTGTTCGGCCACAGCGAGATGAGCCGCCGCTCCTTCCTCGGCTTGCTCGGTTCCGGTACCGCCGCGGCACTGCTCGGCTCGATCTTCCCCATGGAGCAGGCCAAGGCCGCGCTGAAAGAGAGCATGGGTATGGGCAAACTGGAGAAGACCAAACTGGATGTAGGCTTCGTGCCGATCACCTGCGCCACACCGATCATCATGGCCCACCCGATGGGCTTTTATGAGAAGTACGGTCTGGATGTGAACGTGGTCAAGACCGCCGGCTGGGCGGTGGCGCGCGACAAGTCGCTCTCCAACGAGTACGACGCCGCGCACATGCTCACCCCGATGCCGCTGGCGATGAGCATGGGTGCCGGCTCCACGGCCAAGCCCTTCATCATGCCCGCAGTGGAGAATATCAACGGCCAGGCCATCGTGCTGCACGTAGACCACAAGGACAAGCGCGACCCGAAAGACTGGAAGGGCTTCAAGTTCGGCGTGCCGTTCGAGTACTCGATGCACAACTTCCTGCTGCGCTACTACGTCGCCGAACACGGTCTCGACCCGGACAAGGATATCCAGATCCGTGTCGTTCCGCCGCCGGAGATGGTCGCCAACCTGCGTGCCGGCAACCTCGACGGTTACCTCTCGCCCGACCCGTTCAACCAGCGCGCGGTGTGGGAGAAGGTCGGCTTCATTCACACCCTCACCAAGGATATCTGGGAGGGCCACCCCTGCTGCGCCTTCGCCTGCTCGCAGGAGTTCGCCGAGACCCACCCCAACACCTACGGTGCCCTGCTGCGCGCCATCATCGACGCCACCCACTACTCGGCCAAGTCGGAGAACCGCAAGGAGATCGCCTCGGCCATCGCACCGAAGAACTACCTCAACCAGCCGGTGCCGGTGATCGAACAGGTGCTGACCGGTCGCTACGCCGACGGCCTGGGCGGGGTGCAGAACGTGCCGGACCGCATCGACTTCGATCCCTTCCCGTGGCACTCGATGGGCGTCTGGATCCTCACCCAGATGAAGCGCTGGGGCTACATCGAGGGTGATGTGAACTACAAGCAGATCGCCGAGCAGGTCTACCTCGCCGCCGATACCGGAAAGATCATGAAGGAGCTCGGCTACGAGCCGCCGAAGGAGACCTATCGCAACTACACCATCATGGGCAAGGAGTTCGACTACAACAAGCCCGAAGAGTACATCAACAGCTTTGCGATCCGGAGGAGCTGATGCACAAGTCCCTGCAATTCAGGGCGGCGATTGTCTCGCTGGTACTGCTGGGCCTCTTCCTGGGGATCTGGGAGGGGCTCAACATTGCACCCAGCGACAGCAAGCCGCTGACTGAATACGAACTGCTGATGGGGGGCGCCTCGCAAGAGGCGCGTGTGCCCCCGCCGTCCGCCGTGATCGGTCTGGCCATCGAGGAGCTGAGCAAGCCGTTCTACGATGCCGGCCCCAACGACAAGGGGATCGGCATCCAGCTCGGCTACTCGCTCTACCGGGTGCTGACCGGCTTCTTCCTCGCCGCGTTGATCGCCCTGCCCATCGGTTTTCTGGTCGGCATGTCACCGCTGATGCAGAAGGCGCTCAACCCCTTCATCCAGGTGCTCAAACCGATCTCGCCGCTGGCCTGGATGCCGCTGGCGCTGTTCATCATCAAGGACTCGGAGACCTCGGCGATCTTCGTCATCTTCATCTGCTCCATCTGGCCGATGTTGATCAACACCGCCTTCGGTGTGGCCAACGTGCGTCAGGACTGGGTGAACGTGGCGCGTACCCATGAACTGGGGCACCTCAAGACCGCCTTTCAGGTGATCCTGCCCGCCGCGGCGCCGACCATCCTCACCGGCATGCGCATCTCCATCGGCATCGCCTGGCTGGTGATCGTCGCCGCCGAGATGCTCGTCGGTGGCACCGGCATCGGCTACTACGTGTGGAACGAGTGGAATAACCTCGACCTGACCAGCGTGATCTTCTCCATTCTGATGATCGGTCTGGTGGGCATGCTGCTCGACGCCGCACTGGCCAGCGTCAATCGCCTGGTCGAATACCAAGAATAGGAGTTAAACCATGACCAGCCATTTCGTCGAAGTGGAAGGACTCGCCAAACGCTACCCGAGCCCCGGCAGCGACCAGGACCTTACGGTGTTCGAAGAGATCAACTTCGGCATCAACAAGGGGGAGTTCGTCTGCATCATCGGCCACTCGGGCTGCGGCAAGTCGACCATCCTCAACATCCTCGCCGGACTCGACGAGTCCACCGATGGCGCGGTGATCATGAACGGCAAGGAGGTCTCCGGCCCCAGCCTGGAGCGCGGCGTGGTGTTCCAGAACTACAGCCTGCTGCCCTGGCGCAGCACGCTCAGGAACATCACCTTCGCGGTGCAGGCGCGCTGGCCCAAATGGAGCAAGGATCAGGTGGTCGAACACAGCATGAAGTTCCTCGACCTGGTGGGCCTCAAGGGGGTGGAAAACCGCAAGCCCTCGCAGCTCTCCGGCGGTATGCGCCAGCGCGTCAGTATCGCCCGCGCCTTCGCCACCCAACCGCAACTGCTGCTGATGGACGAACCCTTCGGTGCACTCGATGCGCTGACCCGCGGCATGATCCAGGAGGAGCTGATCAAGATCTGGGAGGAGACCCAGCAGACCGTCTTCATGATCACCCACGATGTGGACGAGGCGATCCTGCTCTCCGACCGCATCCTGCTGATGACCAACGGCCCGCAGGCACGGGTGGCCGAGTCGGTGCAGGTCTCCATCGAGCGACCGCGCAACCGCACCGACATCATCCACCACCCCGCCTACTACAAGATCCGTAACCACCTGGTCGACTTCCTGGTCAACCGCTCAAAAGATCTATCCGGTTCGGCCACCGGCGCACGGGAGGCGATCGGCAAATCCCCCCGCGTGGTCGACCCCGCCCTCGACAACGACGAGGGCTATCACGAACAGGCTTTAACCCGGGCCGCCGTTTAGCGGCTCACCCTACACCTCAACAGGAGAAACACGATGAACAAACTCGAAATGACCGAAACCATCATGGCTGCCAAGGCCGAGTCCGGCATGGGCTGGGAGGATATCGCCGCCAGGGTCGGCCTGGCGCCGGTGTTCCTCACCTCCGCCTGCCTGGGCATGAACAGCCTCAAGCCCGAGTACGCCGATAAGGTCTGTGAGGCGCTGGGCCTGCCGGGCGAGGTCTCCACCGCGCTGCAACAGTTCCCGCACAAGAGCTGGGACAAGGCCGTGCCCACCGATCCGGTGATCTACCGCTGGTACGAGATCGTCGGCGTCTACGGCGACACCATCAAGGAGCTGATCCACGAAAAATTCGGCGACGGCATCATGAGCGCCATCGACTTTTCCATGCACATCGACAAGGAAGAGAACCCCGCCGGCGACCGCGTGGTGGTCACCCTCAACGGCAAGTTCCTTCCCTACAAGAGCTGGTAAGTCTATCCCGCGCAGAAAAAAGCCCGCTTCGTGCCAATACCGTTCAGTTAAGGTGGGCGTTTCAATTCTTCGGTAGGAGCCCAGTCCCCTGGGCGAAATTCGCCGACGCCTACAGGGAGGCAGGCGGTAGAGCAATGCATGGAGCAATTGCCGAGGAAGCCAAAGCCGAAAGGATTCGGCTCCTACACACGAGATAAACAGCTTAACTGACGGGCACTTCGCTTCGTGCGGGTATTTTATCTATCGTCGACAACGATGCACATTGATTCGCCGCGATCCTGTGCCATGCTTTACAGAGAACATCGTGGAGCAGAGCCATGAACAGAGCCACCCTGACACCCGTGTTGGTCGCCGCTGTGCTATTCACTGCCGCGCCTCTCTCTTCCCCTACCGCCTACGCCGCCGAGCCGGTACGTACCGTTTCCATCACCATGGGCGACTACGCCTACATGCCCGAGACGATTCGTGTGCACGCCGGCGAAACGATCACGTTGAACTTCACCAACAACGACAGCATCACCCCGCACAACTTCATCCTGAAGCACAAGGACTACGGCCTGGATGTGGAGCTCGATGTCGCGGCGGGTGAAGACGAATCGGTAACGATTACACCGACTACGCCGGGTCGCTACAGCTACTACTGCGACAAGCAGCTGCTCTTCTTCAAGAGCCACCGCGAGCGCGGCATGGAGGGGACGCTCCTCGTCGCCCCCGCCGAAGCGCCGCAGTAACAGCGGGCAATAGCCCCTAGCTTCGCACCGCTTTACCCGACCGCGAAGGCCTGCTTCCGTTGCGATGAAGAGCCGGCTGGCGGGCCTCGACGTTAAGGATTTAGTCCCCAGCCCGCACCCTCTTTCCCTCCAGAAACTCAATCAGCGTCCCGCTGTGACTATCGATGTGGTCAATGGAGTCGTGATCCGCCCCCTCCAGCGTCAGCAGGGTGACGTCGCGCCCGCCGGCACTGGCAAGGATAAGCTCGGCATCTTCCACCGGCACGCTGCGGTCGGCGTCACCGTGGACCAGCAGCACCGGGCAGTGAATGTGTTGAATCGTAGTCAGCGGGGCGATGTCGGCGAAGCGGTGGCCGATGGTCCGCTCCACATACTTCAGCACCAACCACCCCAACGGCAGAAAGGGGATGCGCTTCGCCGCCATCTGCCGGCGCATGATCCGCTCCGGGTGGGCAAAGGCGGCGATGCTCACCACCGCCGCCACCTCGCGCCGACGCGACGCCAGCAGCAGCGAGGCCGCCGCCCCCACCGAGTGACCCAGCAGGGCGATGCGTCCGGCATCGATCTGCGGCTGCGCCGCCAGCCAGTCGAGGCCGCTGGCCATATCCTCGGCAAAGCGGGGCATGGAGGAGAAGGTGTCGCTGTCGCTTTGGCCATGGTTACGCGCATCCAGCAGCAGCACCGCAAAACCCGCCGCGTGCAGCGGGCGGGCCAGCGGCAACATCATCTCCGCATTGCCGCCCCAGCCGTGCATGATCACCACCGCCGGAACCGGCCCTTCGGCCTCTTCGACCGGGATATACCAGCTGAACAGCTGTTTGCTGTTGACGCCGTTGAGACCGATGTTGCGATAGGGCAGGCCAAACTGCTGCGGCGAGCCCTGTTCGATGTGGCGCGGCGCCCGGTAGCCATAGCGGATGGCAATGCCGAGCAGAAGCCAGGCGGCAACGATTCCGGCGAGAAGCAAGAGCAGAGGTGTCAGTGTCATGTCGCTATGATGGGGTATGGCGGGATGGAATCCCAGACGCGATCATTATGGCCGCATGGATTCTGGCTCAAGGCGCGAGTCTTCGCCTGGCAGTTCTGCCCGGCTTAAACTATCTGCTGGTCCGGTCGCTGCCGTGCAAGATTGCCCGACCGAAATACCTCGTCCCCCTTGCAGTTCGTAGGCCAGGCTGCCCCGTCCGGGAGCGCGTGCGGCGAGACCATAACGATGCCTGGCGGAGGTGCAGGTCTTGTTCCGCCCGGCTGCCTGGCGCCTGTGCATGCACGGAGGCACCAACCCCCAGTATCATTCAATTCATGATGCGCTTCGCAAGCTCAGTGCATCCTATGGGTATTGCTCGTCAGCGATGCCCGCGTTGTTAATCCAGCCCTATGAACAGTTAAGGAATAAGGAGAGGTAGCGATGAGCGATCTTCAATGGGAGGAGTTTCAACGGGTGGAGCTTCGCGTCGGCACGATTGTCGAGGTGGAGGATTTTCCCGAGGCGAGAAGACCGGCCTACAAGCTACGCGTCGATTTTGGCGCTGAGATCGGTATCCGTAAATCGAGCGCACAGATCACCGCGCTCTATTCGAAAGAGGACCTTCTGGGCAAACAGGTGATGGCGGTGGTGAACTTCCCGCCCAGGCAGATCGGCCCGATCATGTCCGAGTGTCTGGTGACCGGCTTCCACCGCGAGGACGGCGCGGTGGTGTTGGCCGTACCCGATGATGAGGTGCCTAACGGTACGCGACTGGCTTGAACGCCCGCCACGGACACTTGACTAGAACGAACGTTCGATCTAGTTTCTTATCCCATGACCAGAACCCGCTCCCCCGTCCACCCCGTCAGCCGCGACAAGGTGCTCGCCACCGCGCTGGAGCTGTTCACCCGCAAGGGCTACTTCAACACCTCCATGCGCGACATCACCCGCGAATCGGGGGTCAGCACCGGCTCGGTCTACCACCACTTTCGCGACAAGGAGGGGGTGGCGCTGGCACTCTACCAGAGCCTGATCGCCCGCATGCGCCGCGAGCTGGAGCAGATCATGGCGCGCCACGACAGCGCCCACGACCAGTGCCGTGCGGTGGTCGCGCTGCTGTTTCGCATAACCGAACAGGAGCCGGCGGTGATGAACTTCATGCTCTATGTGAAGCACCGGGAGTTCCTGCCGGATGAGCGACCGGTCTGCTCCTCCGAGCCATTTGAGCTGATGCGCACCATGGTCCACCGCGGCATGGAGCGCGGCGAGATCGAGCGGCGCGACCTGCTGGTCGCCTCCAGCAGCCTTTTCGGCGGCGCGATCCGCATGGTCACCTCACGCCTGGACGGCCTCGCCGAGCAGCCGCTGGAGCACTACCTGGATGAGGTCTGGGCCTGCTCCTGGCGGGCGGTGGCGGCGCCCGTCACATAGGGGGGGGCCAGGGCGAACTGAGGCTCGACCGTAACGACTCCCCCCTTTACAAGGCCTTTCACCGCAAAGGCGCAGAGGCGCAAAGTGGTGATGTTGGGTGTTGTTAAAAAGCGGCTGCTGAGAGCCATAATGCTTGCAGCATTTAACAGCAGAGGAACTGCTCCGGCTATTTCCGGAGTTCGGGGCTTAGGGTAAATGGACGACCCATTAAATCTGACTTAACCCTTCGCGCCTCTGCGCCTTTGCGGTTAATTTTTGGGGTGTGTAGTTATGGCCCGCCCTGCACGCCCAAAGAACAGGCCTTACAGCGACCCAACTGCGTCGCTTTTTATTTCAACCGCAACTAGAACGAGCGTTCGTTCTAGACAGGAGAGAACATGACCGGATCCGAACAACCCGCCGAGCTCTGCCTCGGCTGCGTCTACTACCCGCCCAACCTCCCGCCCACAGCCTACGCCGAGGCGGACTACCGCATGCTGCAGGCCAAAAGCTGTTGCTTCGAACACCAGCCCGGCGACACCGCATGCCGCGACACACGCAAGACCAGCTGCAGCCTGCTCGACCTCAACCACCTGCAACAATCCCAATCCTGACAGGAGATACCACCATGAAAACCGTAACCAGCCGACTGTTCGCCGCACTGATACTGCTCTTCGCCAGCCACGCCCTGCTGGCGCAGGAGACCGTGATTAACGACGCCGCCGCCCTCGCTGACCTCAAAACCGGCAAAGGGGTCTTCCTGGTCGACATCGGCGACCCGAAGAAGCTCAACTTCTACCTGGAGGTGATCCAGGGCACCCACAAAGGGATGACGGCGCAAGGCGTCGAGCCCGACTTCATCCTCGTCTACATCGGCCCCAGCGTGAAGTACCTCACCAGCGCCCCCTCGGCAGAGGCCGACAAAGAGGCCGGAGGAACCCTGCTCGATATCGAATCCAACGTCGAAAAACTGGGCAAACTCGGTGTCCGCCAGGAGATCTGCGCCGTCGCCACCCGCGTATTCGGCGTCGATAACGACACCGTCTTCCCCGAACTCACCCTCGTCGGCGACGGCTTCATCTCACTCATCGGCTACCAGGCACAGGGCTACCACCTGGTACCGGTGTTCTGAGCACCTGATAACACTCCCCTCCCCTGCCGGGCAAACAGGCCCGGCAGATCTCGCGCACCACTCCCTGCGGTTTGCACCCCTCCAGCCAAACTGATAGAAAGTGACCACACGCTAGCCCCCTATTTACTTACAGAGACAGCCGCGCGATGTTGGCTGAGCTATCAATGTGGATTACAAACCTTCCATTTATCATAAAGCCGTCAAGCAGTAGGTTGTGGAGAGCTTAAAACCCAAACACTTGTCTGGTTAGAGTCGTGAATCACGGGCCGGATGGGAAGGGACAAGTAACGGTACATCAGCGTCGGCTTATTTAGATATGCATATATAGGTGTAAGGGAGATCGCCGTGAGGTGCTGCGGCGCATGTCCGAGGCCGTGTCGGCCTGCATGGCCTGCCACGCCGCGGTGCGATTGACGGAATGGCCGGACGACCGCGCCTACACCGCGCCCGCCCCGATCAAACTGCCAGAGGACACGCCGCAACCGCAGTGGAAGATTCCCGACTATCAGTACCCCACGAATTCAACTCGCTAGTACAACAGGTGGATGGATCCCGCGAACAGGGCCGCGATATTGATGGACACGTGCATGACCTGCCTTAATTGTGGAGATTGCAGGCGCGGATAGGGTGACAGCACCCAACGCAGAGGACGCGAAGCTCGCAGAGAAAACATTGACCGGGCTTGGCAGCCCGTAGGCCAGGCTGCCCCGTCCGGGGGCGCATACGGCGATTCCATAACGATGCCTGTCGGAGGTGCCGGCCTTGTTCCGCACGGCTGCCTGGCGCTTTTGCATGCACGGAAACACCATGCTCCAGTAATTGTTCAAGCCAAGCCAAAGCATGATGCGCTTCGTAAACTCAACACATCCTATGGATATCGTTCGGCATCTAGGGCGGCCAGTGGCCACCGCCACAATGAGCGTTGTTTTTAGTACTGCTACCACAACAACCAGCCTAATTTTCTTGAGCTTCCAGCACACTGCTTTTATGAATGCAATAACTCTCCAGAATCAACCTAGCATATAAAGGCAAAAGCGATTACGATGAGTGTTACCTATAGATGATCTGACAACAGCATGATTAGCTGACACTCACTCGCCACATAATTGGGGCTCCTGCTGGATCTTCCGAGCTGAGCAGAGCTGTAGGAGGGGTACCTCATACAGGCCATAAACCCCGCCGGCATTTTACCGACGCTTTACCTAAGGACGGCAAGTCATAAACATCGTAAAGGTATTGTTTTATCTATGGATTCGAGTTCTACCGGGCAATATTTACGGTCTCACGACAAGCAAGCCACTTTGTTTGCGCTTAACTTCCGCCCACAACTGCTTTTTGCTGGCCCGGTTGCGGACCTGGTTAGGAAGCTGTCGCTGCAAGCCGGTCTGGGGCAATCGCATGCCGAGCAGTTCACGCTAGCAACTGAGGAGTTGTTGGCCTATCTGGCTGCCGTGATGGACAACCATTCAGTTGATGCTCGATTGGCGGCTTCACCTACGGGTCTTATGTTGACATTACGATTCCCAGGTGAGCCGACTCGACTGCATCATTTCAACTTGGCGACGGACCGCAGCCAGTATCAAACCGGTGAAACGAACGTTGATGGGCTCGGATTGTATCTTGCTGCCAGGATGGTCAGTGACTTCCATGTAGCAATTGATACTCAGCACATTGAACTTGCGCTTGCACAGGATAGACCCTATCCAATGGCCAAGGCGCTTGCTCCCGGAGAGACCCTACGCGCCCCTTTTAAGTTGGTCGAACAGCCGAATGCTGATTTGATCGAGCTGGCCTGTGCCCACACACTGGCGTCGGTTGCCAATGAGCTTTACCCCCCGGAAGTCCTACAGCCAGCCCGTCTGGAAGCGCTGATAGCCGCGGGCAGTGCGGATGCGACCGTAATCACCGATCAGTCCGGGCAGGTGGCCGGCTGGATCTTGTGGACCCTGCCGAACAGCAAGACCGCGCAGTTTTTCGGACCTTATGTGTTTTCACAACCGGACCAGGATACGCTATCCGACAATCTTTGCGAGCGGATGATCGCACGTTTGGGTAAAACGTCGGTCAAGTCTCTATTCAACGGGCTGGCAACCGCGCAGACACCGGTGAAGCTGTTTGAACAGATCCGGATCCCCGGGCAGCAGACGCCACCAATTTTCTATCGTCAGTTACGTGAAGATAGCGGTGCGGTCACTCGCTGCCCGAATTCGCTAAGCCCTGTCCTCAGGAAGCTTTACGACTCCCTATTTTTAATGCGCGAGATTGTGCCAGCACCTGAAATGGCGCATCGTTCCATTTCGGACAGCGTATTCAATGTTTCGCTTAACCAGCGACAGCAGACTGCACATATACAGCTTTTACTGGCGGGCCATGACTTTGCTGATGCTGTCAGGACGCACTTGGATTTTCTGAAAAACGAGCACATAAAGCAGGTATTGGTTCGTTGTGACTTGCATTTTGGTTGGCAGGCTGCGTGTGCTGGATGGTTGGTGGAAATGGGCTTTAACCTCCACGCTCTGGAACCTGAAGCGGGCACTGGAGACGTAATTGTTCTATCACGAAGCCTAAACTGACATGCAACAGCACTATCTACATCTAGTGCCGGAATACATCCGTGCCTTCGAGCCCTACATTCCCAGCCCGCCGGACCCGGAGCTGTGCCATCGGTTCGGGGTGGATCATCTGATCCGGCTCAATAGCAACGAGAACTTTTGTGGGCCGGTCGACGAGGTTGCCGAACTTCTCCGCAACATCGATACCGCCAAGATTCCCACTTACCCCAGCGGGGACAGCTATTACCTACGTCACGCGCTGGGCGAAAAGTTCGACAAACAACCGGAGCAATTTCTGATTGGAAATGGCTCCAATGAAGCGATTACCTGTCTGATTAAGGCGTTTTGCGAAAGCGGCGACAATATCGTTGCTGCTGACCGCACCTATGCCGTCTATGAATGGGTGGCAACCTTCTCCGGTTACGAGGCCAGGCTGGTTCCGCTGCAGCCGGATTTCAGCTGGAGTCCGGATGATGTTTTCGCCGCTATTGATAATCGCACCAAGGCGGTGTTTCTGTGCAACCCCAACAATCCCACGGGCAAATACTGGGACCGTGCCACGCTGATCGATTTTCTGAACCGGGTTGATGGACGCTGTGTGGTGGTGGTCGACGAAGCCTATAGCGAATACGTCGATCAACCCGATTACCCGGACGGTATGCAGCTGATGCAGCAGTACCCCAATCTGGTCGTCTTCCGCACTTTCTCCAAGATGTACGGGCTGGCGTCACTTCGCATTGGCTATCTCTGCGCGTCGCCGCAGTTGATCGATTTGATCAGAAAAACCTACGTGGTCTATTCGGTCAACACGCTGGCCCAACGTGCGGCGGAAACGGCTTTGACCCACGATCGCGAGCTGATTGAGACCAGTCGGGAGATGGTCAAGAGAGGCAAGCGAATGGTTGAGCAACTCGCATCCCGACTGGGTCTGGAAACCATCAGCGGTGAGGGTAATTACATAATGCTGCGCGCACCGATGCCCGACACCCTTTTGTACAAAAAGATGCTACGCCGGGGGATAGTGATTCGTCCTATGACCGCCTTTCGCCTGCCCGGTTGGGTTCGGATCACCCTCCAGCCCGAACCCATGATTGATGATTTCTGTCAGGCTCTGGAGTCGGTTATCAACAGACCATAACGAGGCCTACCTTGTGAACAGTTACCTTGATTACCTGAAAACGCACCCGGCTGATATCGAGCCTGGTCAGAACGTCACCATAATCCCTTTCCAACCGCGCTATGCCGAGGCGTTTTCGCGCTGTTATTACGAAATATATCAGGACACCTTTCCGGTTGATTACGTTTATGAACCTCAAGAGGTGATTGACGCAGTGGCCGCTGGTGATCTGTTACCGGTACTGGCGGTCACGCCGCGGGGGGAGGTGGTGGGGCTGGGTTCCGCTTTTCATTTCGGCCCCAACCGAAAAGCCTGGGAGATCGGTGGGGTAATGACGCTCCCCGCTTACCGCAAGGAAAATCTGGCACGTCCGCTCATCAAGCAGCTGGATGCGGAACTGGCCGCCCTTGAGCCGGATTCCATATACGGAACCGCCGTCTGCAACCATATCTACACCCAGTACATGCAGCGGGCCATCGGCTCCGTGCCTACGGCACTGGATTTGGATAGCTTTATTAACTATGAAAACGATCAGGCAATCACGACATCGCTTCTATTTGCCTTCCATGTGTTCAATCAGACGCCTGCCACGCTCTATCTGCCTGACTATTACCATGCGCTGGCGGATGAAATTTATGCCGGACTCAAACTGGAACGCCATCTGCTCGACAGCGAAACCCAACCCGAGCGCAGACAGAGTGAATTCACCGTCGCTTCATTGCCCCCGGCACTGAGGTTAACGCTGTCCGAGGTTGGGCAGGACGTGGTGGATGTAGTCACTCAGGCCGCCATCGAGCACCCGGATTGTCACGCCATTCAAGTGTGTTTGCCGCTATGGCAGCGCAGTGCTCCCTGGGCCTGCCGACAACTGCGGGATGCTGGTTTTTTCCTGAGCGGCATTTTGCCCTTATGGGCCGACTCGGACATGTTGGCATTGCAAAGAACAAACCGCGAACTCGATGTTGCTGCCCTCAAACTGTGCACCAAACCAGCTAAACGCCTGATGCAACATGTGTTCAGAGACCGTGGTCTGTGCTAAAGAAGTGAGCATACATTCGCTACACCTCAAGGCTAGAATATGACGCCGCTTTCTCAGCAAACGCGCATCGCTGCTCCACCAACTAATCAATCGCCTGTCATTGACGCTTACTTTTGACATAGGCATAAAGTTCACCCTACAGCCTCTCTATCGGGTTTAGGCCTGGGATGTAGGGTGGCAAGAAATGCAAGCGAATCTGTTGCATACCCTTAAGAACTTATTCTTCCGATTATCTTGGATAAATGTTCAGATTTGTGGCATTGGCATGGTTATTAAACCCGCGAAACTCATACAGGGAAAGGGCTGTGCTGCTATCCATGTCAATTCAAAATCCTGTAAATGTTCTAGACGCGAACGCTACACGTCAAACACTGCCTGAAGGAGTGGAGTTCACTCGTTTCATCTTGCCTTTCGCTGTTCGGGAGAAGGGAAACGGTAGAGAAAACTTTGCGATCTCCTCGCCATCACCTATGCCCCGGCATCGGACTACGCATGCCGCACCTCCCTGTTATTCGGTCATTCCCTCGGAGATGGCCTGCTCACAATCGTCGCAGACGGTTAGAATGCCCAGAAAGCCGCTTATTTCAAAAACCTGCCGCACATGATCGCTCATCCCGCACAGGCGGAAACGCCCCTTGCCGGCACGCAGACGCTTGGCCGCCATCAGGACAACGCGCAGTCCGGCACTCGAGATGTATTCCAGCGCGCTGAGGTCTAGCAGCAGATCAGCGCCAGGCTTATCAGCCAGCGGCAACAGCTGCCCTTCCACCTCCGGTGCGGTCATCGAGTCCAACCGGCCCGCCAGTGATACCTTGCAGATACCGTTTTCGAGCTGTTCGTCAGAGATCTTCATTGGTGTTATTGCTCCTTATATTTATGTCCATACTCAGGCGATTCATGCCCTCGCTGTATTCGTAGGCGATTTGATCCACAGCCTGCCGCACCAGATGGATGCCAAGGCCACCGATTTCCCGTTCATCCAGTGGTGCTTCCAGATCGGGGGTCGCTCTGGCGGTCGGATCGAAGGGTTCACCGTTGTCATCCAGCTGGATGTGCAGCTTATCGGCCTGCGCTGACAGCATCAGTTGTACCATGCCGTGTTCCCGCACCCCGGGGAAACCGTGATTGACGATATTGACGAACAGTTCGTCCAGCGCAAGAACCAGCTGCATGGTCTGCGACGTGGGGCATCCTGCCATCGAGCAAAAATGCTCCACCCACTCGGTGATCTCCGGCAGGCGATCCAGTTCCGGAGCTAGGCTCAACTGTTCACACCAGGCGGTTTCGCGCTCCCGGCAAAGCGCCAGCGCGGTGAGATCGTCGGATTGCTCGGTACCACGAGCGTGCTCATCCACCGAAGCAAACAGGCGATCGATAAGCTGTTTGGCCGAGTCCCCCGCTGCCTTCTGCAACTCTGCAACCAGCTTCTCCTCGCCATACTCATTCCCCTGCGGGTCGAAGGCTTCAGTCACACCATCGGTGTAGAGCAACAGGGTGTCGCCGGGTTCGATAGTGACGGTCTGCTGTTCAAACGGCAGCTCATCGAACATACCGAGTGCCATGCCACCCGTGGTTGGCAACCAACGCGCCTCGCCCGAAGCGCTGACAATCAGCGGAGGATTGTGGCCGCCGTTTGCGTAGACAAACTCGCCATTGCCGTGATCGAAAATGCCATAGAAGGTGGTAACAAACAGCTCCAGTGGATTCTGCCGGACCAACATCCGGTTAACCGCCTCCAGCACCTCTGCAGGCGGACGGCCATGCTGGGCGGCGGCCTGAAGTTCGGTGCGGCAAATTGCCATAAAAAACGCGGCAGGTACACCCTTGCCGGCGACATCGGCCACGACCAGGCCGGTACGGCGCTCGTCCAGCACGAACAGGTCATAGAAATCGCCGCCCATCTCGCGGGCGGGACGCATGCGGGCGTGGATGTCGATGCCGGGAAGCGCCGGGAAACGTGCGGGCAGGATGGCCAATTGCAGGGCGCTGGCGACATCCAGCTCATCCTGCACCCGCTGATGGGCGCGGGCCAGCTGTACGTTTCGCTCCTCCAGTTCACAGGTTCGTGCCTGTACCTGCTCTTCCAGCCAGCTTTGGCGCGCGCCGACCTGTTCGGCCATGCGCTGGAAAACCTGTGCAAGGCGCCCCAACTCGTCGGGGCGCTGGGCTACCGGGTCCAGCTCGGGCAGGTCAAACTCTCCCCGCTCAACGGAGAGGGCCGCCTGACTGATCCGCTCCACCGGGTTGGTGATCCGCCGGGCCAGCAGCAGGATCACGGGCAATCCGAGCAGCAACACCAGCAACGCGATCTTGACGGACAACGCGACCAGCTCCTGCTGGGCGCGATCCAGCTCCTGCAGTGACAGGCGCAGCAGGGTCACCCCCTGCCAGTGACCGGCTTCATCGGGAATGGGGGCCATTACGACCAGTTGCTCATCACGCAGGATGCTGCTCGACTGGCCTTCGCGATAGACCTTCTTCAGCAGTTCGAGCTCTTCCTGATCGGGTCTCGGGGCATCGCTGGGACCCAAAACCGAGCCCCATGCGATCGCCTCCAGATCGGATGAGAACACCCAAATGGCATTGATTTCGCCACCCTCAAGCAGGCTCTGAACCATGAACTCCAGCCCCAGATCACGACGGATCTCCACCAGCAGTTCGGCATTCAGCCCAACCTCCACAATACGCGGCTGGTCGATCCCTGTAACCCCGGCATACTTGAAGACCAGTTCGTCGATTTCCCGCTTCTTCGCATCCTGGATAACATGCTGCCTGTCGCCCGTGAGCAGCCCCCAGAACTCTGATGCCTGCGGCTGTTTTTCCGGATCAGGGTTAAAGACGAAATCCGTCACGCCGGTCGAGCTCAGGTAGGCGTGGCCCTGGCTGTCGGTGACCCAGATCTCGTCGATGGTGCTCTCTTCGGTTATCGCACGTAACCGCTGATTGATGATCTCGGACGACACTTCCGCGGCCTCTGACGCGGCAACATACTCGGCCACCAGCCGGGCCTGCGCCAGCATCTGCTTGCCCAACAGGGTTTCGACCCGGTGAGGCACACGCTCGGCTGCACCGGCGCTTCGCGCCAGCAGTTCCGCTATCAACTCGCCGTCGCGCTCCGCCCGATTAAAAATGGTCTGGCGGGCGTTCCAACTCAAAACAGAGGCGGTAAGTGTCACCACCAGCACAGTGGCAAGACTGAATACGAGGATTAATCGACTACGAAAACTCATGGTTGCACTCCCTTCAGGCGGAACACCTCTCCCTGGCCCTACTAGTGTAGTGTTTCATACTGATTGACGTTTTCAGCGTGACGAGAAGCCGTTAGCTGCAAGGCGCGTTGCGCAGGGAATGGCGCGCCCTTTCCAAGCAACGCAACGCCGCAGATGACGGCTTCTCGCCGCGCCCGCAGGGAGGCCCGCAAATACCCCCATCCTGCGTTGCACCCCTTGAAAAGGGCGGGCCATTCTCTGCGGGCTGCGCCTTGTCTTGGGGTATTTGCGGGCCTCTGAAAGCGCCAATCAGCATGAAACACTACACTAGCGTACCGCATCGAGGGACTCTTTCGCCAGAGCGGACACTCCTCAGGTAGCCCAGTCAGCGGGACCGGACGCCCCCTCGCCCTTTGCCGCATGGCCAGAGCGTGCCTATACTCAGTATTCGCCGCTCATGCCCTCGCAGGGCAAAGGACGCCGCATGGCCATCTCGCCGATCCCAATCGACCGGTGTGTCATCGACATCGATTCCCACCGCATCACCTCTATCGAGTGTGGTAGTTCAAGTCTTTTTACCCACGGCATTATAAACATCCCAATTCGGCGTCTCGGTGACATTGTGTGCCAACCCATCATTGTTGGTATGCGGCCTGAATTGGCTGCAATACCCAATGGTATATTCGGTGATGCCGGATTTGGCCTCCTCTTATAGGATGCGCTGAGCCTGCGAAGCGCATCATTACGACCCGTGAGAGTTCACCCTTGCGGCTTTGCGTCTCTGTGCCTTTGCGGTTATTTTTCAGGGGGGGGGAATAGGCACCCATGACGGTGACTCGTTAGACCGTTACAGCAGGTGGCAGAGTATTTCACCGCCCGTCTATCATCTTTCGCAGCCAAGCCAGGATTCTCAATGCATTTCGGCGGACTTTTTGCAAGAGCCTCACTGCTCAGGGAGCAAATGAAAAAGCAGCCCTGTGAGCGTTGCGGTCTACTCTATGATCACAAGAAGGAGGAGCGCTGCCCGTATTGCGGGGAGCTTGACCAAGAGGGATTGAAGCAGTTACTGGCGCGGCGCGCTGTCGCGCATCAAGCCAATCGGCGGCTCGGGCTGAGGTTTCTTCTTGCCGCGGCCTTTATCCTCATCATTACCCTGGTTTTTGCCACGTGGTAAAGCCGGTATTCAGATCGGCCCATTTTTTCCACCCGGGCACCGCTGTGTAGGGCCCGTCCCTTGGAGCGTAGCGGAGGGCTAGCCGGGTGTTCGCCGATCAGGTAACCGCACCTACAGGCCGCGCTGTGCTTACCTTTGTACTACACTTTTTACCTTATACATGTTCATATGTTCATCTTTAAAGCTTATTTGATCCCCTCTTTACCCCTCTCCTTGGGGAGGAAGGGATCCTGGGACCGAAATGAATCATAAGAACTTGCTTATGCAGACATGCGAGAAGCGCTACACGGTTCACGTCGACCGATAAAGCATCCAACATGGGGCACTTTTTCATCGAAATCTATCGCCGGCTGCTACGCCTCTCTCCGCTCTCAGCGACTCTGCTCTACACCCTTGTCGCAGCCGGGTGGCTCATCGCCAGCTCGGTCATGCTCCGCTCCGCCATCCGCACACCCACCACGACATTTCAACTGGAGCTGGCCAGCAGTATGGTTTTCGTCCTGCTCACGGCAGGGCTGCTCTATCTACTGCTCAAGCAGCGCTATTCCGAGGGCGTCGGCGCGAGACGACTGGGCCCTCTGAGGGGGCTGCTGCCTGGGCTGCTTGCGCTGCTTGTCGCCTTGCCGTTGATCCTGTTTGTAGTCGCCCAGATCGAGGGGCCCTGGTTGAAACAGTCCGTCAAGCATGAACTGAGGGCCATTGCCGAGCTCAAGAGCCGCCAGATCGAGCACTGGATTGATGAGCGCTATTCCGATGCACAGACGCTGACTGGTGACCGCAGCCTCTCCCGACTTGTGCAACAGGCAAGTGGGGGTGACAGCGCTGCGCAACAGACGCTGCGCGAGCGTTTGGATGCCTTCCGGATCGCCTACCGCTATCGCTCTGTCAGCATTCTGCAGCAGGGGAGAGGAGTGATTTTTCAGTCTGCCGATGGCGATGGTGACGAGATGCTCTGGCGTCAACTTCCGCTGGAAGACGCGTTAAATAACCCCGATGCGCAGCTTGAGACGGGGCTTCGCTACCACCTTTCCGAAAGTGGTATCCACTTTATCCTCACCCAGCCCTTCAGTGCAGACAGCGGCGAGCGTATTCCACCAACACTCCTTATTCTCCACCTTGCTCCTAATCAGTTCCTCTACCCCTACATCACCGACTGGCCAACGCCCAGCGCAAGCGGCGAGACCCTGTTGGCGGCACGTCAAGGCGACGCTGTACAGTTCCTTACCCCACTGCGCCACCGAGAGGGTCGTCCGGGTACCCTCACCCACGACATCTCCGCCACCGACCTGCCAGCGGCCATCGCCCTCAACAGTGATACCGCAGGGACCACTCAGGGTAGGGATTATCGTGGCGAGGAGGTGATTGCCGCCTATCGTGCGATAGCCGCTACCGGCTGGCGATTGATCGTCAAGCGTGATCGCTCGGAGGTGATGGAGCCGCTCTACACCCTGCTCGGCTGGGTCGGCGTGATCACCCTCTCTGCCATCGTCGTCCTGAGCTTGGTGCTGGTGCATTTGTGGCGACAACAGCAACAGATCCACACCCTCGAGGTCAGGGCGGAGCGGCGTCGCGCCGACTCACTGGTACGCCAGTTTTTCGACCTGCCCTTTATCGGCATCGCCATCACCTCAGCGCAAGGCAAGCGCTGGCTGCGTTACAACCAGCGCCTGTGCGAGATACTCGGTTATCCGTGCGAGGAGCTGGCCGAGTTGAGCTGGGCCGAACTGACCCACCCGGACGACCTGGC
>JBNJGC010000022.1:0-15119 GCA_051747405.1 Pseudomonadota bacterium
TTGAACTTTGAACTTTGAACTTTGAACTTTGAACTTTGAACTTTTAGATGTTTTCAAACGCCTCCTGCATAAAGGGCGGCAGGGCCAGCGCCCCTTTGTGTACCTCGGGTGAGTAGTAGAGGGTCTTGAAGGGGCGTGCCGCGCTGGCCTCTTCACGGAAACCGTTAAAGGCGCTTTTGCCAGCCATGGTGCAGGTCCACCAGCCGGAGGGGTAGACCGGTTGGGGAAAGTGCAGGGTCTGGCTGTGGCCGAAACCGGCGCGGCGCATGTAGGTGTGAATATCCTTCAGCAGCGCCATGTGGAAGAGCGGTGATTCGCTCTGCTGCACCATGATCCCTGCATCCCCCAGGGCGCGCAGGCAGTCGCGGAAGAAGGCCTCGCCGAACAGCCCCTCGGCGGGGCCGATGGGGTCGGTGGAGTCGACGATGATCACATCGTAGTAGCCCGCCTCGGCCTCCTTGACCCACTTGAGGCCGTCGGCAAAATGCAGCTCGGCGCGCGGGTCGTCGTTGGACTCGCACAACTCCGGAAAGTACCTCTGCGAGGCGCGGGTGACCCCCTCGTCGATATCCACTTGCTGTGCCAGCTCCACCCCCGGATGGCGCAGCACCTCGCGCAGGGTGCCACAGTCGCCGCCGCCGATGATGAGTACCCGCTTGGGATCGGGGTGGGTGAACAGCACCGGATGGGCCATCATCTCGTGGTAGAGAAAGTTGTCGCGGCTGGTGAGCATGACAAAGCCGTCGATGGTCATCAGGTTGCCGAACCTCTCGGTCTCGAACACCTCGATCTTCTGGAACGGTGTCTGCTCCTCGTGCACCTTCCGCCTGTCGGTCAGCGACAGGGAGAAGGCGGAGCCGCACTCATCGCAGGGCTCGGTGAACCAGGGCTTGTCCGTGGGTAGCATCGGCAGGGTCTCCGTCGGCGTGTGGAAAAGGGCAAAAGATACTCCGGCCATCATGCTGGCCGCAACCGCTTTGCCAGGGTGATCAGCCACAGCCACGGAAAATCCCGTTAAAGATGGCTTAACCCTTTGCGCCTTCGCGCCTTTGCGGTTAGCTTTCACGGGGTGAGTAGTCACCGGCATTGTTTCAATACCCGCCTTTATGCCGGATAATCGGCGCCATTCAACCCTTTTATAGAGCTAAGCGGATGAGTAACTGGAGTATCGAGCAGGCCCGCGCCGGCTACAACATCGCCCACTGGGGTGGCGGCTACTACGATATCAACGCCGCCGGGCGCATCTGCGTCTATCCCCACCCCGGCCAGCAAGGCGAGGGCATCGAGCTGACCGAGGTGGTCGATGCGGTCCACCGTGAGGGGCTGAGCCTGCCGGTGCTGCTGCGTTTCAATGGCATTCTGCACGACCGGGTCGACTCGCTTATCCGCGCCTTCTCCGCGGCGATGGCAGCGGACGACTACCGCGGTCGCTTTACCGCGGTCTATCCCATCAAGGTCAACCAGCAGCGCAGCGTGGTCGAGCAGATCCTCCACCGGGGCGATGAGCAGGTGGGGCTGGAGGCGGGCAGCAAGCCGGAGCTGATGGCGGTGCTGGGGATGAGCGCGCCGGGCGGTACGGTGATCTGCAACGGCTACAAGGACCGCGAATACATCCGTCTGGCGCTCATCGGCAAGGCGATCGGCCTGCGCGTCTGCATCGTGGTGGAGAAGCTCTCGGAGCTGAAGTTGATCCGGGAGGAGTCGCGGGCGCTGGGCGTCGAGCCGCTGCTGGGGCTGCGGGTGCGTCTCGCCTCCCTGGGCAGCGGCAAGTGGCAGAACAGCGGCGGCGAGAAGTCCAAGTTCGGCCTCTCGGCGGCGCAGGTGCTCTATGCGGTGGAGTGGCTGCGTGAGCAGGACCTGCTTGGGGCCCTTCAGCTGCTCCACTTCCACCTCGGCTCGCAGGTGGCCAATATCCGTGACATCCAGCGCGGCGCCCGCGAGGTGGCACGCTTCTATGCCGAGCTCTACCGCCTCGGTGTGCCGCTCTCCATCATCGACGTTGGCGGTGGGCTGGCCATCGACTACGAGGGGACCCGCTCACGCAACGAGTGCTCCATGAACTACAGCGTGGGCGAATACGCCAACAACATTGTCCATACCCTGTGGGAGGTGTGCAGCGAGTACGATCTGCCCCATCCGGACCTGATCACCGAGTCGGGCCGGGCGATGACCGCCCACCACGCGGTGCTGGTGACCAATGTGATGGAGGTGGAGCAGGCGCCGGAGAACGGTCAGAATGTGCCGCCGCAGAAGGACGACCCTTTGATCCTGCGGGACCTGTGGGAGGCGCTGCAGGGCGTTGACAGCCACAGTGCGCTGGAGACCTACCACGATGCGGTGCACTGGCTGAGTGAGGCGCAGGGTATGTATACCCACGGTGTGCTCAGCCTGGCCCAGCGGGCGCGTGCCGAGGAGTACTACTACGCCGTCTGCCGCCGTGTGCTGGGGCTGTTGCAACCGGGGCGGCGCGCCCACCGCGAGGCGATCGACGAGCTGTATGAGAGGCTGGCCGACAAATACTTCTGCAACTTCTCCCTATTCCAGTCACTGCCCGATGTCTGGGGCATCCGCCAGATCTTCCCTATCGTGCCGCTGCAGCGGCTCGATGAGCGCCCTGAGCGCCGCGCCGTGTTACAGGACCTGACCTGCGACTCGGACGGGCGCATCGACGACTACGTCGACAACGAGGGGGTGGAGTCGAGTCTGCAGGTGCACGCCCTGCGCCCCGGCGAGCCCTATCTGCTCGGCTTTTTCCTGGTCGGCGCCTACCAGGAGATCCTCGGCGATATGCACAACCTCTTCGGCGACACCGACTCGGTCAACGTGGTGCAGCAGCCGGGCGGCGGTTTCCGCCTGGAGGGTCCGGAGCGGGGCGATACCGTCGATGAGCTGTTGCGCTACGTCCACTTCGACCCGTCGATATTGATGCAGGCCTACCGCGACATGGTGGCCGCCAGCGGGCTTGATGCATCGCGTCAGGCGAGCTTCATCGAGACCCTGGCGCACGGGCTGGAGGGGTACACCTATTTTGAGGAGTAGGCCGCAGCACTCAAGTTTGCCCCGTCGGCTGCCGTTATCCTGCGATGTGATCTTCAGCGAAACGGAAACCAGCAATGAGTGATGAGTCACGGCAGTTTAACGCCAGCGAGGTCTTCGCCTATGTGGATACCTACCGTAGCGGTATCCACAAAAGCGCCGAGATCCTGCGCGAGGATAAGGAGAAGCTGGAGAAGCGCTACTGGGAGCAGCAGAATCCCGACCCGCGCATGCTGGCCGAGCTGCGTGCGCTGGAGCACGCCCTGCTCTATGTCGAAAAGGGTGAGGAGCCGGGGGTGGTGGTGCTGGCCGGAGGGGGCGCCGATGGTGGTACCAGTGCCGCCGAACTCAAGGAGTGTCAGGAGCAGCTTGAGCACTACGCCGGTGAGCGTGTCCGCTACGAACAGAAGATCAAACAGTTGAAGAATCAGGGCGAGGAGCTGCACACCGAGGCGGTGCGCTATCGCCAGCAGTGGCAGATCCTCCAGCGCCGGTTGGCGCAGAGTAATTCCACCTTTGTGGTAGTGGTGATGACCATGTTTATGGTGATCCTGGTACAGCTCTATCTGCTGTGGAGTCGCTAGTGGGATTGACCCGGGTGCGGCTGTCGAGTATCGGCGGCAACGGCATCAAGATGCTACTGCTAACCCTGCTGCTGACCGGGGCCAGCGGCGGGTTGTCGCTGCTGGGCGCCTGCTACCATGTCTGGCGTGTGGCGGTGCGTACCGGCACCGACAGCGGCGGTCGTCGCCAGCTGTTGGTGCTGGGAATGCAGCTGGATGAGAAAGGGGCCTGCCGCCCCGACTACCGCCGGCGTCTCGGGCGGGCATGTCAGCTGCTGGAGCGGGGCGAGGTGGAGGCGCTCTATCTGCTCGGTGGGGTCACCTCCGCAGGTGCGCCCAGTGAGGCGTCGGCGGGCCGCGACTATCTTTACGCTCAGGGTTGCCGTCCGCCGCGGTTGCATCTGGAAGAGGGCTCACGCCATACGCTGGAGAACCTGCAACAGGTGCGGAGCCTGTTGGGGGAGGATATCGATTGCGCCATCGTCACCAGCCGCTACCACCTGGCCCGCACCACGGCGATGGCCCGTGGTATGGGGCTCCGCCACCGACTCTGTGCCGCCGAGGATCGCTTTGTTCTGAGCGGGGGGAATCTGCCCCGTCTGCTCAGTGAGGGGTTTATGTTGCAGTGGTACTACACCGGTCGCTATTGGGCCCGCTGGGTGGGGGATCACGAAAGCCTGCGGCGCATCAGCTAATCAACCGTTAAATTATTGTGGCCAAAGGCGTATAATGCGCGCTTTTCGTTCTCGGGAGCCCCATGGGGCGCCCGTTGTCGCGCCATCATAAACACAGATAAAGAGGTTCAGGGGATAGCATGTCGACACTTTCACCGTTGGAGACGGAGGTTGCAGAGCTGATTGTCGATACCCTCAATCTGGAGGATATTGAGGCGGGGGAGATCGACCCCGAGGATGCCCTGTTCCGCGATGGGCTGGGGTTGGACTCCATCGATGCGCTGGAGCTGGCGCTGGCCATCTCGCGCAAGTACGGTTTCCAGTTGCGTTCGGACGATGAGGACAATGCCCGCATCTTCTCTTCGCTGCGGGCACTGGCGGCCCACATCGAACAGCATCGTGCGCAATGAGCGGTTGGCGCAGGCGGCCCGACCCGTCTCCCTGCTCCTGCTGGTAAGCTACCCGCTGAGCGTCCACCTCGGTGTTCTTACCGGGATCATGTGGCCGGCGTTGGCGGTGCTCGCGGCACTGGTGCTGCTGCCGCCGCTGATGCTTAGGCCCGGTGTCGCCAGGGCGGTGATCTTCGTGGCGGTGTTTGCCTGTGGGGCGCTGTTTTTGCAATTTGCGCCACAGGCGCTGCTCAAGGTGGTCTACGCGCCACCGGTGCTGCTGCCGCTGCTGCTGCTGTGGCTTTTCGCCCGTAGCCTGAGGCCGGGGCAGGAGCCGTTTATCAGTCGTATCGCCCGCCTGATGCACTCACAGCCCAGCGCGCGGCTGCTCAACTATACCCGGCGGGTTACCCTGGCCTGGGTGTTTTTTCTGGCCCTGCTTACGGTGGAGGCGGTGTGGCTGGGGCTGTATGCGGATAGAGAGAGCTGGTCGCGCTTTACCAACTTCTACAACTACCTCTTTATGCTGGCCTTCTTTCTACTCGAACTGTTGATACGCCCGCTCTTTGTCAGCCCCGAAGAGCGTATTCCGCCGCTGCGGTTTTTTCGCAAGCTGGTGAGCATCGAGCCCCGTCACCTGTTCTGAGTCCCCATGAGTGATCCGTCTCTGCCCCTGATGCCGCAGCCGCCCAGCGAGGCGCCCTTTATCCGCCGCCGGGACGGGGTGGTCTCCCAGCGGCAGTTTATGCATCGTGCCCGCGCCCTGGCCGGGCAGCTGCCGGAGGGGGAGTATGCGGTCAACCTTTGCGAGGATCGCTACCACTTCCTGCTCGCTTTTGTCGCCCTACTGCTGCGCGGCAAGGTCAATCTGTTGCCTGCCAACCGCTCCCCGGCGGAGGTGCAGAGCGTGGCGTCCCGTTACGGCGAGTGCCATGCCATTGTCGATCGCGAGCTGCCGGACCTGGGCTTGCCGCAGCTGGCCATCGACGGCGACTTCGAAGCGGCCCCGCAAGGGGAGGAGAAGGTGCCACTGCTGCCGGCGCAGCAGCGCTGCGCAGTGGTCTTCACCTCCGGCAGTACCGGCCAGTCACAGCCATGGGAGAAGCGCTGGGGTGAGCTCTACCACGGCGCCTGGCTGACGCGGCAGATGCTCCAGCTGGAGCAGACGAATCTCTCCGTGGTGGCCACGGTGCCGTCGCAGCATATGTACGGCCTGGAGACTACGGTATTGCTGCCGCTGGTCACCGGCATGGTGGTGGATGCCGGGCGCCCCTTCTTTCCCCACGACCTGCAGCAGGCCCTGGAGGCGACCCCTGCGCCCCGGCTGCTGGTGACCACGCCGGTACACCTCAAAGCCTGCCTGGCGGCGGGTATCGCCAGCTGGCCGCAGCCGGCGCAGATCATCTCCGCCACCGCGCCCCTGGCGCCCACCTTGGCCGCCGAGGCGGAACAGGCCTTCGGCTGTCCACTGCACGAGATCTACGGCAGCACCGAGACCGGCGCCATTGCCACCCGCCGTACCCGTGAAGAGGGCCTCTGGACCCTGCACCGGGGGGTGCAGATGGAGGTGGCGAGCTCGGGGGAGGGATGTGCTACCGTGTACGGGGGGCATCTGCGCGGCAGCGTGGTCCTCAATGACCGTGTGGAGCCGGAGACCGAGGGGCGTTTTCGCCTGCTCGGGCGCAGCGCCGATATGCTCAAGATCGCCGGCAAGCGGGTCTCTCTGGGGGATCTCAACCACAAGCTGCTGGCGATCCCCGGTGTTGAGGATGGCCTGTTTATCCCACCCGCCGAGAGCGGCGCCGATGTGCTGCGGCTCTCGGCGGTGGTGGTTGCGCCGGGGCTGACTCGCAAGGCGGTGCTGGCGGCGCTTAAACAGCAGTTGGACCCGCTCTGCCTGCCCAGGCCGCTGCATATGGTAGAGCGGTTGCCGCGTAACGAGGCTGGCAAACTGCCGCGCCAGGCACTGGAGCGGTTGCTGGCAACCCTGGGGAGAAGCGCCGATGGATGAGTATCAGACGCAGTGCCACATCACCGCCGACCACCCGGCGCTACCCGGCCACTTCCCCGGCGCTCCGCTGGTGCCGGGGGTGGTGATCCTGGAGCGGGTGGCCGGGGCGGTTGTGCAGTGGCTCGGCGGGGGCGCGGTGGCGGCGGTGCAGAGCGCCAAGTTCGTCTCGCCGCTGCTGCCGCAACAGCCGCTGACCATTTCGCTGCGCCGCAAGGGGGAGGAGACGGTCGCCTTTCGCTGCCACGTCGGGGAGCGGCTGGTGGCACAGGGCAGCCTCGCCCTGCAGGGCCGCCCATGAGCCGGATCTGGTTTCGTCAGCGCGAGCGCGGCTCGCCCTTTGCTATCCGGATCATCCTCTGGGTGGCGCAGAATCTGGGCCGCGGTAGCGCACGCTTGCTGCTCTACCCCATCACCCTCTACTTTTTGCTCTTTGCCGGGAGCGCCCGGCGCGCCTCCCGACGCTATCTCACACGGGTCTTTGGGCAACGCGCCTCGCTGTGGCAGGTGGCGCGGCATATCCACACCTTCGCCGCAACGATTCTGGATCGGGTATTCTTTCTCAGCGGTCGCTTCGAGCTGTTCGACATCCGCGTGCACGGGGCCGAGGCGGTGACCGCCTGGGCCGAGCAGGGGCGCGGCTGTCTGTTGTTCGGCTCGCACCTGGGCAGCTTCGAGGCGCTGCGCGCCATCGCCGTGGAACACAAGCGGGTGCGGGTGAAGGTGCTGATGTACCCGAGCCACAATGAGTATCTCACCGGACTGCTCAACGCCATCAATCCAGAGGTGGCCCGAACAGTCATCCCCCTGGGCCGCCCCGACTCTCTGCTGCGGGTGAAAGAGGCGCTGGATGAGGGCAATATGGTGGGGGTGCTGGCCGACCGCGTGGCAGAGAGCGACAAGGTGGCCGAGTGCGACTTCCTCGGCTCGCCCGCCGCCTTCCCCACCGGTCCGGCGCTGCTGGCCTCGGTGCTGGAGGTGCCGGTGGTGCAGGTGTTTGCCCTCTATCGCGGCGGCAACCGTTACGACCTGCACTTCGAGCCGCTGGCCCAGCGCATTGAGGCCGGGCGCAAAGAGCGTGAGCAGGTGCTGGCCCGGTGGACTCAGCGCTACGCCGACCGCCTGGCCGCCCAGGCGCGTAAGGCCCCCTATAACTGGTTTAACTTCTACGACTTTTGGGATGAGAACTGATTACAAAAAAACGCTGTTCGGGCTGCTGCTTCTGCTACTGCTGCCCGTTGGGGTTGAGGCCGAAACGCTTACCCTTGAGGCCCTGATGGGGCGCTTCGCCGAGGTCAAAGAGCGTCGGGCCAGCTACACCGAAGCGCAGCACCTGAGCATGCTGGATATGCCGCTGAGCGCCAGTGGCACGTTACTGTTTCGTGCCCCCGACTACCTGGAGAAGCGTGTCGACAACGGCGGCGGCAGCTACCGTGTGGAGGGGCAGCAGCTGCTGGTGGATGAGGGCGCGCAGCGGCGCCGCATCCCCCTTTCCGAACACCCGGCGCTGGGCGCCTTTGTCGCCGCCTTTCGCGCTACCCTGGCCGGCGATCTGGCTACCCTGGGCCGGCACTACCATCTGGAGCTCAAGGGGGAGCGCAACGGGTGGACCCTGCTGCTGCGACCGAAGCGCTCGCAGATGGCGCAGGTGGTCGAGAAGGTGAGTCTCAGTGGCCGTGAGGCTGCGATAGAGCGGGTCGAGATCCTGGAGCGGGGCGGCGATCGCACCGTTATGCGGCTGCACGAGAGCGATGGCGAGCGGGACGCGCACTAAGGTTACCGCCTACCTCGTGCTGCTGGCGTTACTGCTGGCGGCGGCGGTGGTGGCGACCCGGCTGGAGGTGAATACCGACATGGGCGCCTTTCTGCCCCGTGGTGAGGGGGCCGAGCAGGCGGTGCTTCTGGATCAGCTCAACAGCGGCGCCAGCGCCCGCGTACTGCTGGTGGCCATCGACGGGGAAGAGGCCGCCGAACTGGCGCAGCTGAGCGGTGAGTTGGCCACCGTGCTGCGTGAGGATGGGCGCTTTGAGCAGGTGTTGAATGGTGAGTTGGACCTGGCGCAGCTGCACGACTCGCCCTGGTACCGCTACCGCTATCTGTTGCAACAGGAACGGCTCGATGCCCCCAGCCTGACCCGAGCGCTGGAGGCGCGGCTGGAAGAGCTGCGCACACCTCTGGGGCTCTATGTGCGCCAGAGCCTGCCCGAGGATCCCACCGCTGCAATGCGCCGTCTGATGCAGCAGTGGCAGGGGGCGGGGCGTCCGCAGCGGCGCCACGGGATCTGGTTCGGTGCTGATGGCCGGGCGCTGCTGCTGCTGCGTACCCACGCCCCCGGCTTTGCCCTGGATGCACAGGAGGAGAATCTGCGTCGGGTGCGCAAGGCCTTTGCCGGACTGGCGGACAGCGGCTCGGCGGCGCTGAGCATCAGCGGCGCGCCGGCGATCGCAGTCGCCAGCCGCGAGACCATCCGCAGCGAAGCGCAACAGGCCAGCCTTGTCGCCTCGTTGGCGGTCGCGCTCATCCTCCTGGTGGCCTACCGCTCCTGGCGCTTGTGGCTACTCAGCGCACTGCCGCTGGGCGGTGCGATTGTGGTGGCGCTGGCGACAACCACGACACTCTTCGGCGCCGTCCACGGTATTACCATCGCCTTCGGTATCACCCTGCTTGGTGTGGCCATCGACTACCCCATCCACCTGTTCAGCCACCTGCGTCCCGGGCAGGCGCCCGGTGAGAGTCTGCGGCGTATCTGGCCGACGCTGCGGCTGGGGGTGGTGAGTACCGCTATCGGCTTCAGTGCACTGCTCTTTACCCGCTTCGACGGGCTGGTGCAGCTGGGGGTGTTCGCCGTCAGCGGTCTGTTGAGCGCGGCGCTGGTCACCCGCTTTCTGTTACCGGCGCTGTTGCCGGAGTACTGGTCGGGCAGCGGGTATGGGCGGCAGGCGCCTATCTCGGCAGCGGCGCGCGGACGCAGCTGGGCGGCGCCACTGTTGTTGGTTCTATCGCTGCTCTACCTGGGCACCAGTGGGCAACCGCTGTGGGAGGAGAGCTTGGAGGCGTTGAGCCCCGTTCCGACCGCCATGCGTGAGCAGGAGGGTAAGCTGCGTGAGGCGCTGGCGGTCAGTGGGATGAACCGCCTGCTGCTGATGCGGGCGCAGGATCCGCAGGCGCTGCTCCAGGCACAGGAGCGGCTGGAGCCGCAGCTGCGTCAGTGGCGTGAGGCGGGGTTGATCGAGGGTGCCGAGTACGCCGCAGAGCGCTTGCCGAGTATCGCCCGCCAGCGAGAGCGCCAGACGGCCCTGCCCGAAGAGGAGGCGCTGCGGGTGGCGCTGGCCGAGGCGACCGCCGCCACGCCGTTTCGTAGCGAGGCGCTGGAGCCGTTTGTAGCAGCGGTGGCCACGAGCCGCGAACTGCCGCCACTGACGCTGGAGCGGCTGCAGGGGACGGCGCTGGGGCTGTCGCTGGAGAGCTTGATGTTCGAACACGACGGGCACTGGTGGGGGGTGATCCGGCTGGTGGGGCTGAGTGAGGCCGAGGCCCTGCAGCAGCGGCTCGACCCGGGGCTGAGCTACGTTGATCTCAAGGCCCTGACCCGGGATCTACTGAGGGGCTTCCGCGAGGATGCCCTACGGAACCTCATCTGGGGAGGACTGGCGATTCTGCTGCTGATCGCCTGGGGTGCCGGTGGTGTCAGACGCACACTGCACGTGGTGCTGCCGTTGGCTGCCGCCATCGCCCTGACCCTGGCACTGCTGCACGCTCTGGGAGAGCGTTACACCTTGTTCCACCTGACGGCGCTGCTGCTGGTGGCAGGGATCGGCATCGACTACGGGCTCTTTTTCAGCCGGCCCGAGGGGCGGGCTGCCGCAGCGCGGACGCGCCACGCCCTGGGGGTCTGTGCTATCTCTACAGTGACGGTTTTTGCTATCCTGAGCATCTCACGCCTGCCTGTACTGCACGCCATCGGCACGACAGTACTGCTGGGCGTGGCCAGCGCCTACCTGCTGGCGCGCTTTGGCGGCGGTGTCCCACCTGCCGCCGCACACCGAAAAGATGACGTAGCGGAAGAGTGATGCCGACAAGCCCCCCGAAGATTACCCACTACAGCCTGGTCAATGCCCTGGGCTGCGGTGTCGACGCCTCGCTGGAGGCGCTGCGCCATGGTCGCAGCGGTCTGCGGCCCAACGACTATGGGCACGCCCCGCTCGAGACCTGGGTCGGTCGGGTCGATGGCGTGGAGCAGCAGTCGCTGCCGCAGGCGCTGACCGCCTTCGCCTGTCGCAATAACCGACTGGCGGCGATGGCGCTGGAGGCGGACGGTTTTGCCGAGCGGGTGGCGACACTGCGGGAGCGCTACGGGGCGGCGCGTATCGGCGTCTATCTGGGCACCAGCACCTCCGGTATCGAAGAGACGGAGCGGGCCTACCAGCGACGCGACGGGGCGGGCCGCCTGCCGGCGGACTTCCACTACATGGAGACCCAGAACATCTTCTCCCTGGGCGAGTTCGTGCGCCGCTATCTGGGGCTGAGCGGCCCGGCGCAGGTGATCTCCACCGCCTGCTCCTCCAGCGCCAAGGTCTTCGCCACTGCCAGCCGCCACATGGCGGCGGGGCTGTGTGATGCCGCCGTGATCGGCGGGGTCGACAGCCTCTGCGCCACCACGCTCTACGGCTTCAACTCGCTGGAGCTGGTCTCCGCCGAACGCTGCCGCCCCTGGGATACCTCTCGTAATGGCATCAACATCGGTGAGGGGGCCGGTTTTGCCCTGCTTGAGCGTGGTGAGCAGGCCGGTGATGGCCTCGCACTGCTCGGCTATGGTGAGAGCAGCGATGCCTATCACATGTCCACACCGCACCCCGAGGGAGAGGGGGCGCTGGCAGCGATGCTGCAGGCGCTGGAGGGCGCAGCGCTGTCGCCCGCAGAGATCGACTATATCAACCTCCACGGTACCGCCACGCCGAGTAACGACCGTTCGGAAGACCGTGCGGTATGCCGGCTGTTTGGCAAAACGCCTCCGTGCAGCTCCACCAAGGGGCTCACCGGCCACACCCTGGGGGCCGCCGGGATCACCGAGGCGGTGTTCACCCTGCTCGCCATCGAGCACGGGCTGCTCCCGGCCAGCGCCAACACCGTAGAGCGCGACCCGCAGCTTGCGGCGGAGATAGTGCTGGAGACGCGGCAGGCACCGGTACGCTACGCCATGAGTAACTCCTTTGGTTTCGGCGGCAGCAACTGCGCCCTGCTGTTCGGGAGGGTCGAGCAATGAGAGCGGTGATTCAAGGGGTCGGGGTGGTCGCCCCCGGGCTTCAGGGCTGGACAGAGGCGGCGCCGGTGCTGCGGGCCGAACAGGCCTGGCAGCCGCAGCCGTTGGAGAAGCTCAAGCCGGCGATGTTGCCGCCCAATGAGCGGCGCCGGACCACAACACTGATCAAGCTGGCGCTGCAAGCTGCGGATGAGGCGCGAGAGCAGAGCGGGGCCGACGCGGCGCAACTGGCGAGCGTCTTCAGCTCATCCGATGGCGACACCTTCATTGTAGACCGCCTCTGTGAGGTGCTGACCCTGCCCGAGAGACCGGTTTCACCCACCCAGTTCCACAACTCAGTCCACAACGCCGCCGCCGGCTACTGGGCCATCGCCGGCAAGGCCCGCCGCTTCTCCACCAGCATCAGTGCCGCCGGTGCCAGTTTTGCCGCCGGACTGCTGGAGGCGGTGAGTGTCGTGGCGGCCAGAGGGGAGCCGGTGCTGCTGGTCAGTTACGATGTGGCGCTGCCCGAACCGCTGGACCCGTTCGGTATCAACCACGAAAGTTTCGCCACCGCGCTGGTACTGGCGCCGGAGGGGAGCGACGGCCTGGCAACAGTGGCGCTGCAGGGGATCGAGGCGGTAGCGCCCACCCCCACGCCGGCGGAGCTGGAGTCGCTGCGCCGCAGCAACCCGACGGGCGAGTCGCTGCCGCTGTTGGCGGCGCTGGCCGCCGGCGATAAGGCGGGCGAGCTGGCGTTGGCCTACCTCGATGGTCACAGCCTCAAGGTGGGGTTGTCTCCGTGTCGATAGGGCATGATGCGCTCTGCGCATTGATCCCCCACGATGGGGCGATGTGTCTGCTCGAGCAGGTGTTGGCGTGGGACGCTCAGCACATCGTCTGTCAGGCCCGCAGCCACATGGATACGGCCAACCCGTTGCGCGGTGACGGGGGCTTGGCGGCGCTGCACGGTATCGAGTATGCGGCGCAGGCGACCGCTGTCCACGGCGGTCTGCTGGCGCAGCAGAGAGGGGAGCGCAATCCGCCCGGCTTTCTCGCTGCGGTGCGAGGAGTCACGCTACACTGCGAGCGGCTCGATGGCGTGGCGGCGCCGCTGCGGATCGAGGCGACCGAGCTGATGCGCAGCGGCGCCAGTTTTATCTATGAGTTTGAGGTGACCGCCGCAGGGCAGAGGCTGCTCGAAGGGCGGCTCACCGTGATGGCCGAGGAGGCGCAATGAAACGGGCACTGGTTACCGGAGGCAGTGGCGATATCGGTTCGGCGATCTGTCGGCGCCTGGCCGCTGCGGGTCTGCACGTCTTGGTCCATGCCAACAGCCGCCCCGAGCGTGCCGAGGCGGTGGTGGAGGCGGTTCGCCAGGCCGGCGGCAGTGCCGAAGCCGTGGTGTTTGATGTCACCGACGCGACGCAGAGCCGGGAGGTGCTGGAGCCACTGGCGGTCGAGACACCGATCCAAGTGGTGGTCAACAACGCCGGCATCCACGACGACGCTCCGCTGGCGGGGATGCGCCCGCAGCAGTGGCAGCGGGTGCTGGATGTGTCGCTGAACGGTTTTTTCAACGTGACCCAGCCGCTGCTGATGCCGATGATGGCGAGCCGCTGGGGACGGGTGATCTCCCTCTCCTCGGTCGCCGGCGTGCTGGGTAACCGCGGCCAGGCCAATTATGCGGCGGCCAAATCGGGGCTGCATGGGGCGAGCAAGTCGCTCGCCATCGAGCTGGCCTCGCGGGGGGTTACCGCCAATGTCGTGGCCCCCGGTATTATCCAGGGGAGCATGACCGAGCAGCTCTTCGATACCCAAAAGATCAAGGCGCAAGTGCCGATGCAGCGGGCCGGTGAGCCAGACGAGGTGGCGGCGCTGGTGGCCTTTCTCGCCTCGGAGGAGGCGGGCTATATCTCCGGGCAGGTGATCGGTATCAACGGAGCGATGGGCTGAATGGCCGCGGCAGCGAAGCTGGCGGTGGTGATCCCCGCCTACAACGAGGCGGCGACCATCCGCGATGTGGCCGAGCGGGCCCTGGCCCAGTGTGAGACGGTGATCGTCGTGGACGACGGCTCCACCGACCAGACGCTCGAGCGCCTTGAGGGGGTCGCGGTGACACTGCTACGAAACCCGACCAACGCCGGCAAGGCCGCCAGCCTCTGGCGGGGGATGCAGGCGGCGATGGCGCAGGGCTGCGAGGGGGTGATCACCCTCGATGGCGACGGTCAGCACGACCCGGCGGACATCCCTCGACTGGCCGCGGCCCTGGAGCGCTATCCGCAGCATGTGGTGATCGCCGCCCGACTGGCCAACCGGGAGAACGCCCCTCGGGCGCGGCTGTTCGCCAACAACTTTGCCGACTTCTGGATCGCCTGGGCCGCCGGTCAGTGGGTCCACGACAGCCAATCCGGGTTTCGTCTCTACCCCACCCGGCTACTGGCCGAGGCGGTGAGTGAACAGTCACTTCGTCACGGTTTTGTGTTCGAAAGCGAGATCCTGATCGAGGCGGCCCGGCGCGGCTATCCGGTGTGCTCGGTGCCGGTGGCCTCCATCTACCGTCACGATGCCCGGCCCAGCCACTTCCGACCGGTGGCGGACATAACGCTCATCGTGCGCATGGTGGCGTGGAAGCTGTTTCGCTGGGGGATGTATCCGCAGGGGCTCTGGCGGGCAGTGCGAACACGCCGCGAAGGTGTGGTAAAAGAGGGGCGAGAGCAATAAAAAAGGCGCGTCGAGCGACGCGCCTTTACTGTTGCGGCGGCTAGCCTATCAGAGGGTGCTCAGCTGCACGTCGATATTGCGCTGCAGGTTCTGTACCCAGCCGTTGTAGTTGCTGTGGATGTTGCTGCCGTCGTATTTGAGGTGGCTGCTGTTTTTGTAGCTAATGCTATAGCTGTCGGTATCGTAGGTGATGTCCACCTGAGCCATGTGCTTGCGCACATTGAGGGTGGCGACCATGTGGCCGGGCTCGACCTTCTTCACCTGCCAACCGAGGGGACCGGCGGCGCGCATGATGGCGTTCTCGACGCCGTCCATGCTGACGTTGTCGACGTTGGCGACAATGGTTTGATCTTCGACGTTGTAGACAGGTGCGGTACGGCAACCGACAATGACGCCCACGGCAAAGGCGACCAGCAGCATTCTTACGAGAATCTTCTTCATGGTGAATCTCTCCTTAATTGAGATTTATTGCGTCCGGGTTGTTCT
>JBNJGC010000022.1:15219-23330 GCA_051747405.1 Pseudomonadota bacterium
AAAAAAACGGTTTGTGTATGAAAAGAGTGCTGGTGATCTACTACTCCCAGACCGATCAGCTGACGCGGGTGGTACGCAGTGTCTGTGCGCCACTGGAGCAGGACGAGGGGGTGGCGTTGCACTATGAGCGGCTGGAGCCGCAGCAACCCTACCCTTTCCCGTGGACGTTTTTCCGTTTTCTGGACGCCTTTCCCGAGTCGGTCTACCTCGATCCCCCGCCACTGAAGCCGCTGTCGCTACAGGGGGATGAACCGTTCGATCTGGTGATCCTCGCCTACCAGGTGTGGTTTCTCTCGCCCTCTCTGCCCATTAGCGCCTTTCTCCAGTCCGAGAGAGGCAAGCAGCTACTGGCGGACAGGCCGGTAGTGACCCTGATCGTGTGTCGTAATATGTGGTTGATGGCGCAGGAGAAGGTCAAGGTGCTGCTGCACCAGGCGGGGGCCCGGCTGCTGGACAATGTGGCGCTGGTGGATCGCGGCAGCAGCCTGGCCACCTTTATTACCACCCCGCGCTGGCTGCTTACCGGTAATAAGGGCCGTGAAGGCGGTCTGTTGCCGCCGGCGGGGGTGGCGGAGCAGGATATCGCCCGCGCCTCGCGCTTCGGTCGCGCCCTCGCCGCCGGCTTGGCTGAGGATGCCGAACGG
Organism: Pseudomonadota bacterium; assembly: GCA_051747405.1. Taxonomy (GTDB): domain Bacteria; phylum Pseudomonadota; class Gammaproteobacteria; order Thiohalomonadales; family Thiohalomonadaceae; genus JAPHTQ01. The sequence continues at coordinate 15,864 of JBNJGC010000022.1, forward strand.
GGAGAGGGGCCGCTGCTGCACGGCTTGGGGGCGGTGGAGGTGGATGTGCGACTGATCCCCAGCGAGAAGATCGGCACCCGCAGCTTTATGATCTGGGGTAAGCTGCTGCGCAAGGTGGGGGGGCCCGGCAGCGCGGCACGTAAACCGGTGCTGTTTATCTATGTGGTCTTTCTGGTGACGCTCATTATCACTGTGGTACCGGTGACGATGCTGTTGCGCACACTGCTGCGCCCGCTGATGCGCAAGCGCCTCGAGGCGCAGAAGGCCTACTACGAGCTCCCCTCCGGCTCCGACACAACTCGCGTGAGCGACTATCTGCATGAGTAACCAGGTTTACATTACCGACATCGCCGCCTTTCTGCCCAATGCACCGATCGACAACGGGCAGATGGAGCAGGTGCTGGGCAGGGTCAACGGCCAGCGTTCGCGGGCCCGCGCCCTGGTGCTGCGCAACAACGGCATCCGTCGCCGCCACTACGCCATCGACCCGCAGACGGGGCGCCTGAGCCACAATAACGCCGAGCTCACCGCCGCGGCGGTACGCCGCCTGGCGCTGGCACCGGCGCAGATCGAGCTGCTCAGCTGCGGTACCAGCTCGCCGGATCAGCTGATGCCGGGGCATGGGGTGATGGTCCACGGTGAGCTCGGCGGCGGCGTCTGCGAGGTCAACACCAGTGCCGGGATCTGCACCGCCGGCATGGCGGCACTCAAATATGCCTGGATGGCGGTGCGAGGCGGTGGCTGCCAGCGGGCGGTTGCCACCGGCTCGGAGCTGGCCTCCAGCTTTATGCAGGCGAAAAACTTCGAGCCCGAATCGGAGGCGCGGGTGCGGGAGCTGGAGCAGCGCCCGGAGGTGGCGTTCGAGAAGGATTTTCTGCGCTGGATGCTCTCCGATGGGGCCGGGGCGCTACTGCTGCAGGCGCGTCCTGCTGACTCGGGGCCGAGCCTGCGCATCGACTGGCTGGAGCTGCACTCGTATGCCCACGAGCAGCCCGCCTGCATGTACGCCGGCGCAGAGCGCGACGAGTCGGGTAAGCTGCGGGGCTGGCGCGAGTTCGACAGCCTGGAGCAGCTGCTGGAGCGTTCGGTGTTGAGCGTCAAGCAGAACGTCAAACAGCTTAATGAGCATGTCGTGCGTCTCACCGTGGAGCAGGCGCTGCCCGCCATCACCGAACGCCACGGCCTGACTCCGGAACAGGTGGACCACTTTCTGCCGCACATGTCCTCAGAGTACTTTCGCCCCCGTTTGGCCGAGGGGTTGGAGCGCATCGGTTTCCACATCCCGCAGGAGCGCTGGTTTACCAACCTCTCTGAGAAGGGGAATACCGGCTCGGCCTCTATCTACATCATGCTTGAGGAGCTGTTCCGTAGCGGGCGCCTGCAGCCGGGCGAGCGGATTCTCTGTTTTGTGCCCGAGTCGGGGCGCTTCTCCACCTCCTTCATGTTGTTGACGGTGGTCTGAGGATGGAACGGGAGAAGGTTCCGCAGGAGGGTAACGCCACCCTCGGTGGCGAGCGCAAGGCGCTCTATGCAGTGGACCGTGAGGGCCACTACACTCTGGTCCCCTCCGCCGGCTCACAGGTGGAGGAGGCGGTCACGGCCCAGGCGCTGGCGGAGTTCGAGCGTCTACGGGAGCAGGCGCGCCGTCAGGTGGAGGCAGGGCGGGCCTCGCCGTTGGCCTACCACATGTACGATAAGCGCATGGACCCGCTCACCCTTGCCCAGTCGGTCGGGCTGTTCGCCTGGCGGGTACGCCGCCACCTCAAACCGGGGCCGTTCCGGCGACTGCCGCAGCGGCTGCTCGCCCGCTACGCGGAGGCGCTGGGGATGGCACCGGCAGCGCTGCAAACCCTGCCCGAACGGGATGGCAAGGATGATTAACCACGACTATCAGCACCAGCAGGCGGCGCACTGTGAAACCGGCGCCATCTCCTCGCTGCTGCGCCACTACGGCCTGACGATCTCCGAGCCGATGGCCTTCGGTCTGGCCTCTGGGATCACCTTTGTCCATCTGCCGTGGGTCAAGGTGGGGGGCTTTCCGCTCACCGCCTACCGCATGTGGCCCGGTGCGGTGATCAAGGGGCTGCAGGGAGCGCTCGGGGTAAAGGTGGCGACACACCGCTACCGTGATCCCGACGCCGGCATGGCGGATCTTGACCGCCGCCTGGCGCAGGGGCAGGTGGTGGGGCTGCAGACCTCGGTCTACTGGCTGCCCTATTTTCCGCCGGAGATGCGCTTCCACTTCAATGCCCACAATCTGGTGGTCTACGGCAAAGAGGGGGATGAGTACCTCATCAGCGATCCGGTGTTCGACCACCCGGTGCGCTGCCCTGCGGCGGACCTGAAAAAGGCGCGCTTTACCCGCGGCGTGTTCGCCCCCAAGGGGTTGCTCTACTATCCGCAGCACCTGCCCAGCGACTACCCCTTCGATCGGGTGCTGAGAAGGGCGCTGCGCAAGAGCGTGTTCCAGATGATCAAGTTGCCTCTGCCGTTCATGGGTGTGCGCGGTATGCGCTCGCTGGCGCGACAGGTGCGGGGGCTGGAGCAGGCCGACCCGCGCTACGCCCGACTGTTTCTGGGTAATGTGGTGCGGATGCAGGAGGAGATCGGCACCGGCGGCGGCGGCTTTCGCTTCATGTACGCCTCATTCCTGCAGGAGGCGGCGGAGCGAACCGGCAGCGAACTGTTGGGCCGGGCCTCACAGGGGATGACGGCAGTCGGCGATCGCTGGCGCGAGTTTGCCCTGCACAGCGCCAACTTGGTGCGCAAAAAGCCGAGCCTGAGCCTGTCGGAGTTGGCCGGGCTGCTCGAGCAGATCGCTGCGGAAGAGGAGGCGGTCTACCGGCAGCTTTGGGGCTATCGCTGATCCCGCCCCTGCGTGGGAGCGGGCAAAAAGTCGAACTGCAAGCGCTGGTCGGCGCTGAGGTAGTGGAGGGGGCATCGGTCCTGGGTCTCCAGACGCCGCAGCAGTTGGTGGACGCTGAGGCTCGGGCTGTAGCCGGGCTCACAGGTTCGCGCGTCCCCTGCCGCAAGCCACGCTTGCGGCTCAGCAGGCTCGCCAGTGAGTGCCTGGCTGTGGCGGCGCCAGTTGACCTGTACCCCTTCGTCTTCGCCCCTTCCCAGCAGCAGCCAGCTGCTCTGTTCGGCCAGCGGGGTGGTCGCTTCGACCCCCAGGCGCCGGCGGTGGGATGAGAGGGGCTGAGCGCACTCCTCCACCACCCCGACCAGGGCCATGGGCACACTGCCCGCCTGCAGATCCATCAGTGCCAGTTCCATGGCACAGTCGAACCCTCCGTCGAGCCGAGATACGGCGAGGTTACGTCCGTGAAGCCCGAGTTCACGGGCGACGCTGAAGCCGGCGATGTTGCTGGAGACGTTGATAAAGTGCAGCGGCATCGGCGCGAGTCGATCCCGTATCAGCTCCTGGAGCAGGGTGGCGGTGTCGTTGATGCCACCAGAGGCGCTGCTGAGGTAGAGGCCGCACTGGCTGGGGAGCTCCCGTCCGGCACAGCAGCGCAGCGCCCCCAACAGCGCCAGTGCGGTAAAGCGGTTGCTGCGCCGCAGGTCGCTCATTCCCGCCTCGCGCAGCAGCGGTTTGAGTGGGGTGGCGGGCTCCTCGGCGCGGGCGGCGTAGCTGGTGCTGGCGAGCAGTTGTACCGGGTTCATTGTCCCGCCACCTCCAGTACCAGGGAGGTGTTGTTGCCGCCGAAGCCGAAGTAGTTGCAGAGAACCCTTCCCCCGGGAAAGGGTTCGGCCCGGCGCAGCGGGGGCAGGGGGTTGTCGTCCGGGTTGCGCTGGTGGCCGGCGCAGGGGGGGATGGTGCCCGCCCCGAGCGCGGCGCCCAGGCTGAGTAGCTCGAGCACGCCGCAGGCGCCCAGGGTGTGGCCCAGAGCGCCCTTGAGGGCCGTCACCGGCGGCTTGTGCTGGGCAAAGAGCCGCGCCATCGCCGCGGTCTCGGCGGCGTCGTTACCCAGGCTGCCGGTGGCGTGGGCCTTGATCAGAGCGATATCACCCGCCGCGGTGGCGGTGGCGGTCAGCGCCTGCTGCATCACGCTGCACATCGCCTCGGCGCTGGAGCCGGTGATCCCCTCCGGGTCGCAGCCGTTGGCCCCACCGAGCAGGCTCAATCCGTGCCACGCTGCGGTGGCAGGGGGCTGCGCGTCGGTGATCACCAGAGCCGCGATCCCCTCACCTAACACCATGCCGTCCCGGGCGGCATCCAGCGGGCGGCAACCCGTGTCGGAGAGCAGCTGCAGGCTGTCGAAGCCGAGTAGGCTGGTGCGGTTAAACCCCTCCACCCCCACCACCAGAGCGACCGGCATCTGCCCGCTACTGACCGCCTGATGGGCGTAGAGCAGGGCGTTTGCGCTGGAGGTGCAGGCGGTGCTGAAGGTGTAGTCGCCACCGCCGAGGTCGAGAGTCTGACACAGGCTGCGGGCCAGGTCGCCATAGCGCTGGTGGGGGAGCGGCAGGGCGTGAGGCTCCGCATCCAGCGCCTGGCGGTACTCCTGTTCGGCATCACCGATGGCGAAAGAGGAGCTGCCCAGAAAGAGTCCGCAACCGGCCCGCTGTTCAGCGCTGAGCGCCGCCGCTTGCAGCGCCTCAGCGGCGCAGTCGGTGAGGCGGGGGAGTAGCGCACCCCCCTCCCCTGCGGAGGCGGGCGGTAGCGGATAGTAGAGAAAGGGGCGCCCGGGAAACTCGGGCAGCGTGAGGGGTTGCGGCTCGGCCCGGCTCAGATCGGCGGCCACCGCCTGTGGCTGCTCCCCCAGGCGGCAGCGTAGTGCGCCGGCGATGACAGGGAGGGGGTTGCCCATCTACGACTCGTGCTGCCGGAGGTGATCGTCGAGGCTGGCAACGGTGGCGAAGGCGCGGCGCAGCGCCTTGCTGTCGGCCAGGCGGATACCGAACTGGCGCTGCAGAGCCATGGAGAGGGTCAGGGCGTCGAGGGAGTCGAGTTGCAGTCTCGACTGCTCGCCGAACAGCAGCTCGTCATCGCCGATGGACTCGGGAGGGAGATCCTTGTCGCACTCCTCGACGATGAGCTGCTTGAGCGCCAGTCTGCGATCCATGGGGGTAAAGCTCCTCAGTGGCTTCAGTAGTTACGGGAGAAGGCTGCCGTGGCCAGCAGCAGGCAGGCGCCGGCGAACAGCAGCAGCGCAGCGGCCTCGGGCAGCACCTCCTGCCAGCCGGCGTTACGCAGGAATATATCCAAAAAACCCTCCAGGCTCCACGACATGGGGGAGATGTCGGCCAGCTCGCGCATAAACGGCGGCATGACGAATTTGGGCACCATCACCCCGCCCAGGGCGCCGAAGATGATGTTGGAGACCCCGCCCATGGTGGTCGCCTGGGTGTGGGTTTTGGCCAGGGTGGTGATAAGCAGGGCGAAGGCGATCGCCGCCAGACTGCACGCGCTGGAGATAATGAAAAGCCCCAGCAGGGAGTCGCCCAGCTGGAGGCTGTCGCCGCCGAAACGGGGGACCAGGTAGATACCCACCAGCACCATCAGCACCATCTGGATCTGGTTGATGACGTAGTAGGGGAGGATCTTGCCCAGGATCAGGCCGAAGTTGGAGATGTTCATGATGCGCAGCCGCAACAGACTGCCTTGTTGGCGTTCGACGATGAAGGCGGTGGAAAGCGGGATGATGACGAAGAACATGGCAAAGACCAGCCAGGCCGGAACGCTCTGCTGCACCGAGGTGGGCATCCGCTCCGGTGCCTGACCCTGGTAGACGTAGCGGCTCTCCACAGCAAGCCCCTGGGTCAGCTGTGCCAGGCGCTCTTCGCCGCTCAGATCGCCGGGCAGCCGTTCCAGCAGGGGTTGCAGCCGCATCGCCATCAGCCGTTCGTTCAGGGCGATAGTGAAAAGCCGCTCCAGCTGCGGTGTCGTAGTGGGCGAGACAAGCAGCTCCAGCAGGGGTGGGGCCTGCTCCTGCGGTTCGGCCACTCCGGCGGCGAAGCCTTCGCGGATGAGCAGGGCGAATTTGACCCGATCCTGCGCCACTTGCTCCTCAAGGACGGCAATGTCATCACCGCCCTGGAGCGCGGTGCGACTGAAGCCCTCGACCCCATCCAGCCGCTGCGCCAGCTCAGCGGAGGCCTCACTCTTATCGCTGTCGTGCAGGAGGTAGTTCACCATGACCTGATGCTGTTCACTGAAGGTGTCGCGCATCGCCAGGGACATGATCAGGATGAAGATCGCCGGCATGATGAACAGCACCAGCAGACCGTGTAGGTCTTTGCGCAGTACCAGAAGCTCTTTTCGGATCAGGGCCAGCAGTCGCATGGTCTACTCCCGGGGGGCGCTTGTGGTGTGGCTGAGGTAGAGCTGTTCCAGGCTCTCGAAGCCGTACTGCAAGCCGTCGATGCGGGCGTCGTGATCGGCCAGCAGGGGAAGCAGCTGATCGAGTCCCTGAAGGGGACCGCCCAGCTGCAGAATAAACTCGCGTCCATCGTCGCTGCGGGCGTCGAAGCGCTCGTTCAGACGCTGTAGCAGCGGCGCTTCGGCGGGCCGTTGTAGCCGCAGCCTGAGCGTGGTGCCGCGCTCCCGCTCCAGCAACTCCTCGAGTGGCCCGGAGAGCAGGATTCGACCGCTGTCGATGATCGCGATCTGGTCGCAGATCTGCTGCACCTCTTCCATATAGTGGGAGGTGTAGATGATGGTCATTCCACGCTCGCGGTTGAGGCGGCTGATGGTATCGAGGATGAAGTGGCGCGACTGCGGATCGATCCCCACCGTTGGCTCATCGAGGAACAGCACACGGGGGTTATTGAGCAGACCGATGGCCAGATTGAGGCGGCGCTTGAGTCCGCCGGAGAGGTTGTCGGCCCGTTTCCGGTAGTGCTCCTCAAGCCTGGCGGCGGCGACCGCCTGGGCGATACGCTGCTCGCGCTCAGCCCGGGGAACACCGAAAGCGTCCACATAGAAAGCGAGGTTCTCGGCCACCGAGAGCATGGGGTAGAAGGCGAGATCCTGGGGTACAAAGCCGGTGACTGCCCGCACTGCCGCCAGGTTCTGCGCCAGCGGCATATCGAGGAAGTGGACCTGGCCGCTTTGATACTTCTGCAGGCCGACCAGGATGGAGATTAGCGTCGTCTTGCCCGCCCCGTTGGGGCCGAGTAGACCGAAAACACTCCCCGCGGGAATCTGCAGGGTGACCGCATCCAGCGCCGGCACCTGCTGGCGCGGATAGTACTTGGTCAGCTTGTCGATCCGGATCACGGGACGCCCTCCCGGCGCTTGCATGGATTGAGTTCCCAGGGGCCGGTCGGTTCGCCGGGTCAACCCCAAGCAACGGAGTATAACATTAGCGGCAGCGCCGGGCCTTCGTCTGACGCAAAACGTGTCGCCCCGGACACGGGGGCGAAGCCCAGTTGCGGGTAGGGGCGACTTACGTTGCAAACGGATTAGGGTCTAAGGAGCCGGAACCATCGGGCTAGGTTTAGCAGGCTGGCCAGTGACGC
>JBNJGC010000023.1:0-23292 GCA_051747405.1 Pseudomonadota bacterium
CTTCGAACGCCACGACGGCCAGGCGGTCACCTGCGAGGACTTCGTTCAGGCGATGGCCGACGCCAACGACCGTGACCTCAGCGCTTTCCTCAACTGGTACCGCCAGGCGGGCACGCCCCAGCTCACGGTTCAGCGCGAATACCACGCGGGAGAGCGGACCTTGAGCCTGCATTTCAGCCAGATGACGCCGCCGACGCCGGGGCAGGAGGAGAAGCAGCCGCTGCCGATCCCGGTCAAGCTGGCGCTGTTCGACGATGCCGGCAACGCCCTGCCGCTGCAGCTGAAGGGCGAAGCAGAGGCGGGAGAGAAGGAGCGCGTACTGGTGGTGGAGCAGGCCGAGCAGGTGTTTCACTTGACCGGTGTGGCGCCCGCCGCGGTGCCCTCGCTGCTGCGCGGCTTCTCCGCGCCGGTAAAGCTGCAATTCGATTACAGTGATGAGGAGCTTGCCTTCCTCATGGGGCATGACAATGACCCCTTCAACCGCTGGGAGGCGGGGCAGCAGCTGGCGTTACGGGTGCTGCTGGCCAACTACGCCGCCGCGGCCAAGGGGGAGGAGTACGGGCCCCATAGCGGACTCTCTGCGGCCTTTGCCCAGACCCTCGGCGACAGCGAGCTGGATCGCGCCCTGGTGGCCGAGGCGATCACCCTGCCGGCAGAATCCTATGCGGCGGAGTTTATCGACGAGGTCGACCCGCTGTTGCTCCATCAGGTGCACCTCGAGCTACGCCGCGAACTGGCCCGTGTGCACCAAAAGGCGCTGTTGGCGACCTATGAGGCGTGCGGCAGCAGCGAACCCTACAGCCTGGATGCCGCCGCCATGGGGCGGCGCCGGCTGAGGAACCGCTGTCTCGACTATCTGATGCTCGATGCAGATGAGATGGTGGGCGAGTTGTGTCGTCGACAGTTCCACGAGGGTGACAACATGACCGATGTGCTGGCCGCCATGACCAACCTCTGTCACAGCGGCCACCCGGCTGCCGACGCGGCGCTGGCGCAGTTCTACGAAAAGTGGCGGGGGGATAATCTGGTGCTCGATAAGTGGTTCGCCATCCAGGCGAGCGCGCCGCGAGCGGAGAGCCTCGATACGGTGAAGCGGCTGGCCGCTCACCCCGATTTCAGGATCACCAATCCCAACCGGGTACGTTCGCTCATCGGCGCCTTCGGCATGCGCAACCCGGTCGGCCTGCACGCCGCTGGTGGTGAGGGCTACACCTTTCTCGCCGACTTCATCATGCAGCTCGACGGTATCAACCCGCAGGTGGCGGCACGGCTGCTGACACCACTGACCCGCTGGCGAAGCTACGACTCCGGGCGACAGGAGAAGATGCGCGCCGAGCTGCAGCGTATGCTCGACAGCGGTAAGTGTTCCAAGGATGTCTACGAGGTGGTGAGCAAAAGTCTGCAGTGAGGCGCCTCAACGGCCCTCGCCGAAAAACTCATAGTGGTTTTTGCCGTGGCGCTTGGCGTGGTACATGGCGTTATCGGCCTTGTGGATGAGGGTGTCGGGCTGTTGCCCGTCCAGCGGGTAGAGGCTGATGCCGATGCTGGTGGTAACGCTCGCCTCGGTGCCATCAAGCAGGTAGGGGCGGGCCACCTCCTCGACGATCTTCTGCGCGATCTTGCAGACGCTCTGCTCGTCCTCAATGCCGGGGAGCACGACGGTAAACTCATCCCCACCGAAGCGGGCCACGGTATCTGACTGGCGCAAACAGCCGGTCAGGCGCTCGGCCACCTGAGCCAGCAGGTCGTCTCCGGCAGCGTGTCCCAGGCTGTCGTTGATCGCCTTGAAGCCGTCCAGGTCGAGGAACATGACCGCGACCTGACTGCGCGCCCGCCGTGCCAGCGCCAGGGCCTGCCTCAGCCGGTCATTGAAGAGGATGCGATTGGGCAGGTCGGTGAGTTGGTCGTAGTGAGCGAGATGCTCCAGCCGCTCCTCGTTCTCCTTCTCGGTGGTAATGTCCGAGAAGATACCGACGTAGTGGCTGACTTCGCCCTTTTCGTCCTTGACCGCCGCGATAGAGAGCCACTCCAGGTAGATCTCCCCGCGTTTGTTGCGGTTCCAGATCTCCCCCTGCCAGTGGCCGGTAGCTTCCAGGCAGTGCCACATGCGCCGATAGAAGTCGGCATCCTGGCGGCCCGATTGCAGCAGTTCGGGCCCCTGGCCGATGACCTCTGCCTCGCTATATCCGGTCACCTCGCTGAACGCCTTGTTGATACTGATGATCTTGGCCTTGGGGTCGGTAATCACCACCCCCTCACTGGCATTTTCAAACACCTTTCCCATGAGCTTGGCGGTGATATCGCGGTTGCGGTTGAGGCTGGTACGCAGCGCCATGAGGAGAAAGCGCAGCTCCTCGGAGAATTCGACCAACTCATCGTACTCCGCGGCACTTATCGCTTCGTTGGCTTGGCGCTTAAGCAGCAGTTGCCGGGCCGCCTCGTGCATCTGCTCGTGCACCACCCCGATCCGTCTGAAGGTCTCCTGGGAGGTGATCACCGGGTCATCGATCTTGTGGTACCAGCGCCCGAAGTGACAACAAAGGTGCGGCTTGTCGGCCAGATCGCTCTGCTCCGGCTCCAGCCCGCAGATCAGGGTACGGTTGACGTTCGCCAACCACTTGGCATGGTTCTCCACCGCGTGTTCGAGCTCATGGGTGTACTTATTCAGCTCTATCAGGGAGAGTTGTTGTAGCAGTTCGAGTTCCACTGGCCCCGATCTCTTTAAGGTTGTTGTGCGATATGTCGGTAAAGCACCCCCATTATAGGCACTCCCTGCTATAGGTTGCATCGCCGCTTAGGTGCTCAACCAGGGTAAGCGCATACTTACATAACACCCTGCTTACACCAGCGATGGCAAACGTATGCGGTTGCCCTGGGTGCTCAACCGAGGATATAGCTCTCCCAGTCGGCCCCCTCCGGCAGCTCCTGCTCTGAAATGGCGGTGTCGCAGATGGCGATACCGGCATCGCTCACTGAGCGACGGTCGCCGCTGAGTAGCGGGTGCCATGCGGGCAGCCCCTGCCCCTGCGCCAGCAGACGGTAAGCGCAGCTCTGCGGCATAAAGTAGAGGCTATCGACACTCTCAGGCGTAACCTTGACGCAGTCGGGTACCAGACGGGTACGCTCAGCGTAAACGCTGCAGCCGCAGTCATCCAGTTGCAGGTAGCGGCAGGCCACAGCGGTGGTGTAGAGCTCCCCGGTCTGCTCATCCTCCAGCTTGATCAGGCAGCAGCGGGCACAGCCGTCGCACAGACTCTCCCACTCCTCGGCGCTCAGCTCGGCCAGCGGCCTCTCTTGCCAAAATCCACTCACCCCCGAATAGCCCGATCCATTTTCGCCTCGGCCAGCTGCCACTCCTCCTTGACATAGCCCCCCTGGGCCATCAACTCCATCAGGCCGTAGGCCAGCTGCCGGGTGTCGGGCTCCATCTCCTTGAGCTTGGTGAGCATGTAGTTGTGCCCCCCCTGGGGGATGGCCAGCGTCTTGACCAGCGCGTAAAGCAGCAGCGACTGACCGGAGCGGGGGTCATTCTCGATACGCTCCAGCGCTTTTTCGATAGGAGTGAAATCCATACGTCTGTACCTGTGGTGTTCATTTGCGATGACCCATTGTACGCGATCCCGACCCGGTCCGCGCCTTTCCCCATGCGCGCGTAGCGTAGTAATATCCCAACCACAGCCTCCTGCATGGGAGAGAGTGGAACGACAGGAGCGAATGATGGGAGCAGCAACCGGCACGATCAACACAGAGGGCCTGCAGGCGCAGGTCCGCCAGGCCCTGGAGGAGGATCTCGGCGCGGGGGATCTGACGGCGGCCCTCATACCCGCTTCGGCCCACACCGAGGCGCAGGTGATCAGCCGTGAGGCGGCGGTGATCTGCGGTTGCGACTGGTTCGAACAAGTGTTTATCCTGCTGGACGGGGCGATCTCCGTGGCCTGGCAGGTGCGTGATGGTCAGCGGGTGGAGCCGGGACAGCCTCTTTGCCGCCTGACGGGACCGGCGCGCGCCATGCTCAGCGGCGAGCGCACCGCCCTCAACTTCCTGCAGACACTCTCGGGCACCGCCACCCTGGCCGCCCGCTACGCCCAGGCGGTAGAGGGTACCGGTGTTAGGGTACTGGACACGCGTAAGACCATTCCGGGCCTGCGCCTGGCGCAGAAATATGCCGTGCGCTGCGGCGGCTGTAGCAACCACCGCACCGGCCTGTTCGATGGCATCCTGATCAAAGAGAACCACATCGCCGCTGCCGACTCGCTGGCCGAGGCGGTCTCCCTAGCCCGCGAGCAGGCGCCACAGGGGGTGGCAGTCGAGGTGGAGGTGGAGAACCTCGACCAGATGGAGGAGGCGTTGGCCGCCGGCGCCGACATTCTGCTGCTCGACAACATGCCCCCTGCCACACTGCGCGAGGCAGTGGCGCTAAACGCCGGTCGGGCCCAACTGGAGGCTTCCGGCGGCATAACCCTCGACAATATCCGCGAAATCGCCCAAACCGGTGTCAACTACATTTCAGTGGGGGAGTTGACCAAACATCTCCGGGCAGTCGACCTCTCCATGCGTTTCGGCGCTGCAAGTTAAGGCAGAGATTGATATAGTTCGCATAACTGTCCGCTAGCAGTAGAAATAACCGCCAAAATAACATATGGTTAGACTGCTGCAGTGCTTACAATAAAACCTTTGGTATCAAGGATATGGCAACCACAAGTCCGAAAGTCAACCTCAGTGGTCTGGCGCGCAAGTTGGTCCACGACGACCTGCTGAGCGAGGAGGAGGCACTCAAAATCACCGAAGAGGCGAGAAAGGAGAAGACTCCGTTCGTCTCCTACGCCGTAGCCAAGAACAAGATCAAGGCCAAGGACTTGGCAATGGCCGCCTCCCAAGAGTTCGGCGTCCCCATCTTCGACCTCGACGCCATGGAGCTCGACCCGGATGTGACCAAGCTGGTGGAGGAGAAGCTGATCCGCCACCACCATGCCCTGCCGCTGTACAAGCGCGGTAATCGCCTCTATGTCGCCGTCTCCGATCCGACCAACCTCATCGCCCTGGACGAGATCCGCTTCCACGTCAGCGCCCATACCGAAGCGGTGCTGGTGGAGGAGAACAAGCTTACCAAGATGATCGACAAGGCGATGGAGGCGAACGATACCTCCATGTCCGATCTGGGTGATGAGGGTCTGGACGAGCTGGATATCTCCGCCGAGGACGAGGAGGATGACAGCGACAGCAGCGCCGACAGTGAGGTGGACGACGCACCGGTGGTGCGCTTCGTCAACAAAATCCTGCTCGATGCCATCAACAAGGGTGCCTCGGATGTCCACTTCGAGCCTTACGAGAAGCGCTACCGTGTGCGTATCCGCCAGGATGGCATGCTGCACGAGATCTCCTCACCGCCGATCCAGTTGGCGGGCAAGATCTCGGCGCGTATCAAGGTTATGTCGCGCCTCGATATCTCGGAAAAGCGTGTACCCCAGGATGGTCGAATCAAGCTGACCCTGTCCAAGAACAAAGCGATCGACTTTCGTGTCAACACCTGCCCTACCCTGTTCGGTGAGAAGATCGTACTGCGTATTCTCGACCCCTCCAGCGCCCAGCTGGGTATCGACGCCCTGGGTTACGAGCCGGATCAAAAACAGCTCTATATGGACAACCTGGCCAAGCCCTACGGCATGATCCTGGTTACCGGCCCGACCGGCTCGGGTAAAACCGTTTCACTCTACACCGGTCTGAACATCCTCAACACGCCGGATGTGAACATCTCCACCGCGGAGGATCCGGCGGAGATCAACCTTGAGGGGATCAACCAGGTTAACGTCAACCCCAAAGTGGGTCTTACCTTTGCCTCGGCCCTAAAGGCCTTCCTGCGTCAGGATCCGGATATCATCATGGTAGGTGAGATCCGTGACATTGAGACCGCCGAGATCGCCATCAAGGCGGCCCAAACCGGTCACATGGTCATGTCCACCCTGCACACCAACGATGCGCCGCAGACCATCGCCCGTTTGATGAATATCGGTGTGCCGCCCTACAACATCGCCTCTGCGCTGAACCTCATCATCGCCCAGCGACTGGGTCGGCGTCTGTGCAAACACTGCAAGACCCTGGAGGACATCCCCAAGGAGGCGCTGCTGGAGGAGGGCTTCACTGAGGAGGAGATCCCGAGCCTGAAGATCTACAAAGCCGTGGGCTGTGACCAGTGTACCGACGGCTATAAAGGGCGAGTCGGCATCTACCAGGTTCTGCCGATCTCCGAGGAGATGGGCAAACTCATCATGAAAGGAGCCTCGGCCTATGAGATGGCCGACCAGGCAGCCAAAGAGGGAATTCCGGATCTGCGCCAGTCGGGCCTGAAGAAGGTCAAGGACGGCGTCACCAGTCTGGAAGAAATCAACCGCGTGACCAAGGATTAAATGTCGATATGGCGGAAAAAGCGATAAAACAAGATGTTTTTGTCTACGAAGGGACGGACAAAAAGGGCGGACGCAAAAAGGGCGAAATCCGGGCCAGCAACATGTCGATGGCCAGGGCCGAGCTGCGCCGGATTGGCGTCAACCCGCTCAAGGTTAAAAAGAAACCCAAGCCGCTGTTCGGCAGTGGCGCCCCCAAGGGTAAAAAGATCGTACCCAAGGATATCGCCATCTTCTCCCGTCAGATTGCGACCATGATGTCATCGGGTGTACCTCTCGTGCAGTCATTCGAAATCATGGCCAAAGGGGCGGAAAACCCCAATCTGCGTAACCTGATCAATAACGTCAAGGGTGATATCGAAGGGGGGGCGACACTTGCCGAGGCATTCCAAAAACACCCGAAGTACTTTGACGACCTCACCTGCAGCCTGGTGCATGCCGGTGAGCAGGCGGGTATCCTTGAGAGTCTGTTAGACAAGATCGCCACCTACAAAGAGAAAACGGAGGCGCTTAAATCCAAAATCAAAAAGGCGTTGTTCTACCCTATTGCGGTTATTGTCGTCGCCTTTATCATCACGGCAATCCTGTTAATCTTCGTCATCCCGCAGTTTAAAGAGCTCTTTTCTGGCTTCGGTGCTGATCTGCCGGCATTAACGATGCTGGTCATTCAGCTCTCCGAGTTTTTCCAGGCCTACTGGTATCTGATATTCGGCGGAATCGGGCTCTTCTTCTACGGCTTTAACGAGGCGAAGAAGCGATCAAAGCGTTTCAGCGACGGTCTCCAGCGATTCTCTCTGAAGATCCCAATCATCGGTGACATTCTAAATAAAGCGGCCGTGGCTCGCTTTGCCCGTACTCTTGCGACCATGTTTGCTGCGGGTGTCCCCTTGGTTGAAGCAATGGACTCTGTAGCGGGCGCCGTCGGCAATGCCAAGTATCGCGATGCCGTTCTACAGATGCGTGACGATGTATCGACAGGTACCTCCCTCACGGCTTCAATGGATCAACTACAGATTTTCCCCAACATGGTGGTACAGATGGCCTCCATCGGTGAGGAGGCCGGTTCACTCGATCAGATGCTCAACAAGGTTGCCGACTTCTATGAGCAGGAGGTCGATGATGCTGTAGATGCCCTTAGCAGTCTGCTTGAGCCATTAATCATGGCGGTTCTTGGCGTCCTCGTAGGGGGTTTGGTTATCGCAATGTATCTGCCCATCTTCAAGATGGGCTCTGTGATGTAACACAGCGACTGTGCTCGACACTTTAACCCTCAACCTCCAGGCAAACCCGGCACTGTTCGTCATAACGGCAACGGTGCTGGGGCTTTTCGTGGGAAGCTTTCTGAATGTGGTGATCCTGCGGCTGCCGCGGATGATGCAGCGGGAATGGGATGAACAGTGTCGGGATCTCCTCGAGATGGATCACAAGCCCCATCCACCGCTCAATCTGGCAACACCGCGCTCCCATTGCCCAAACTGCGGGCACACCATTGGGGCCATGGAGAATCTTCCGGTATTGAGTTATCTCATCCAGCGGGGGCGTTGCAAGCACTGTGGCGAACCTATTTCGCCACGCTACCCTCTGATTGAACTCTTTACTGCCGTCTTAAGTGGGATCGTGGCCTGGAAGATGGGTTTCGGCGCTGAGGCGCTGTTTGCCATCCTGCTCACTTGGGTGCTGGTGGTGCTCACATTTATCGATATCGATCACCAGCTACTCCCTGACTCTATCACCCTCCCCTTTCTCTGGCTGGGGCTACTGTTGAGCCTGTGGGGTGTCTATGTGGCACCCGACACGGCGATTGTCGGCGCCGTCGCCGGATACCTCTCACTATGGCTGGTCTATCAGGGCTTCAAGCTGGTCACCGGGAAAGAGGGGATGGGTTACGGCGACTTCAAACTGTTTGCCCTGTTTGGTGCCTGGTTCGGCTGGCAGATGCTGCCGCTGATCATCCTACTCTCATCACTGGTCGGGGCTGTCATCGGCATCGGCATGATCCTCATTCTGGGCCGTGATCGCCAGATCCCGATCCCCTTTGGTCCCTACTTGGCCGGAGCAGGCTGGCTGGCCATGCTCTGGGGGCCTGAGATCACACAGGCCTACCTACACACCCTGGCAGGTTAGTCGTGCTGCGTGTGGGCCTGACCGGCGGCATCGGCTGCGGGAAATCCACTGTCTGCCGGATTTTTAAACAGCTGGGCGCATCAGTGATCGATACCGATACGCTGGCCAGGGAGGCGGTAGAACCCGGCTCCGCTGCCCTTCGGGATCTGGCAGACCATTTTGGTAGCGGGATCCTGCACGACGATGGCACTCTCGACCGGAAAACGCTCAGGGAGAGGGCCTTTAGCGACAGCCGAACACTAAAGCAACTTGAGCAGATTCTGCATCCAGCGATACGCCGACTCCTCCAGCGACGACTCAAGCAGTGCACCGCCCCCTATGTGATTATCGCCATTCCGCTCCTGCTGGAGAAGGGCTGGCAGGATGAGGTCGATCGCATCCTGGTCGTAGACTGCAGTGAGGCGCAACAGCTTGCTCGCACCTGTGCCAGGGACGGTAACGACGAGGCGCTGGTCAAGCGAATCATAGCGCAGCAGGTCCCGCGCCTCACAAGGCTGGAAGCTGCCGACGACATCATTCATAATGATGCCCAGCCGTCGGCCCTGCAGTCACAGGTAGAGCGCCTTCACGCCGACTATACTTCCCTGGCAACCAGCAAGCGCAGCTAACCGGCCCTCCTCCTATGCAAGGCTTAACCGTTTACGAACACCCGCTGAACGAGCGCATTCGGACCATGCTCAGGCTCGAGCACCTCTTTCGCCAGGCCAACCACTTTCTCTCTCAGGAGAGTCAATGGTGCAGCCGCGCCTTTATCGACACACTGCTCGATATCCTCGATATCTTCTCCCGTGGCGACTTCAAGACCGAACTTATCAAAGAGTTGGAGCGAGCCACCGGCAACCTGCGTCGCTTGATGGAGTACCCTCACATCGACCACGATCGCCTCGGAACCATCCTGCGTGCGTTGGAGCATCTGACGGAGAATATCCACAGCATGAAATCGCAGCCGGGGCAGGAGCTACGCGATGATGAGTTCATCACCACCATTCGCCAACGCAGCAGCATTCCCGGGGGGACCTGTGACTTCGACCTTCCCGTCTACCACCACTGGCTGGAGATGGATAGAGCGCGGCGTAGGGAAGATGAGAAGCGCTGGTTTGCGACACTCGATCCGGTACGCCAGGCGATCGAGCTGCTACTGAAGATGATCCGCAACAGCGCCGAGCCCTCAGCAGAGATCGCCCGCGGAGGTGGCTTTCAGAAACAGCTCGAGAGCGGCTTGCCGTACCAGATGGTGAGAGTGATGCTGGAGCAGGGTGCCCCCTGCTATGCCGAAGTGAGTGGCAGCAAACACCGCATTGCAGTACGCTTCCTCACCCCCGTATCGGGTGGCCGTGCCAAAGCCACTTACGATGACATCGACTTCAAGATCGCTATTTGCAGCCTATGACACGCCTCGTTACCTGCCCCACCTGCCAAAAGCGCACGGAGTGGAGTGAAGACAATCCGTGGAGACCCTTCTGCAGCGAACGCTGCAAGCTCATCGATCTGGGTGAGTGGGCCACAGAGAATCGCCGAATCCCCGGACCACCCCACCTGCCCATGGATGAGGATGAGCCTCTCGGGTAGGGCTGGCTGTGCGCTTTGCCTTGCCCCATTGACTGGCCGGAGCTGAGGCTGGCGCTATCTAGTTCGAGACCGTCTCAAACGGGAAGCG
This sequence comes from Pseudomonadota bacterium, assembly GCA_051747405.1. GTDB lineage: Bacteria > Pseudomonadota > Gammaproteobacteria > Thiohalomonadales > Thiohalomonadaceae > JAPHTQ01. The sequence continues at coordinate 10,183 of JBNJGC010000023.1, forward strand.
TGCCCGATAGCTGCTTCCCTCTGCACTGAAACTCAGATCCATATACCAATCCATGCGTGAGGCGGTACAGACAGGCAGTGTCGCCGTCCCCTGCCAGAGCCCCTCCTGCCCCGGCTTGAGGCGGTATCGGTTCACCCCCATATCCATCCCCTTCATTTGAAAATCTGCGATCACACTGCCGCTATCGACCTCCAGACCCTGGATATCCACCTGTACAGAGAACGGTTTAAGCGGTTGCAGACCGGCCTCAAGCGTGGCAATCACCGCCACCTCATCTCCACTGACCCGACAGCTGCCTGTGGCGGCATCGCATCCGCTCGCCTCGCCCAACAGCGTTGTCCCCGGCTCGCTATCCGAGCAGCCACTCAACATCAACAAAGGCAGCAGAAGTGCCGCCACTCTAGCGTATCGGTGCCACATCATTGCTCACCCTTCGTTTTCGCCCCATAGGGCACGTATCGCGGCAATCCCCTGCCCCCCGCATTGCCAGGCCTGCTCAAGGTCACTGCGCTGCATACCACCCAATGCGTAGAGCGGCATGGGTGCCCCTTCACACCATTGAGCAAACCCCTCCCAACCGATCCCCCTCTGCCCGGGGTGACTGAGTGTCGGTTTGACCGGCCCGGCAACGGCAAAATCGCAGTCGATGGCAGCAGCCTGGGCGATCTCCTCCTGACTGTGACAGGAGGCGGCCACGATGATGCCAGCCTCCGCCGGTCGGGAGGTACAGGCACGAAGCCGTGCAGAGCTGAGGTGCACCCCATCGAACCCTAACCCTATCGCCTCGGCCACCGGTGCATTAAGCAGGACCTGCGCGCCGTAGTCGTGACAGCGGCGCAGGACCGGCTCGGCAAGCTCACTGAGCTCCGACAGGGTGAGACGCTTGGCACGAAGCTGCACCAAGCGGACACCACTACGCAGACTCTCCTCCAGCGCCTGCATAAAAACCGGCCACTGCTGCCGCTCACCCGGTTCGGGGGTAATAAGGTAGAGTGGCGGCAGCTTAACAGCCTGGATGATAGGAGCATTGGCGGCGGGAAAAGCAAACTCATCAAGCTGCTCCGGCAAGACCCAGCGCAGCGGCTGTCCTTCGGCCCCGTGCGCCCGACCGACGAAGCGATCCACACGCCATACATCAAGATAGATGCGACGATCCGGGTAAGCGTAATGGAGTGCGATCAGGGGGCGCGCAGCTGCGACCTCGATCCCCACCTCCTCGCGCAGCTCACGGTACAGCGCCTCCAGCGGCGACTCACCCTGTTCGACCTTGCCGCCGGGAAACTCCCACAGCCCCCCCTGATGGCGCTGTCTCGCTCGCTCGGCGATCAGTACGCGTCCCTGCTCCTCCACCACAACCGCTACCACCACATGTATACACTCGGCATCCATCGTGCAGAGTCTGGTCAGGTTCGGTAGTCGGCGTTGATCCGGACGTAGTCGTAGGAGAGATCACAGGTCCACACCGTGGAGGTCGCCCCGCCGCGGCCCAGTTCAACCCGAATCTCCAGCTCTTCCTGCTCCATCACTCCCTGTCCCCGCTCCTCGGTATAGGCCGGATCGCGTCCACCGCCACTGACGATGCAGACATCATCGAGATAGATCGCCACCCGCTCCAGCTCCAGCGCCGGCAACCGCGCCCGCCCCACCGCGGCGAGGATCCGGCCCCAATTGGGATCGCTGGCGAACAGGGCGGTTTTTACCAACGGTGAGTGGGCAATCGTGTAGGCCACCTCGGCACACTCCTGTTCAGTACGACCGCCATCGACACGGACGCTAATGAACTTGGTGGCTCCCTCGCCATCTCTGACAATCTGCTGGGCAAGCGCCACCATGAGGGAGTGCAACTCACGGGCGAACAGAGAGTGGGCCTCACTCCCCTCCTCGACAATGGAACCACTTTTGCCCGTCGCCATGAGCACACAGGCATCATTGGTGGAGGTATCCCCATCCACCGTAATACGGTTGAAAGAGCCGTTGACCGCATCGTTGAGCAGCCCCTGCAGTGTGGTCTGTGCAACTTCCGCATCGGTAGCGACATAGGCGAGCATCGTCCCCATATCGGGCCGGATCATCCCCGAGCCTTTGGCAATACCGGTGATGGTAACCGGGCTCCCGTTCAGCTCGAACTGGCGCGACACCCCTTTGGGCACCGTATCGGTGGTGAGAATGCCGTAAGCCGCCGCCTCCCAGTTATCCTCTCCCAATGCGGCAACCAGCTCAGGAAGCGCACCGGTAATGCGTGACAACGGTAACGGCTCACCGATCACCCCGGTCGAGAAGGGCAGCACCTGCTCCGGTCGGCAACCGGTGGTCGAGGCAAGCGCATCACATGAGGCGACGGCATCGCTCATACCGCGCTCACCGGTGCCGGCATTGGCGTTGCCGGTGTTGATAAGCAGAAAACGTGGTGCCACCTGCTGCAGGTGGGATTTTGCCAGCACCACCGGCGCGGCGCTGAAGGCGTTGCGGGTAAATGTGGCGACGCTAGTCGTCCCCTCTGCCAGCTCGAAGAGTACCAGGTCGCGTCGACCGGGCTTTTTTATCCCGGCACAGACGGTGCTCACACGCAGTCCCGCCACCGGAGCGAGACGCGGCAAGCCTGTATAACCTACAGCCATCGCACTTCCCCTCCCTTCGCGCTATTGAAGCTTGCCATGGCACTGTTTGTACTTCTTGCCCGAGCCGCAGGGACAGGGCTCATTACGACCCACTTTGCGCCCATCGCGGACAAACGGCTGTGGTGCCGCCTCCTCGGCAGACTCCTCCGGCGCCTCTTCGGCGTAGCTGCTGGCCTGCTCATGCTGATAGTTAAGCTCGGCATTACTGCGTCGCTGCTCCTCCACCGCTGCGACATCCTCTTCGGCCTTGACCTCCACCTTGGAGATCACGGTGATGACGTCGTACTTGATCCGATCCAGCAGCTGGGAGAAAAGGGCAAAGGCCTCACGTTTGTACTCCTGCTTGGGATTCTTCTGTGCATAGCCGCGCAGGTGGATCCCCTGGCGCAGGTAGTCCATCGCAGCCAGATGCTCTTTCCACAGGGTGTCCATCACCTGAAGCATCACCGCCTTCTCGAAGTGGCGCAGTACACTGCTACCGGCCTGCTCCTCTTTCGCCTCATAGGCCTTGATCATCTCGTCCAGGATGCGTTGGCGCAGCGGCTCCTCATGTAGCTTCGTATCGCTATCGAGCCAGCCCTGAATGTCCAGCTTGACACCGAAATCATCCTCCAGGCGACGCATCAGCCCGGCCACATCCCACTGCTCCTCGACGCTCTGCGGCGGAATGTACTCGTCGATGACGGAGTTGACCACATCCTCGCGGATCGCCTTGATATTATCGGAGATATCATCCTGAGCCATCAGCTCATTGCGCTGCTCGTAGATCACCTTGCGCTGATCGTTGGCCACATCGTCATACTCAAGCAGCTGTTTACGGATGTCGAAGTTGTGCCCCTCCACCTTGCGCTGTGCGTTCTCGATGGCGCGGGAGACCCAGGGGTGTTCGATCGCCTCCCCCTCCTGCATACCGAGCTTCTGCATAATCGCCGAGACGCGATCAGAGGCGAAGATGCGCATCAGACTATCCTCCAGTGAGAGGTAGAATCGGGTCGAGCCCGGATCGCCCTGACGCCCGGCACGGCCACGCAGCTGGTTATCGATTCGCCGCGACTCATGCCGTTCGGTACCGATGATGTGCAGGCCGCCCGCCTCGAGTACCGTTTGCTGGCGCTTCTTCCATTCGGCCTTCTCCTGTTCCAGCGCCTCCTGACTTGGATTCTCTCCCAGGGCCTCCAGCGCCGACTCCAGGTTGCCACCCAAGACGATATCGGTCCCCCGACCCGCCATGTTGGTAGCGATGGTCACTGCACTGGGCCGCCCCGCCTGGGCGATGATCTCCGCCTCACGCTCATGCTGTTTGGCGTTTAGCACCTCGTGCGAGATTTTATATTTATCCAGCAGCGCGGAGAGATACTCGGAGGTCTCGATGGAGGTGGTCCCTACCAGCACAGGCTGCTGGCGCTGATAGCAGTCTTTGATGTCCTCGACGATGGCGTCGTACTTCTCGACCGCCTTGAGGTAGATAAGATCCCCCATGTCTTTGCGGATCATCGGTCGGTGGGTGGGGATAACCACCACCTCCAGATTGTAGATCTGTTGGAATTCGTAGGCCTCGGTATCGGCGGTGCCGGTCATCCCCGAGAGCTTCTCATAGAGCCGGAAGTAGTTCTGGAAGGTGATCGAGGCAAGTGTCTGGTTCTCGTTCTGGATCTGCAGCCCCTCTTTCGCCTCCACCGCTTGGTGCAGCCCATCGGACCAGCGCCTCCCCGCCATAGTCCGACCGGTGAACTCGTCGACGATCACCACCTGACCGTTGCTTACGATATAATCGACATCCTTCTGGAACAGCACATGCGCCCGCAGGGCGGCATTGACGTGGTGCATCAGACTGATATTGGCCGCGTCGTAGAGCGACTCCCCCTCACCGAGCAGACCCGCCTCACTGAGCAGCTCCTCGATGTGCTCATGCCCCTCCTCAGTCAGGTGGATCTGTTTGGCCTTCTCATCAACACTGTAATCACCGGGTCCATCCTCGGTCTCCACCTTTTGCAACTTGGGAACGACCTTATTGATGCGGCTGTATAGCTCGGAGCTATCCTCCGCCGGGCCCGAGATAATCAGCGGTGTACGCGCCTCATCGATCAGGATCGAATCCACCTCGTCCACGATGGCAAAGTTGAGCTCCCGCTGGACGCGCTCATCGATGCTGAAGGCCATATTGTCGCGCAGATAGTCGAAACCAAACTCGTTGTTGGTGCCATAGACGATGTCCGAGGCATAGGCCTCCTTACGCTGCGGCCCCTCGAGACCGTTGACGATGACCCCGGTAGTCATACCCAGATAACCATAGAGACGCCCCATCCACTCGGCATCACGGCGTGCCAGATAGTCGTTCACCGTCACCACATGCACACCCTTGCCCGAAAGGGCATTAAGGTAGGCGGCTAGCGTGGCCATCAGGGTCTTACCCTCACCGGTTTTCATCTCGGCGATCTTGCCCTGGTGCAACACCATTCCGCCGATCATCTGGACATCGAAGTGACGCATGCCGAAGACCCGCTTACTCGCCTCGCGGACAACGGCGAAGGCCTCAGGTAACAGGTCGTCCAGACTCTCCCCCTGCTCATGGCGCTGACGAAACTCTGCCGTCTTGCCCTGCAGCTGTGCCGCGTCGAGCTGCTCCAGCTCTGGCTCGAGGGCATTGATACGTTCCACCTTCTTGCGCAACCGCTTGATCAAGCGATCATTACGGCTGCCAAACATTTTATTGAAAAATTTATTAATCATCGGGTCTGTCAATCCTGGATCGGTTGTTCTGTCTCCGCGGCGGTACCTGAGCTCAACGTGCGCCGGTACGGATGCTTAGCGGTTCGCTCTTTGCAGTCCCACCCGCTGCCGGGGGTGCGCCCGAAATAGCAGAGGGTGAGGCCACGCGGATCGAACCGCGCTTGTCGATGACCAGGGGCGTTTCGGGAAAATCGCTACGAGTGAGCTCCGCCATCAACTTGGCAGCGGCGTGCGTCGAATCCGGCTGAGGGCCGACCGGACGCTGTTGGCGGGCAGAGAAGATCTCTCCCTGCACAAACCTGCCGTCCGCCTCCAACTCGGCGGTGAGGATCGGCGCCAAGCCGTTTGTGCCACTGACCTTGATCCCCCAGTAGGTGGCAAAGTTGCCCAGGCTATAAGCGATCAGCCGCTCACGATAGAGCTCCAACGCCCGTGGCACATGGGGTCCGTGGCCCAGCACCAAGTCTGCGCCAGCGTCTACCGCCATACGGGCAAAAGCAACCACATCCCCACGATTCTCGCCGTGGTAGTACTCGGTGGCGAAGGGTATCCGGGTCATCTCCCCCCCCTCGCCGCCACCGTGGAAGGAGACAATGACGATATCGTACTGCCGGGCCAGCGCCGCTATCCGCTCACGGGCGGTCTCCAGTGCCAGCATATTGTGCGAGCCGATAAAGGGGGCATAGGCGATCACAGCCACACGGCTCTCATTCACCTGCAGTGTGGCGACATCCCCCTGACGCCCGGTGTGGGCGATCCCCACCGCCGCCAACTGCGCCATACTGCTACTACGCCCCTCCTCCCCAAAGTCACGCGCATGGTTGTTCGCCAGACTCATGACATCAAACCCTGCGTGGGCAAGTTCCGCGGCGTAGGAGGCCGGTGAGCGGAAGAGGTAACAGCGCGCAGGATTGGCACACTGCTTTACCGGTGCCCCGCCATCCTGCAGCACCCCCTCTAGGTTACCGATAGTGACATCCGCTGCACGCAGCACATGCGTCACCGGCTCGAGCAGAGAGCGTGGCTGGGGCGGCAAGCGGGGCTCGGGATAGTCGGTCCCCAGCATGATATCGCCCACGGCGGCTACCGTGACGTTCGGGCGGGGTGCTTCAACCTCTTGCGCTACCCGCTCCTGCAGCCGGGGTAGCGTCTGCTCACTCTGCGCCGTATCTGGGCTGCGCTCCGTGGTAGTGGAGCAGGCTGCCAAGGCAAACGACAGGCAGACCGCCAGACCACGGGCGGATGAGCCCAAGCCGGTGCGCGTCGTGGCGAAGCCTGTATGTGCACGAGGGTGCATCGTATCACTCTTTCCTTGGGGTCAATGTCTTCAAGGGAGCAGTCTACTATAAACGACAAAGCCGCATCACACCGGATGCGGCCTTTCTGTTCTCTTGCTGGGTTAAATCGTTCTGCTCAGGCACCAGCGAGGCGGTTCATTTGGATGCGTGGAGGTACTTACTCGGGTCGACCGTCTTGCCGTCGACCCAGACCTCAAAGTGGACATGGGGGCCGGTGGAGCGCCCGGTGGAGCCCATCTTGGCAATCACATCCCCCTTTTTCACCTTCTCACCCACCTCGACCACTACCTCCTTACAGTGGCCGTAGCGGGTGGTGTAACCGTTGCCATGGTTGACCTCAACAAGGTTGCCGTAGCCGTAGCGCCGACCCGACCATGTCACCACCCCGGAGGCGACGGAGATGATATCCGAACCGTCTTTGCCCGCAAGGTCCACCCCTTTGTGAAACTCCGGTTTACCGGTAAAGGGGTCATTACGGGTGCCGTAGTTGGAGGAGAGCCAGCCCTTGGTAATGGGTCGACCGGCGGGGACCACTTCCGCCTGTAGGTTGCGGTTCATGATCACCGCCTCCAGTATACTCAACTGCTGCTCACGATCCTCAAGCTGCTGCGAAAGCTCCTGCAGCTGGCTGATAAAGTCGGGCAGCTCAATTGCCTCGGGTATTTCGGATGCCGATTCGGGCCCGCCCTGAGCCGGTTCTGCCGAGAAGTCGAACTCCCCATTCTCCAGGCCGGCGATGCGGGTGAGGCGTTTTCCCAAGGCGTCGAGGCGTATAACGTGGGCCTGCATCTTGCCCAAGCGCAGGGTCAAGGCATTCAGGTTTTCCTCGGCGGTGCGCTTGGCCTCGAGGATCTCATCCCGCTGCTCCGCCAACTGGCTGTTGACCGCGACCGCCAATCTATCCTGGTCGATGGGGCCACTCCCCTTACCCAGATTGTATCCGCCATAAAGCGCCAGTGTCGGCAGTACCACCACCAAGGCGAAGGCGAGCGTCAACAACCGCCCTCTGCCCAGGCAAAAGCAGGAGCCACCGCCGAAACGCTTGGATACGAGAAGCACATTCATTGTATACTTTGCCTGTAATCGACCATATATCAAAAGGTTGTAACACAATACCGTGTCTTCGAACAAGCCCAGAACGCTTCCGCAGCTGCTCGGCAGCGGGGGTTTCGCGCGCCTTGAGCCGATACTGCAGCGCAGCAGGCAGCTCCACCGCCTGGGCGCTCATGTACTGAACCATCTCGACCCCGAGCTGCGCCGTCACTGTCAGGTGGTTAACGTCAATGATGGCATACTCATCCTCGCCGCCGACAGCAATGCGTGGGCTACGCGTCTACGCTACCAGACCCACACCCTGCTGGAGATGCTGCATGAGGATGAAAAACTGCGCAATATTCGGAAGATCCAGATCCGGGTGTCACCGCTAGAGCAGCGACCGGCTGCCAAACCGCGCCCGCCGGTCGCCATGTCGCGTGAATCTGCCGACTGCGTGACACAGTGTGCCGAGGGTATTGAAGATAAGGCACTGCGCCAGGCGCTAAAGCGTCTGGCACAGCGCGGCAAGAGCGGCTAGTTAAGTCGCCACTACCGGCTGGATGTAAGAGATCGGCGCCGCTTTAGGGTCTTCAAAGGTCACCAACTCCCACGCCTCCTGATTGGCCAGTAGCGCCCGCAGCAACCGGTTGTTCATATCGTGTCCGGACTTGTGCCCACTGAAGGCACCGATCAGACTGTGGCCGAGCAGATAGAGATCGCCGATCGCGTCCAGCACCTTGTGCTTGACGAACTCATCCTCATAACGCAGCCCGTCTTCGTTCAGGATACGGTAGTCATCCACCACGATGGCGTTGTCGAGACTCCCCCCCAGTGCCAGGTTGCGCTCACGCAGCGCCTCCAGCTGATTCATAAAGCCAAAGGTCCGTGCCCGGCTGACCTCTTTGACGAAAGAGGTGGTGGAGAAGTCCATCTCCGAGGTCTGAGTACGATCAGCAAACACCGGATGGTCGAAGTCGATGGAGAGGGTCACCTTGAAACCGTTGAACGGCTCGAATTGAACCCACTTATCATCCTCTTCGACCCTGATGGTTTGCTTGATACGGATAAACCGTTTGGGCGCCTCCTGCTCCACAATCCCGGCGGACTGGATCAGGAAGACAAAGGGGCCGGCACTGCCATCCATAATCGGTACCTCGGCGGCGCTGAGGTCGACATAGGCGTTGTCGATCCCCAGTCCAGCCATGGCCGATAGCAGGTGTTCTACCGTGGAGATCCGGACATCCCCCTCGATCAGGGTGGAGGAGAGTGTGGTATCGCCGACCTTATCGGCGTTCGCCCTGACCTCGACAGGCGGGTCCAGATCCACACGTCGGAAGATGATTCCGGCATCCACAGGGGCTGGGCGAAGCGTCAGGTAGACCTTCTCACCGGTGTGCAGACCGACACCGGTCGCACGGATCACATTCTTTAACGTTCTCTGCCGTATCATCTATTCCGTAAACCCTTAAAAACGTGGCAATTTGCCCAATTATTGGACGCAATAGTACCATAGGGCGTAAATCCCTGCCTAGTGAGCGGTTTCACACTTCTGACATAAGTCTCCTCATGCCAGACGGCTCAGCGCTCGGGCGGAGCTCAATCCGCCTGGCGCCGCAAAAATGCCGGAATATCCAGGTAGTCCATATTCTTGTCCACCTCCTTATCCGACAGCTCGGCCTGCGCCTGCTGGTTGCGCTGGATCGTCGGGCGGTCGTAATCCACATCCTTGCCTTCGGCCTTATTGACCACCAGCTTTACCGGCTGCTCTGACACCTCCTCTGCACCCTGACCCAGTCCGGTGGCGACCACGGTTACCCGCAACTCATCGCTCATCTCCGGATCGATCACGGTGCCGACAACCACAGTGGCATTATCAGAGGCAAACCCCTTAATGGTGTTGCCCACCTCCTCAAATTCACCGATTGCCATATCCAGGCCTGCGGTTACGTTGACCAAAATGCCGCGGGCACCGGAGAGGTCTACATCCTCCAACAGCGGACTGGCCACGGCACGCTCCGCCGCTTCACGGGCGCGATCCTCACCCTTGGCGGCACCGGTGCCCATCATCGCCATCCCCATCTCCGACATCACAGTGCGAACATCGGCAAAGTCGACGTTGATCAGACCCGGACGGGTGATCAGATCGGCGATCCCCTGCACGGCACCCAACAGCACGTTGTTGGCCGCCTTGAAGGCGTCCAGCAGGGTGATCTGCTTACCCAGCACGGTGAGCAGCTTCTCGTTGGGAATGGTGATCAGCGAATCGACATGCTTCTTCAGCTCGGCGATCCCCTCATCGGCCACGCTCATGCGCTTCATGCCCTCGAAGGGGAAAGGCTTGGTCACCACCGCCACGGTGAGGATCCCCATCTCTCGTGCCACCTGGGCGACAATGGGGGCACCACCGGTACCGGTACCGCCACCCATGCCGGCAGTAATGAAGACCATGTCGGCACCGGCCAACGCCTCTTCGATGCGATCACGATCCTCCATCGCCGCCTGGCGACCCACGTCCGGATTGGCACCCGCACCCAAGCCCTTCGTAATGTGAGTGCCGATCTGGATCACGGTCCGGCTGGAGGTCTTCTCCAGCGCTTGGGCATCGGTATTGGCGCAGATAAAATCGACCCCTTCGATGCTCTCACAGACCATGTGCTCCACGGCGTTACCGCCGCCGCCACCGACACCAACCACCTTGATTACAGCACTTTGGCTCTTGCTGTCCATCAGTTCAAACATACCACACCTCCTCGTGATAAAGACGGGGATTCCCGCCGTTATAAACGTCGTTAAAAATTACCTTGAAACCAGCTTTTCATCCGTTGCAAAACCACCTGCAGTCCACCCTGACCGCTCAACTCATTCATTCCCGGACCGCGGTTGTGCTGACCGAACAGCAGCAGGCCGACTCCGGTCGAATAGATCGGGTTTTTCACCACATCCACCAAACCCGCGACCCCCTGCGGCAAGCCCATGCGCACAGGCATATGGAAGATCTCCTCGGCCAGCTCTACCACCCCTTCCATCTTTGCCGTGCCGCCGGTAAGTACGATGCCCGCGGCACAGATATCCTCAAAGCCACTGCGGCGAAGCTCCGCCTGAATCAGGGTAAAGAGCTCTTCATAACGCGGCTCCACCACCTCGGCCAGTGTCTGCCGGGCGAGCCGACGCGGTGGCCGGTCACCCACACTGGGAACCTCGATGCTCTCATCGGCATTGGCCAGCTGTGTCAGCGCACAGGCGTACTTGATCTTGATGTCCTCGGCATTTTGCGTCGGTGTACGCATCGCCACCGCAATGTCATTGGTGACCTGATCACCGGCGATGGGGATCACTGCCGTATGGCGGATCGCCCCCTCACTGAACACCGCGATATCGGTGGTGCCGCCGCCGATGTCCACCAGACAGACACCCAACTCCTTCTCATCATCGCTCAACACCGAATGGCTGGAGGCGAGCTGTTCGAGGATAATGTCGTCCACCTCCAGTCCGCAGCGGCGTACACACTTGATGATGTTCTGCGCCGCACTCACCGCGCCGGTAACCAGGTGTACCTTCGCCTCGAGACGCACCCCGGACATCCCCACCGGCTCACGAACCCCCTCTTGGTTATCGATAATGAACTCCTGCGGCAGCACATGGAGGATCTTCTGATCCGCCGGGATGGCCACGGCTCTCGCCGCGTCGATCACCCGCTCCACATCCCCGTGGGTTACCTCCTTATCACGGATGGCAACAATGCCGTGAGAGTTGAGACTCTTTACATGACTGCCGGCGATCCCCGCATAGACCGAGTGAATTTGACAGCCGGCCATCAACTCGGCCTCCTCCACCGCGCGCTGTATCGACTGCACCGTCGACTCGATATTCACCACCACGCCCTTTTTCAGGCCGCGTGACGGGTGTGAACCGATGCCGATGATCTCCACTTCGTTCTCGGCGTTCACCTCGCCCACGATCGCCACCACCTTTGAGGTGCCAACATCCAGGGCCACAATCAGATTCTTTTCCATCTTTTTCGACATACTCTCAATCCCCCTAGGCCGATGCTGAATGGCCTTCACGCCAACGCACTGCAAAGCCGTTGGTGTAACGTAAATCGACACTGTCGATACGCTGCAGACGCGGCTGCAACACCCGTCCATATACCCTTACAAACCGCAGCAGACGCAGGTGCGTATCCCGCCTGCCCAGCCGCAGCTGCAAACCGTTATCCAGATGCAGACTCCAGGCTCGCCGTTCGTTCATAGTCAGGTGCGAAATCCGCAGCCCCAACGAACCGAGCATCCCCTGCATCGCCAAAAACTCACTCATCAGCACCGACTGCGTCCCCTTCGGTCCACGCAAAAGCGGCAGTTCACGCCATGGCGCATCATCCTCCGGCACGAACAACCCGCCCTGCGGATTGACCAGCCCTCCGCCGCTCCAGCGTGCCGCCGCCGTCTGCTCCTCCACCTGCACCACCAACACATCGGGCCAGGTTCGGCGCACCGACGCATTGGCCACCCACGGCAGCGCCTCCAGCTCACCGCGAATGGTGTCGACATCCACCCACAAAAAACCCGGCTCGACATGGGGCAGCACGGCCTGACGGATCTGCTCACGCCCGAGCTGCTGCAACGGGCTCTCAATGCGCACCGTCCTCACCGGCAGTGTCTGCGGGTCGAGCAGCCGCTCCCCCGCCCACCAGAGCCCGACCACCAGCGGAGGGAGCAGCAGCAGTGGCAACAGCCAGCGCCACTCCAGCCGCCGCTTTGCCGGCTTGGACTCATGGCGACTCGCCCCTTTACGCGGTCGGGCCACGCCCCACCTCCACACTGCTGGCCAGGATGCGCCAGACCAACTCGTCGAAACCGATCCCGGCCGCCTGCGCCGCCATCGGCACCAGGCTGTGATCGGTCATCCCCGGCAGGGTGTTGGCCTCAAGCACCGCCGGCTCCCCCGCCTCATCCAGCAGGATGTCGATCCGCCCCCAGCCGCGACAACCGAGCACGGCAAAGGCCTGCAGTGCCAACTGCTGCAACTGCTCCTCCTTCTCCGGGGCCAGGCCGCAGGGACAGAGGTACGCGGTGTCATCACTCAGGTACTTCGCTTGGTAGTCGTAAAACTCCCCCTGCGGCTCAATCTTCACCACCGGTAGCGCCTCCCCGTCGAGGATGGCCACCGTATACTCCCCCCCGCCGATATACTGCTCCGCCAACACCATCGGGTCGTGCTCCACCGCCTTGTGAAAGGCCACGGCCAAATCACCGCTGCGACTCACCTTGCTGATGCCCACGCTCGACCCCTCATTGGCCGGCTTGACGAACAGAGGCAGTCCAAGCCGCTTCTCAACGGCGGCAAAATCGCTCTGCGCCTTGAGTACTTCAGACTCCGGCACCGGCAGTCCCGCCGCCCGCCACAGCAGCTTGCTGCGCCACTTGTCCATC
>JBNJGC010000024.1:0-22659 GCA_051747405.1 Pseudomonadota bacterium
CACTGCTTGGAAAGGGCCAGCCATTCCCCTGCGCAGTGCGCCTTGCCTTGACTCATTAGCGGGGCTCTGAGAATGATATTATTTCCCGCATGGACCACTGGTGCAGTCACATAATCCGTACGCGCTTGAGCAGTCGTGCGTTGATCGCCACGATGACGGTGGAGAGGGACATCAGTGCCGCCCCTACCGCCGGTGACAACACGATACCGATACCGATGGCGACCCCCGCCGCCAAAGGAATCGCGACGACGTTGTATCCGGTGGCCCAGAGCAGGTTCTGGATCAGTTTGCGATAGGTGGCGCGGGAGAGGGTCATAATCGCCACGACCTTCGACGGATCGCTCTTCACCAGCACCACATCGGCCGACTCGATGGCCACATCGGTGCCGGCGCCGATGGCGATCCCCAGATCCGCCTCCACCAGTGCCGGGGCGTCGTTGACGCCGTCGCCGACCATCGCCACCCGCATCCCCTGGCGTTTCACCTGCTTGATCTTCTCCGCCTTCTGCTCCGGCAGTACCCCGGCGAAATAGTCATCCAGTCCCAGCTCGGTGGCTACGCTTTTCGCCACCGCCTCACTGTCACCGGTGAGCATGAGACAGCGGATCCCCATCCCCTGCAGCTCCCTGATGGCCTCGCGCGAGGCCTCGCGGATCACATCGGCCAGGGCGATGGCACCGATCACCTGCTCATCCGCCACCACCAGCACCACGGTGTTACCCCCCTCGGCCAGCTCCTCCACCGCGCCGTGGTCAAAATCGACCCCTTTGTCCTCGGCGTAGCCGGGGCTCACCACCTTCACCTCGCTATCGCCCACTTTCGCCTCGGCACCGCGACCGGTGAGGTTATGGAAGCCCTCTGCCTTCTCCAATTCAAGCTCACGCGCCTGCGCCTCGGCGACGATACCGCGCGCGATGGGGTGCTCTGAGTTGGTCTCCAGTGAGGCGGCCAGCTGCAACAGCCGCGCCTCATCGACCTCGCCGAAGGGGCGCACCTGCTTCACCCCGAAACGGCCCTCGGTCAGGGTGCCGGTCTTGTCGAACACCACCGCGGTAAGCTCGCGGGCCCGCTCAAACGCCCCTCGGTTACGAATCAGCAGACCATTCTCTGCCGCCAGGCTGGTGCTCATGGCCACCACCAGCGGTACCGCCAGCCCCAGCGCATGGGGACAGGTGATCACCATCACCGTCACCATCCGCTCCAGCGAAAAGGAAAACTCGGCCCCCAAGGTGAGCCAGACGAGCAGCGTCAACATGCCGGCGCTGAGGGCCAGATAGGTCAGCCAGGCGGCGGCACGATTGGCAAGGTCCTGGGTCTTCGAGCGCGAGCCCTGCGCCTTGCGCACCATCGCGATCACCTGCGAGAGATAGGTCTCATCTCCGGTCTTCTTGATCTCCAGTGTGAGTGTATTCTCACCGTTGACCGCGCCACCGATCACCTCATCGCCTACCCCGCGGCGCACCGGGGTCGACTCCCCGGTCAGCATCGACTCATTGAGCGAACCCTCGCCCTCGATGATCACCCCGTCGGTGGGGACCTTTTCTCCCGGTTTGACCAGCACCCGGTCGCCGCTAGCGATCTCGCTGAGCGTCACCTCTTCGGTGCTACCATCCCCCTTCAACCGGTGCGCCTCACTCGGCAGCAGCTTGACCAGCGCCTCCAGCGCACCGGAGGCGCCCATCACCGAGCGCATCTCGATCCAGTGACCCAGCAACATCACATCGATCAGCGTCGCCAGCTCCCAGAAGAAAATCTTTCCCTGCAACCCAAACACCACGGCGCTGGAGTAGGCCCAGGCCACGCTGATCGCCAGGGCGATCAGGGTCATCATCCCCGGCTCACGCTTGCCCAGCTCCTCTGACAATCCCTGCAAAAAGGGCCAGCCGCCGTAGACAAACACCAGCGTCGCCAGCAGGAACAGCAGATAGCGATCGCCGGGAAAGGCCAGCACCTCTTCCACTCCGGCGAAGGACTGCAGCATTGGCGAGAGGGCGAGAATGGGTAGCGTCAGCAGCAGTGAGACCAGCAAGCGGCGCCGAAAATCGGCGATCATCGCCGCATGATGCCCCTGATGGTTCTCATGCTTGTGCTGCGACGCCCCCTTATGGCTTTGCGTGTCTGCAGCCCCATGCCTGCCATGCCCTGTATGGTCGTCCGCATCGTGCATGCTCACCTCCGGCCTGTCAGCGCCATGCCACTGGGGAACGCACAGCCGGCGCCGGCTCGTGATAAAAAAAGGGCGCCGTGAGGTGGCGCCCATAACTCGACAAAGAGAGGGAAGGAGTTAGGGGACGAACCTTTCGCCCCGTTTGCTCTCAGCCCTATGCGTGCTCGATAAGGTCCCGATAGGCGTGCCAGCTGGCATAGGCCAGCAGCGGAAACACCACAATCAGGCCGAGAAACAGCGGCGCCACCGCCACACCGGTAAACAGTGCCACCAGCACGGCCCAGAGGGCCATGGCCGCCGGATTCCGGCGCACGGTCTTCACACTGGTGACCATGGCGGTAATGACGTCCATATCCTCTTTATCTGTCAGCATCGGCACCGCCACCACCGCCAGCAGATAGGCCACAATGACCGTCACGGCTCCGACCAGACTGAACGCCACCACCAGCGGCCACTGCAGGGAAAGCGCGAAATCGAGCCAGGTCTCACTCCCGGCGAAGACCGAACCGAGTGTTCCGGAGGCCCCGTACAGGACGGCGGTCAGCTGCATCGACAACATGAACCAGGTCATCATCAGCAGCATCATTATGACCCCTACGGCGAGCACTGAACTGGTATTTTTGCGCCAGCCGTGCCAGCTGTCGGGCAGCAGAGCGGACTTGCGATCTTCCATGCGACGAGCCAACTCATACAGCCCGACAGCCAACACCGGCCCGATAAAGACAAAACCGGCCATCAGGCCGACCGCCAGGTGATAGGACTGAATCGATTGCAGCAGAAAGAAGGCCAGCACCATGACCGCGCTGACCAGGAGCCCATAGAACATGCTCACACCGGGGGCGTGCACAAAGTCGCTCCAGCCGGCTGCGAGCCATCGCCAGGGGCGGTCACTCTCCACCTGCCGTATCACCGGCAGTGAGATGGGTGACACATGATGCGTTTCGGTATGGTAAGCCATGGTTAACCTCCTTGCACAAGCGTTATGAACAGAATGTTCTACTTGGCATATCCCTCAGCCTAGCAGCAATACCATAGCAATCAAGTCAGATATAAGATACAAAAGAGCCCCTGCCCAGCGCACGGCGAACGCCTATAACACATTGATTTTATGGGATTATACGGACAGCGAGCCAACGCCTTCCGGCAAACAGGGGAAAAATAACCCGAATTCAGGCAGGACCCCTCCTGCTTTGCTACACTTAGCGTTATAGATATCGAAACGTAACCGGGGGTTATGGAAATGGACATCAACAGCGCAGCAAACCAGAACTCAGGCATGTCGCCGCTCTATCCGCAGACGCAGGAGAACATGCAGAGCGAGGCGCAGAGCCAGGCGGTCAGCAACAATCCGGTCGAGCAGCCGCAACAGGCCAGCAACGAGCAGACCCAGGCACGTGCCGACAACGGTGAGAGCAACGCTCAGAGTCAGGAGCAGAGCGGCAATCAGGTCGATACCTACGCCTGATCGCTTAAGAGCGATTCACAGCAAAAAGGCAGCGTAAGCTGCCTTTTTTGTCTCCGGGTAACTACTCGCGCGCTACTGACAAGATTTTTCACCGCAAAGGCGCTGACGCCGCCATGGAGGGCGGTGGTAGACAATGCATGGAGCACATTGTCGAGGCGCAAAGTGAAGACAACCCTGGCATGGATGCCGTAGCAGGTCCGGCATGACGGTCTCCGTGCTCTCTGTGCCCTCTGTGGCAACAATCTCAAGGTCCCTGCATGATGCGCTTCGCAAGCTCAGCGCATCCTATGGATAGTTCGTAGGCCAGGCTGCCCCGTCCGGAGGCGCGTGTGGCGATACCCTAACGATGCCCGGCGGAGATACAGGGCCTCGCTCCCCCCTCCGGCTGCCTGGCGCTTCTGCATGGACGGAGATACCGCGCTCCTGTCATTGACCGAATAGGATGCGCCTCGCAAGCTCAGCGCATCCTATGGATAGTGCTCGTCAGGCATATACGGCCCCTGGCCGCCGCCACAATGGCCGTGGAATAGAACGCTACGTCAGGGGAGGGGCGAGTAGTTACGTCTCCGGAAGAGAGAACTACCCGCCCCCTGGGGTAATCCACGCCGTCATTGCGCGATGAGCCCAGCGCCCCTCTCCATAACGGTGCTACTCCGGGCCTTTGCACCGCCACCTACACGATTAATTTTCAGGCTGCGAGCGATTACCTCTTCAGGTTATCTGCTCCCGCACCGCCTTGATCACCGGGGCGGTCTCGGGGCGCACCCCGCGCCAGATGTTAAACGACTCGGCCGCCTGCTCCACCAGCATTCCCAGACCATCGCTAATCCGTTCGCAGCCCTCATCATCGGCCCAGCGCATGAAGGCGGTCGGCTCACCGGCGTACATCATGTCGTAGCAGAAGGCGCCGCGGGCGAGGATGCCCTCGGGCAGTGGCGGCACCTCACCCTTGAGACTGGCGGAGGTGCCGTTGATGACGATGTCGTAGCGGGAGCCGTCAAGATCGTCAAAGCCGCAGCCGTCGATTCGACCCTGCTCTTCGAAGGCGTCGGCCAGCTCCTGGGCGCGCTCCGGGGTACGGTTGGCGATCACCACCTCGGCGGGCTTCTGGTTTAGCACCGGACCGAGCACACCGCGCACCGCACCGCCGGCGCCGAGGATCAACACCTTTTTCCCCTCAATGGCCACGCCCTGGTTGACCTGGATATCGCGCACCATGCCCACGCCATCGGTATTATCACCATAAAGCCGGCCATCCGGGTGCAGCACGAGGGTATTGACCGCACCGGCCAACTCCGCGCACTCACTGCGCTCATCGACCAAGCGCCAGGCGTCACGCTTGAACGGGACGGTCACGTTGAGCCCCTTACCGCCCTGCGCCTGAAACTCACGCACCGCCTCGGTAAACTGCCCCACCTCGACCAGAATGGCGCTGTACTCCAAAACCTCCCCCGTCTGCTCGGCAAACTGCGCATGGATCTGGGGGGACTTGCTGTGGGCGATGGGGTTGCCCATGACGGCATATTGATCCGGTTTTGCCATGTGCGCACTCCTCCGTCAGGCAAAAATGCCTTTTAGCATAAAGAAGATGCCAATCGCCAGGATCGCCCCTGCGGGCAGGGTGACGATCCAGGAGAGAAAGATAGTCCGCACCACATTAAGATTGAGCGCCGCGATCCCCCGCGCCAGGCCGACACCCAAGACCGCACCCACCAAAGTGTGGGTGGTGGAGATGGGCAGGCCGGTGCCGGAGGCGATCACCACCGTGGTCGCCGCCCCCAGTGTGGCGGCAAAACCGCGGCTGGGGGTCAGCTCGGTGATGCCGGTGCCCACGGTAGCGATCACCTTGTGGCCGTAGGTCACCAGGCCGATGACGATACCGATGCCGCCAAGCAGCAGGATCCAGGCCGGCATCACCGACTCGGCGGTCACCGAGCCGGTTTCGGCGATGCCCACCACCGCGGCGACGGGGCCCACAGCGTTGGCCACATCGTTGGAGCCGTGGGCGAAGGCCATGGCGCAGGCGGTGAAGATCATCAACACCCCGAACACCTTCTCCACATTGGCGAAGTGAAAGTCACTATCTGCCGCCGGGTCGAACTTCAGCCGGCGGATGAAAAAGATCCCAATGACCATCACCACCAGCCCCATCACGATCGCCGCCAGGTAGCTTTGCAGCATGGTCAGCTCCAGCCCTACATGCTTGAGCCCCTTGAACATGGTCACCAGGGCGATGACGAAGCCGACCAGAAAGATATAGACCGGCACATAGCGCTTGGCGCTGAGCAGCGGGTTATCGGTATCGAGAATAAACCGCTGCACACTGACGAATAGCCAGAACGAGATCACCCCGGCCAGCGCCGGCGAGACAACCCAACTCATGACGATGGTGCCCACCTTGGGCCAGTGCACCGCCTCCATACCGATGCCGACGGCGGCAAAACCGACGATGGCACCGACGATGGAGTGGGTGGTGGAGACCGGCCAACCGGCCCGCGAGGCGACCAGCAGCCAGATCCCCGCCGCCAGCAGCGCCGCCAACATACCGTAGACCACCAGATCGGGGCTGCCGGCGAGCACTTCGGCGTCGATCATCCCCTTGCGGATAGTCTTGGTCACCTCGCCGCCGGCGAGAAAGGCCCCGGCGAACTCGAACACCGCGGCGATGATAAAGGCCTGCTTGATAGAGACTGCCTTGGAGCCGACCGATGTGCCCATGGCGTTGGCCACATCGTTGGCCCCCACGCCCCAGGCCATGAAGAAGCCGAAGACACAGGCGAGAACAATAAAGATCGTTGCGTATTCCACCCGAACCTCCTCCTAGCGCGCCAGCATGATTTCGAGACGGCTACCCACGCGCTGCGCAAGGTCCGCCAGATCCCCAATCCACTCAATCACCCGATAGATAAACATCACATCCACCGGCGGCAGATCCTTCTCCAGCTCGAACAGCTTGCTCCGCACCGCCACCTGAATTTGGTCGGTATCGCTCTCGATCTCGTCGAGCTTGGTGATCATCCCCTCCACCAGCTCCACCTCACGACCCCGAAAACCGGTCTCCAGCAGCTCGTCCAGCTCATTGATGGCGCTCTGCGCCTGGTGTGCCGCGTCGATGCAGCGCTGCACGAACTCCTGCATCAGCGGGGCGATCTCGGCGGGGAAGGTCATCTTTCGCCCCAGCATCAGCCCGGCGATATCCTTGGCCTTGTTGGCGATGCGGTCCTGCATGGTCAGGGTCTCGAGAAGGTCGCGGCGGGACATGGCCATCATCAGGCCGCTGGGGAGGTTGAGGCGCAGCTCCCGTTTGAGCTCATCGGCGGCATTCTCCTGCTCGGCGATGGTGGCCTGGACCTTTGCCGCCTCCTCCCAATCGCCGGCCAGAGCGGCCTCGAAGAACGGGATCAGCTCCTTGGCACAGGCATGCACCTCTGCCATGTGCTGCTGCATCGGACGTATCGGCGAGGTGCCGAACATACTGAAGATATAGCTCTTGCGTGACACGGGAACGCCTCCTCACAAGGAAAATTTGGGCGCAGTATAGTGGCTGTTAAGGCTATCGCCCACCCTTCTGTTTCGCTTTTGTTACAAAGAAGAGGGCGAAGCGTACGCCGCAAACGCCCCCATGGCAAAGACCGGGTGCCTACCCCTCCCGCAGCCAGCCTGCCACCCGCTTGGCAAAGTAGGTAAGGACGCCGTCGGCCCCGGCGCGCTTGAACGACAGCAGCGCCTCGAGCACCACCTGGCGCTCCTCCAGCCAGCCGTTCTGTGCCGCGGCCATCAGCATGGCGTACTCGCCGCTGACCTGATAGGCGTAGGTGGGAGCGCCGAACTGCTCTTTAACGCGGCGGACGATGTCCAGGTAGGGCATGCCGGGCTTGACCATCACCATGTCGGCACCCTCCTCCAGGTCCTGAGCCACCTCCCACAACGCCTCGTCGGTGTTGGCCGGGTCCATCTGATAGGTGCGCTTGTCGCCGCCGCCGAGGTTCGCGGCGGAGCCCACCGCGTCGCGGAACGGCCCGTAGAAGCTGGAGGCGTACTTGGCGGCGTAGGACATAATGCGCGTATTCACATGGCCCTCACGCTCCAGCGCCTCGCGGATTTCGCCGATGCGCCCATCCATCATGTCGGAGGGAGCCACCACCTGGGCGCCCGCCTCGGCGTGGGAGATCGCCTGCCGGACCAGGGTCTCCACGGTAATGTCGTTCATCACATAACCCGAGTCGTCGATGATGCCGTCCTGGCCGTGGGTGGTGAAGGGGTCCAGCGCCACATCGGTCATCACCCCCAGCTCCGGGAACCGCTCGCGCAGGGCGCGTACCGCCCGCTGTGCCAGACCGTCGGGGTTCCAGGCCTCGCCCGCATCCAGGGACTTCTTCTCCTGCGGTGTCACCGGGAACAGCGCGACCATCGGAATCCCCAGCGCCACCAGCTCCTCGGCCTCTTTCAGCAGCAGGTCGATGGAGAGCCGCTCGATACCGGGCATGGAGGCGACCGCCTCGCGCTGCCCCTCGCCCTCGAGCACGAACATCGGATAGATGAGGTCGTTGGCGGTCAGCACATTCTCGCGCATCAAACGGCGGGAGAAGTCGTCACGGCGCATACGGCGCTTGCGCACCCAGGGAAAGGCCCCGCGGCTGGTCTCGAGTCGGCTCATGGAAATACCCTCGGCAAAGATGGTTAATGTTGGTGGCAAAGGCTACCGCGCCCGGCATGATGGCGCAATCGCAACGCCGCTTGCTGCGGCCCAGTGCAACCAGTTGCCAGCATGTAGCCTACGCGCTACACTTCAGCCATGGAGTACGAGATCAGCACAACGGATGTGTTTTCTCGCTGGCTTTCCAGACTGAAGGACAGGCAAGCCGTGCGTGCAATCGCCCTGCGCCTCACTCGCGCCGAGATCGGCAACCTGGGCGATGTAAAATCCGTCGGGGACGGCGTCAGTGAAATGCGCATATTCGTCGGCAAAGGCTACAGGCTCTACTTCACCATTCGTAACGGAAAACTGATTCTGCTACTCAATGGCGGCAACAAAACCACACAACGACGCGACATTGAACAGGCAAAGCGTCTATTGTCTGAGCTGGAGATATAAATCATGGCACTAAAAACAGCAGCGTTTAATCCGGTGGATTACCTGCAAAGCGATGAAGAGATCGCCGACTACCTGACCGAGGCATATCAGGATGACGACCCCGCCGTTTTCGTGGCAGCGCTTGGCAATGTGGTACGCCACAAGGGGGTTGCGCGCCTGGCAAAAGAGACGGGCCTGAACCGTGAAAGCCTGTACAAGGCCTTCAACGGCAAATCGCAACCGAAATGGGACACAGTACACCGATTACTACACACACTGGGTGTGAGCGTCACACTGGCCGCCTGACGTAATACAGAATTCGTCAGGCTAAACAGTCTGCTGATTCCCGCTGGCTATAGAGCACACCAGAGCTGCCGATAAAATAAGATGAAAGATTTTGTCAGAGCCAAAAAACGAGTCGATGTCTCGGTCGGTGACTCCGTCCGCATCATGCGCGAACTTCAGGAACTGAGCCAGAATGACCTGGCACGCCTAACGGGTATCCCGCAATCCACCCTGTCGGCCATTGAGAATGGTCGCATCAACCTTGGCGTCGAACGTGCCAAGGTTCTCGCCCGCGCCCTGAAGTGCCACCCCGCCGTGTTGGTATTCCCCGGCTGGGATAACGAACAGGACTCCGCCGCCTGAAGCTCCCTTCTGCAGCATCTAGAGCTGCGACGGCACACCCCTGGGAATGACCGTAACGCTGGCGGCCTGACGCCATTAGCCTCGTGCCATGCTTACTTACCGTCCACCCTTACCCCTTTACAAACCCCAACACAAACGATATACAATAACGTCATCACACATCACTCAGGGGTGCGTCCATGAGAACCATCGTAGAGCTACCTGAACAGCAGATTGAGGCGCTCAAGGCAATGAGCGAGCAAGAGGGATTATCCAGGGCGGAGTTGATGCGCCGCGCAGTTGCCGAATATCTGTCGCGCCACCAAAGCCAAACCGGCGCCTCCGCATTCGGCATCTGGAAGGGACGCGACAAAGACGGGCTGCGTTATCAGGACGCACTGCGCGAGGAGTGGGGTAATTGAAGGCCCTGCTGGACACAAACATCCTCATCGACTACCTGAACGGCGTCGAAGCGGCACGGGATGAGCTAGAGCGCTTCGACACTGTCCTGATTAGCACCATTACCTGGATGGAGGTCATGGTGGGTGCCGACGAGGATGAAGCAGCAACCATAAAGGCTTTCCTTGCGCGATTCATCCAACTACCACTGACCACCGACATTGCCGAACGGGCAGTCACCATCCGGCGCCGAACCCGAATGCGGCTACCGGACGCCATCATCTGGGCCAGCGCGAAAAGCCAGAGCGCACTACTCGTCAGCCGCAACAGCAAAGACTTCCCTCCGGATGAGCCCGGAATACGCATGCCCTATTCGGTTTAAGGACACCTCTACAAATCCGCAGAAAGCGCGCTAGCGGTGTTGCAAAAGCACTCAAATGCTCATTTAGCCCCTGTAAACGCCTCTTTTTCGTGCCTTTGCGCCTTGCCATCATCGCTTTGTTCGAATTTTCAGAGGCACCCCTAACTGCTTACGCCCTGGGTTCGCGCATGACGCCGGCGGCCTGGGCCATCAATCGATACTGCCCCGCCCATGGAAGGCGCGGGAGACAATCGCCCCCTTCACTCCCGGCAGCGGCTCACCGGTGTAGACGATTCGGTAACGGTAGTTCCACGACAGTCGTCCCATGGGGGTCGGATTGTCACCGAACATGACCTGCCAGTGGGGGCGGTTGAGATCGAAACTCACGGCATGTACCTCGCCCGGCGCCAGCGTTACCGGCTCGACCGGGGCATCGAGACACTCCGTCCGCTCATGGGCGAAAGCGGTTGCGTCCTCAGGCGCCTGCTGCGCACCGATGAGGCTGAAGGAGCAGTTGCCCTGCCTGAGCGGCAGCCTCAGCACCGACTCGCCCCGATTCTGCAGGCTCATCTGGATAACGGCGCTGGCACTGGCCTGCTGCGCCTCAGCCTCCCGCTCAGGGGCGCGCTGAACCTCAGTCCGGACCGCAATATCCGCCCAACTGTAGCCCTCGATGACCGCCTCGCCCGAGGCGGAAACACGGACGTGGATCAGCATCGGCAGCTGAAAGTCGTTGCGCCCGCCGCGCCGCTCCTCGATGGCCAGGCCGCTGCCCTGCTCCAGATAATACTGCTCGATGCCGTATTTTACGGCCACCGGTTTGAGCGCCACCTTTTGCCGGGCACTGGCGGACCGATCGGCATAACCGCGATAGGGCCAGTCGTAGCGCACCCGTCCCGCCAGCCAGGGCTGCCCTTCCGGCGGCTGGAGATAGAGCCGACCGCCGCGGTGGATACCGTTGATGTCCTGTTCCAGCGCCAGATAGACCTTCTGCCCCTTGCGCAGCCCCTGCTCGATAATCGCCGACTCCAGCCGCGCCGCCGCCACATTGGAGAAGAGGTAGTCGAGGCGCACATAGTCGCCACGGAAGATGTCTCGCGGGTCGACGGGGGCGGTCTGGAAGGTGTAGGGGGTACCGCTGGTGAGGATCCACTCACGCGACAGCGCCATCGCCGCCACCACGCCGATCTGGAGGAGCACCGCCAGCAGGATAAATATCGTCCTACGCTTCACGGCTCACCTGCCTTTTGTTGCGCTGGTAGAAGTGGCTCACCGCAAACAGCGCCGCCCCCACCAGCAGGAACACCAGCGCCCGGGCGATCAGGCTGTCGAACAGGTCGGTATAGCGCGCCGCCGCCAACAGGGCGAAGAGCAGCGACCCCTGCACCATGTGCCGACGGTTGGCGTTGCGCGCCCCGTCGACCATCAGCCAGACACTCATGCCCAACAGCAGCAGGTTGAAACCGAGCACCACCCAGGCGCCGCTGTCACGCACACTCACCCCGTCCGTGACAGCAGCCAGCAGCGAGGGCAGCAGCACCAGCAACAAGGTCAGCTCTGCGATGCGCAGCGGCACACTGAGCCGCCCCCGCCAGAGCAGCCAGAAGAAGGCCGCCTGGCTCAGCACCAGGGCGATGATGAAATAGGCACTGGCCAGCCCACCCTGCAGCTCGATATCGATCAGCTTCGGCCCGAGCTTGCCGAAGGTCATCAGGTACATCAGCACCACCATCACCAGCAGCGCGGGGCCGGTCGCCGCACGGGCGATCTCCCGCGCCGACTCGCCCGCCAGCCCCTCCAGCGCCAGCAACGCGATGGTGGTGAAGAGCAGCAGACTGACCACCAGATCGCCGCCGATCACACTGACACTGAAGCCGATGGTGACCAGCAGGCCGACCGAGGTGAAACGCGCCAGCATCGGCGAGCCAAGTCGCCATGCCAGCGGGAAGATGGCAAGCACCAGCGGCAGGGCCATGGTGTTGACCGCGTGGAAATCGAGCACCTCGGTCAGGTGCCAGGTGAGCACCAGCGCCACCGCCATAAACGCCTGGGTGAGCGAGGGCAGCGCCCAGGCCAGCGCCAGTGCGCCGAGCGACCAGAAGAGAAAGGCATTCGGGTAGTGGCTGTCCATGTGGTAGACCTGCCCCACCAGAAAGATACCGGCCCCCATCAACATGGTGCCGAGGGCGAACAGGCTTTCGCTGTAGACATGGCTGCGGCGGCGCAGCAGCAGGGCCGCCACATGGGCGCCGCCGAGAAAGGCGAAGATCACCGCCAGCTTGCTCAGCTTGCCCATCGCCGACCAATTGTAGGCAAACAACAGGATCACACCGAGGCCGATCATCACCGCGGCGATGCCGGTGAGCAGCAGGCGGCCGAGATTGAGCGTATCCCCGGGCGGATGGCGCCGGCTCAACACAGCGGCCTGATCCTCGCTGATGATCGCCTCGTCGACCCACTGCGGCAGCTGCCGTGCGAGCCATTGATAGTGGTTACTCATTCTTCTGCATTTCCCTGCGAGAGCGTTTTTGCCACCTTAGCGCTAGTCACCTTTGTACGCAATTACCGCAGGTCTATACTCCCACGCTGAACATGGAAGCAAGAAAGGGTGCTATAATTCTTGCATCGCACATGCAATGCAAGAGTAGGAAGAATGAAGTCTGCAACGATCCCGTCACTTAGGGTTGAGCCGGAATTGCGCCAGGCTGCGGAGGGCGTTTTGCGCGAGGGCGAGACACTCTCCGGTTTTCTCGAGCAGTCCATTCGAGACAGTATTGCCTATCGTCAGGCGGAGACGGAGTTTCTCGCCCGGGGGCTTGCTGCCCGTGAACAGGCGCGACAGGACAACGAATATTACTCACCCGAGCAGATTCTGGGCGAGCTTGAGGCGATGTCAGCCAATACGCTGAAATGAGTTATCGGGTACGCCTCACCAGGACGGCGAGGGATGATCTGAAGCGTCTGCATGCCTTTCTTCTGGAGCACGATCCGGAGTCTGCCAGTCGCGCCCTGGAGGCATTGGCCTCAGCATTCGGTTTCCTGCATACCTTCCCCTTCAGCTGTCGCAAGGCCTCGCCCGACAACCCTTTCCTGCGAGAGATGGTCATTCCATTCGGCCACACCGGCTACGTCGCACTGTTCGAGATCGAAGACCGCAACACCGTTACCCTTCTGGCAGTTCGCCATCAGCGTGAAGGGGATTACCGATAAGAAGATCTATACTCCCACGCGGAGCGTGGGAGCAAGGAGCCACACCGACCCCGTTCTCATTCCCACGCTCCGCGTGGGAATGCACTCTGGCCTTGAACCCGCCCCGTACCAGCCGGTGAGCGAGGTCTGTATCAAAAATTACGGGTGATGAGCGCCTTGTCGTAGTCGCCGGCGGGCAGGGGGATACGCACCCGGTAGCCGCCACCGGGGACCATCTCCATCGGCTCGCCCTTGTCGCTCTGCATCGACTCGAGGGTGATGGTGCGGTTGCCGGCGGGGGTCATGATCTCCAGGGTGTTGCCGACGGCGAATTTGTTCTTCACCTCCACCTCGGCAAGGCCCGTCTCGCTGTCGTAGCCCAGCACCTCACCGACGAACTGCTGCTGGATGGAGGCGGAGTGGTTGGTGAGGTAGTTCTGGTACTCCTGGCTGTGGTGGCGCTGCAGGAAGCCGTCGGTGTAGCCGCGGTTGGCCAGGTTCTCCAGTACGCCGAGCAGGCTGGGGTCGAAGCGGCGGCCCGCCACCGCATCGTCGATGGCGCGGCGGTAGACCTGGGCGGTGCGCGCGGCGTAGTAGTGGGACTTGGTGCGGCCCTCGATCTTGAGCGAATCGACGCCGATCTCCACCAGCCGCTGCACATGCTCCACCGCGCGCAGGTCCTTGGAGTTCATGATGTAGGTACCGTGCTCATCCTCCTCGATGGGCATCATGGTGCCGGGGCGCTCGCTCTCTTCCAGTAAGAAGACCTGTTCAGAGGCCTCGTGGCGCTCACCGCTGCCGGTCTGCGAGGGGGCGAGCAGGTCCTTCGCCACCACATCGCCGGTCTCGTTCTCCTGGGCCGGTTTGACGTCGTACTGCCAGCGGCAGGAGTTGGTGCAGGTGCCCTGGTTGGCGTCGCGGTGGTTGAAGTAGCCCGAGAGCAGGCAGCGGCCGGAGTAGGCGATGCAGAGCGCGCCGTGGACGAACACCTCCAGCTCCATATCGGGGCACTGCTGGCGGATCTCGGCGACCTCATCCAAAGAGAGCTCGCGCGAGAGGATCACCCGACTCAGCCCCAGCGACTGCCAGAACCGCACGCTGGCGTAGTTGATGGTGTTGGCCTGCACCGAGAGGTGGATCGGCATCTCCGGCCACTTTTCGCGCACCATCATGATCAGGCCCGGATCGGCCATGATCAGGGCATCGGGCCCCAGCTCGATGATGGGCTCGACGTCGCGCAGGAAGGTCTTCACCTTGGCGTTGTGCGGCAGCACGTTGCTGGCGAGGAAGAACTGTCTGCCGGCGGCGTGCACCTCATCGATACCGTTCTGCAGCTGCGCCAGGGTATCGAAATCGTTGTTGCGCACCCGCAGCGAGTAGCGCGGCATGCCGGCATAGACCGCATCGGCGCCGTAGGCGATAGCGTAGCGCAGGTTCTTCAGGTTGCCGGCGGGGGCCAGCAGTTCGGGGGCTCTCATTCCACTCAATCCGGGTGTTATGTGCAAAAGGCTCAACCCGTCCGGATACAGGCGTTGAGCGCAATGAACCGAACGGATGGGGATGGGTCAGACCCTGAAAGGGCCAACGGGTTCCATTTTAGCATGCGAGAACGAGGCTTTGCGCCGCGCCCGAATTTTGGCGACAATCGCCCCATTCGGTCCCGTACCAAGGAGTACGCACAATGAAGATGCTCACAGCCCAATCCATCAATGGCGCCGCCCTCTGGCTGGCGGCGCTGCTTATCTTTGCCTTGGTTGCCCGCGCCGAGGCGAACATCGCCCCCGAGAAGATGCTCGAGTCGGTCACCGAAGAGGTGTTCGTGGTACTGGAGCGGGAGCGCGATTCGCTCAAACAGGAGCCCACCCGGCTATTCGGTCTGGTCGAGGAGGTGCTGCTGCCCCATGTGGACATGGAGGTGATGTCCCGCTTCGTCCTGGGCAAGCACTGGCGCACCGCCAGCGTAGCGCAGCGTGAACGGTTCGTCGAAGAGTTCAAGAACCTGCTGATCCGCTTCTACGTCTCGGCGCTGGTGGAAGACCCGGACAAGATCGACGAGCTGGTCAACGGCGGCGCGAGCATCATCACCTACCGCCCCACCAACATCGGCGATGAGGAGAAGCGGACCACCGTTCGCGCCCAGGTCAATATGCCCAACGACGGCCCCAAGGTGCCGATCGCCTTCAGCCTGTTCCGCCGCGATGGCGGGGAGTGGCTGCTCTACGATGTCAACGTCGACGGCATCAGCCTGGTGACCAACTACCGTAGCAGCTTCTCCACCGAGGTGAGCCGCCAGGGGCTCGACACCCTCATCGACCGCCTCGCGGAGCGTAACGACAAGCTGATGCAGAAGGCCAAAGAGGGCGAACCGGAGGGCTTCGCCGCGCAATGATCGCCGAGCTGCTCGGCAACACCCTCGACCTCTATCTCGACGCCGCCCCCTGGCTGCTGCTGGGGCTGGCCGCCGCCGGGGTGATCAAGGCGTGGCTGCCGGAGTCCGTGCTCACGCGCTGGCTGGGCGGCACTGGCGCAGCCCCCATATTCAGAGCTGCCGTCATCGGCGCGCCCCTGCCGTTGTGCTCCTGCGGCGTCCTGCCGGCGGCGCTGGGGCTGCACCGAGGTGGCGCCTCACGCCCCGCTACAGTCTCATTCCTCATCGCCACCCCCGAAACCGGCGCCGACTCCATCGCTGTCAGCTACGCCCTATTGGGGCCAGTGATGGCAGTGGTGCGGCCTGTCGCGGCCATTATCAGCGCTATCGCCACCGGCCTGCTGAGCGCCCTGTTACCGACCCCCACCGCCCCGACGACCCCGGCGACTGCCGCCACTTGCGGCGACAGCAGCTGTGGCTGCGGCGGCCCGGAGCCCGCCGACGCCTCGCCCGGCCCCCTCACCACCACCGCCCAGGGGCTGCGCTACGCCGCCACCGACATTCTCGACGACATCGTCCCGTGGCTCGCCATCGGCCTCCTGCTGGCCGGTGTACTCACCACCCTGCTCCCTCCCCAGGTACTGGCACAATGGGGCAGCGGCCTGCCGGCGATGGGGCTGATGCTGCTGGCGGGGATCCCCATGTACATCTGCGCCACCGCCTCCACCCCGCTGGCGGCGGCACTGCTGCTGGCGGGGATCTCCCCCGGTACGGTGCTGGTCTTTCTGCTCGCCGGGCCGGCCACCAACCTGGCCACCCTGGCGGTGGTACGCAAAGAGCTGGGCAGCGCCACCCTTGTGAGCTACCTTGGCGGCATCGCCCTCTCCAGCGTCGCGCTCGGCCTGCTGCTGGACTGGATGCTGCAGCGGTGGAGCATCGACGTGGTGGCACAGATGGGTGAAGGGGGAGAGCTGATCCCGGTCTGGCTGGCGGCAGCCTGCGGGGTGGTGCTGGCGCTACTGGCGCTGCGCCCGCTCCGCCGCCACCTGCTGCGCGGCTGAGCCCGCGTCGCGCTAGCGCTCTGTAGCCCCTGCCAGAGCCTGGAGGTAGAGCGCCTCAACCTTCTGCCGCGCCCAAGGCGTGCGGCGCAGAAACTTCAAGCTGGAAGAGAGGCTCGGGTCGTTGGTGAAACATTTGATGCGGATGCGCCGCCCAAGCTCCTCCCAGCCGTAGCGTTCCACCAGGCGGGTGACCACCATCTCCAGGGTCACACCGTGCAGCGGGTCCCGGTTTCGTTGCCGACTCACTACGGCTTTCCTGCCGGAGCCGGTTCAGCCTTTTTGACGCGGATCTTCTGCCCGCCGAGGGTGATGCCGTTGAGGTTCTTGAGCGCCGCCTTTGCCTCGCCCGGCTTGGGCATCTCGACAAAGCCGAAGCCTTTGGAGCCTCCGCTCTTCTTATCCATCACCAGCGTGCAGGACTGCACGCGCCCGTAGGCCTCGAACATCTCCCGAATCTCATCTTCGGTAACAGCGCGCGGCAGGTCGCGGATCAGCAGCTTCATTGGTTTTCACCCGGTCGATTTATGTCGGGTGATTATACACCCACCATAGGAATACCAACGCCCTATGTTGTAAACTTCTCCTCCAGCGAAAACAGAGGTAACACAGTGGAACAATACCGCGGTACAACGATTCTCGCCGTGCGGCGCGGCAACCAGGTGGTTATCGGTGGTGACGGCCAGGTCTCCCTCGGCAATACCATCATGAAGGGCAATGCGCGCAAGGTGCGCCGCCTCTACCGTGACCAGGTGATCGCAGGCTTTGCCGGCGGCACCGCCGACGCCTTCACCCTGTTCGAGCGCTTCGAGGCAAAGCTCGAAAAGCACCAGGGCAACCTCACCCGCGCCGCGGTGGAGATGGCCAAGGACTGGCGCACCGACCGTGTGCTGCGCAAGCTCGAGGCGCTGCTGCTGGTGGCCGACCACACCGCCACCCTGATGATCACCGGTAACGGCGACGTGATCGAACCCGAACACAACCTCATCGCCATCGGCTCCGGCGGCGCCTTCGCCCAGGCAGCGGCCACCGCGCTATACGAGAACACCGAGCTTACGGCCCGGGATATCGTCGAAAAGGGCCTCAACATCGCCGCCGACATCTGCATCTACACCAACCACTCCCTCACCATCGAGGAGCTGGATTTCGCCTAATCTCAGCCAATAGCGAGTCAATGTTTCCATGTCCATGATGACACCCCGCGAGATCGTCCAGGAGCTGGACAACCATATCATCGGCCAGGCGGGCGCCAAGCGCGCCGTGGCTATTGCGCTGCGCAACCGCTGGCGCCGCAGCCAGGTGGATGAGAGCCTGCGCAACGAGATCACCCCCAAGAACATCCTCATGATCGGGCCAACCGGCGTCGGCAAGACCGAGATCGCCCGCCGCCTGGCCAAACTGGCCCGCGCCCCCTTCCTCAAGGTAGAGGCGACCAAGTTCACCGAAGTAGGCTATGTTGGCCGCGATGTGGAGTCGATTATCCGCGATCTGGTGGAAATCGCCCTCAAGATGGTGCGTGAGGAGGAGATGAAGAAGGTCCGCCACCGCGCCTTCGAAGCGGCCGAAGAGCGCATCCTCGACATCCTCCTGCCCCCGGCCCGCAGCAGCGGCGGCTTTGCCAACGAACCGGAGGAGCCGAGCGCAGCGGAGTCCGGCACACGACAGAAATTCCGCAAAAAGCTGCGCGAGGGGGAGCTGGACGACAAGGAGATCGAGATCGATGTCAGCGAAAACCCCATGGGCGTCGAGATCATGGCCCCGCCCGGCATGGAGGAGATGACCAACCAGCTCCAGGGCCTGTTTCAGAACCTGGGCAGCCAGCGCACCAAAAAGCGCAAGATGCGCATCAAGGAGGCGCTCAAGCAGCTCACCGACGAGGAGGCGGGCAAGCTGGTCAACGAGGAGGAGATCAAGAGCATGGCGCTGCAGGCAGTGGAGCAGCACGGCATCGTCTTCCTCGACGAGATGGACAAGGTGACCGGTCGCTCCGAGGGGGGTAAAGGGCCCGACGTCTCCCGCGAAGGGGTACAGCGCGACCTGCTGCCGCTGGTGGAGGGGAGTACCGTCTCCACCAAGTACGGCATGATCCGCACCGACCACATCCTCTTCATCGCCTCCGGCGCCTTCCACCTCTCCAAGCCCTCGGATCTCATCCCCGAGCTGCAGGGGCGGTTGCCGATCCGCGTCGAGCTCGACGCCCTGGGGGTGGAGGAGTTCAAACGCATCCTCACCGAGCCCAGCGCCTCACTCACCGAACAGTACCGCGCCCTGCTGGCCACCGAAGGGGTGACACTGAACTTCACCGCAGAGGGGATCACCCGCCTGGCCGAGATCGCCTGGCAGGTCAACGAGAGTACGGAGAACATCGGCGCACGCCGGCTGCATACGGTGATGGAGCGGCTGCTCGAGCACATCTCCTACGAGGCGGCGGACAAGAGCGGTCAGAGCCTGGAGATCGACGCGGCCTATGTGGACAGCCAGCTCGATGCCCTCAGCCACGACGAGGATTTGAGCCGTTACATCCTGTAACCGTTAGTGGCGGCCACGGACCGTCCATAGCAAAATGGGTGGGCGCAGGCCGCCCGACCGGCGCAGCATCGGCAGGGCGCCCCATGGACGCCGGCGCCAACCAACGATTGAATATCGGCGGCGGCAGCACCACTTGAATACCATCTGCCGAAACCGTCAGCCCCACAGTTTTAACGAGGAAGCCCATGAACAAGCACATCCCCACCGAGATCACCCTGCACAAGAGCCGCCGCGTCCTCGAGATCGCTTTCGACGACGGCCAGCGCTTTGAGCTGCCCTGCGAGTACCTGCGTGTCTTCTCCCCCTCCGCCGAGGTCCAGGGCCACGGGCCGGGCCAGGAGGTGCTGCAGGTCGGCAAGGAGGACGTCAACATCGAGAAGATCGAGCAAGTGGGCACCTACGCCATCCAGCCCAGCTTCGACGACGGCCACGAGTCGGGTATCTACTCCTGGGATACCCTTTACGATTTGGGTGTTAATTACGACAAAAACTGGCAGAATTACCTGCAACGACTCAAGGAGGCGGGCCACGAGCGCAAGGCCTGAGCCACCACCAACACAGGACCACGGCCCAGTGAACGACCAACATCAGGCAGCGGACAGCGATACGGGAGAGACCACCCACTTCGGCTACCAGCAGGTGCCCCGCGGGGAGAAGGCGGCCAAGGTGGCCGACGTGTTCCACTCGGTCGCCGCCAAGTACGACCTGATGAACGACCTGATGTCGCTGGGCATCCACCGGCTGTGGAAGCGCTACACCATCGAGATGAGCGGTGTGCGCCGTGGCCAGCGGGTGCTGGACATCGCCGGCGGCACCGGCGATCTCACCGCCAAGTTCTCCGAGCTGGTCGGCCCCGAGGGCGAGGTGGTGCTGGCCGACATCAACGACTCTATGCTCAAAGTAGGGCGTTCGCGTCTGGTCGACCGCGGCATCATCGGTAACATCACCTTCGCCCAGGCCAATGCCGAGGCGCTCCCCTTCCCCGATAACCACTTCGACGTCATCACCATCGCCTTCGGCCTGCGCAACGTCACCGACAAGGAGAAGGCGCTCGCCTCCATGTTCCGCGTGCTCAAGCCGGGCGGGCGGCTGCTGGTGCTGGAGTTCTCCAAGCCGGTGGCACCGGGGCTGGGGCCGATCTACGACCAGTATTCGTTCAAGCTGCTCCCCTTCATGGGCAAGCTGGTGGCCGACGACCCGGACAGCTACAAATACCTGGCCGAGTCGATCCGCATGCACCCTGACCAGAAGACCCTCAAGGGGATGATGGAGGCGGTCGGCTTCGAGCGGGTCGACTACCACAACCTCACCGGCGGCATCGTCGCCCTGCACCGGGGCTATAAATTCTGACCATGGCTCAGGCGCAGCAGATCGAATACGCCGGATTCCTGCGCCGCCTGGGGGCCTCCCTCATCGACACCCTGATCCTCTTCATCCTGCTTACCCCGTTGGCCTGGTTCCTCAGCGGCGGCGCCTACTTCCCGGACATCGATCCCGGCGGCGATGGGCTCACACAACTGAGCCTGAGCGGCTTCGACTGGCGCTACCTGGTCATCAACGACCTGCTGCCGATGGTACTGGTGATCTTTTTCTGGGTCCGCTTCGGCGCCACACCGGGCAAACAGCTGATGGAGTGCCAGGTGGTCAACGCCGCCACTTTGGGTAAACCGCGCACCGGCCAGTCGCTATTGCGCTATCTGGGCTACTTCCTCTCGCTGCTGCCGCTGGGGCTGGGCTTTTTCTGGATTATTTGGGACAAACAAAAGCGCGGCTTTCACGACATGCTGGCAAACACCCGCGTCATTCGCAGCGACCCCGGCGCCACCAGCCTGGCCGAGGTGCCACTGGAGAGACTGATGAAGGAGGTCAAATGAGCCCCTCCGCCTCCATGCTCAACGTCGCCGCCCTGGCCGGCCTGGAGCAGGCCCTCAACGCCGCCCTCGCCCTGGATGAGAAGAGCGCTCGGCGCCTGCAACGCCTCGACGGCAAAGTGGTTGCCGTGGAATTGAGCGGCACCGGGCTGCGCCTCCACATGCAACCCACCGGCAACCGCCTGCGACTGATGGGCCACTACGGCGGCGAGGCGGACACCACACTGCGCGGCGCCCCCTTCTCCATGCTGCGCATGGGACTCGGACGCACCGGCGAGGGGCTGTTCAAGGGCGGCGTCGAGATCGACGGCGATGTAGAGCTCGGCACCCGCTTCCAGCAGATCTTCGAAAAGCTCGACATCGACTGGGAGGAGCACCTCTCGCGCCTCACCGGTGATATCATCGCCCATCAACTGGGCACCACCGTGCGTGGTCTCTTCGCCTGGGGCGAGCGCAGCGCCGAGCACCTGGGCGAAGACATCGCCGACTACCTGCAGGAGGAGCGCGACGCCCTGCCGGTGGGGTGGGAAGTGGAGCACTTCATCGCCGCGGTCGACACCCTGCGCAGCGACACCGACCGGCTGGAGGCGCGGGTAAAGCGCCTGCAGCGGATGCTGGCTGAAGAATAGCCCGCCACAGAAGGGTGGCGGGCACGGCCCGTCCTATACATCGGGCTCTGGGCAAAATCGCAAGCAATGTAGGGCGCCCCGCGGGCGCCATGGTTAAAATAGCACCGGACGCTCCATCAACTGGGGCTTTACTTATTCAGCCCTCAGTGCACCCTGTGTTCTCTGTGGCAAAAAAACCGCTCAACCTTAAAGAGGCTTTATCGTGATTCGTCTCGGCCAGGCCCTGCGTCTGCTCTACATAAGCTGGACACTGCTTCGGCACGGTCTTGATGATCTGGTGTTCGCCTCGCACCTGTTTCGTCCGCTGCGCTTTTTGCAGTGGTTCATGTGGTGGCGCATCCTGCGCAATAAAGAGCTCGGTCGCGGTGAGCGCCTGCGCCGCGCGCTGGAGGACCTGGGCCCCATC
Organism: Pseudomonadota bacterium; assembly: GCA_051747405.1. Taxonomy (GTDB): domain Bacteria; phylum Pseudomonadota; class Gammaproteobacteria; order Thiohalomonadales; family Thiohalomonadaceae; genus JAPHTQ01. Next base: position 22,144 of record JBNJGC010000024.1, read on the forward strand.
TTCGTCAAGTTCGGCCAGATCCTCTCCACCCGTCGCGACCTGCTGCCGGATGACATCTCCCAGGAGCTGGCCTCGCTACAGGACCGCGTCCCCCCCTTCCCCGGCGACACTGCGGTGGCGATCCTTGAGCGCGACTACGGCAAACCCCTCAATGAGGTCTTCGCCGAATTCGACCGCACTCCACTGGCCTCCGCCTCCATCGCTCAGGTCCACGTGGCCAAGCTGCTCAACGGCACCGATGTGGTGGTCAAGGTGCTGCGCCCGGACATCGAGCCGGTGATCCGGCGCGACATCGGCCTGCTCTACATCATCGCCGACAAGCTCCAACGCTACTGGTCAGAAGGGCGGCGGCTGCGCCCGCTGGAGGTGGTGCGCGAGTTCGAAAAGACCCTCCTCGACGAGCTCGACCTGATGCGTGAGGCCTCCTCCGCCACCCAGATCCGGCGCAACTTCCAGGGCTCAGAACTGCTCTACGTCCCCGAGGTCTACTGGCCCTACTGCCGCCGTCGGATCATG
>JBNJGC010000025.1:0-22330 GCA_051747405.1 Pseudomonadota bacterium
GCTAGCCCTTTTTCGTTTGCGGGAGTTTTGCGGGACTCAGCTCACGCTGACTCGCCGCAAAGTCACCAATTCAGGTTTTCCTGCATCGCGTTCGCACACACTGTTGGCGGTCATGTAAAACAGATCGTAAAGTATCGCCGGCAATAGTCTGCGCGTTATAGCTATCATCCGTTTTCTTAATCAGGCGTGTGACGGGATAGAAAGGCTCCCCCTTATACACTCCTACGCAGAGCGTGGGAGCGAGCCCACCTTGGCCAATTCTCACCGTTTGAACCGCTGCAGGGCTCTCCTGCGAGGCGTATCCCTGCACTCCTCTCGTTCCCACGCTCAGCGTGGGAATGCCTACGCTAAGCGCTTACCCTGCCGCCACAAAGCCACTCATGGGAAAACTTTGGACGCGAAATGGCGTAGAGTGGGATAATGTGGAACATTATGTAGCAAGGTGCTACAGTGAATGCTTACGCTAATTCATGAAGGAGACTTCTCATGGCAAAAGCTGCCTCGCCAGTCCGCTTGCAGGAGGATCTGATGCAAGCCGCTAGTATCGCCGGGGCGCGTTTGCACCGTAGCGCTGCCGAACAGGTTGAATACTGGGCCTCGCTGGGCCGCCAGATCGCCTCTTTTGTCGATCCCGACGCCCTGCTCAAGGTCGGCGCAGGGCTAGCCCGCCTCAAGGTGGAGCCGACCATCGCGCAGCCGATAGACCCCGATGCGGTGTTTGCCGCCGTCGAGGCCGATCGCCGCTCCGGTGAGCTGTCCCAGAAGGTCACAACTGCTGCGATCCGCTATTACGCCTCTGTCACCCACCCAGGCTATCTGGAGCGGGTCGATGAGAACGGCGTCCATACCGTAGGCACCTTCCGCAGCGGGGTATTCACACCCATTGAGAGCGCCGATTGAGCACAAGGAAGCAGCTCTGGATATTGGTCGGTGGTAACGGGGCGGGTAAAAGCACGTTCTATGAGCACTACCTGGGGCCGCTGGGTCTACCGTTTGTTAATGCTGACATCCTTGCCAGGATGCTCTACTCCGATGCAGCCGAGGCCCACAGCTATGAAGCGGCCAAGCTCGCGGAGCAGATGCGGAGCGAACTTCTCCTAAGCGGGGCGAGCTTCTGCTTCGAGACGGTCTACTCCCACCCCTCCAAGATCGACTTTGTAGCCCATGCCAAGGCGTTGGGCTATGAGGTGATTATGGTAGTGGTTCACCTCCAGAGTGCCGAGCTGAACCAGGCGCGGGTAGCCGAGCGTGTCTCTGAGGGAGGGCATTCCGTGCCCGATGAGAAGGTGAACAGCCGTATCCCAAGGACGCTCCAGCACATCAAGACCTCTATTCCCCTGTGCGACCGCGTGCAGGTCTACGACAACTCCTATGAGAATACCCCTTTTGCTCCGGTGTTTTCTGTCGTTGACGGAGTTGTAACACGACAACACAACCCGCTACCCAATTGGGCAGAGGCGTTATTGGCCGATCTCGAGCCTTGAGAGGGGGTATAGAACTTGGCGAATTTTCATACTCTCCGTATGAACCACTAGCTGTATGCGGGGTATTATGTAAGTTTGCACTCACCCTGGTGCGGTGGTCTTTAAAACCCGCTGCGTTTGGGATAGGATTTTGCCTCCCTATCCCTTGAGCCGAACCGATATCGTGAGTTCCGAACAGGTCAGTCAGTGTGTTGAGAACCTCTGCCAGTGCGGCTGCGAGGCGGTGCGTGCCACTATCAGCGCGATCGAGAGCGGGGCGGCGGTGCCCCAGGTGCAGACCCTCTCCGAGGAGGAGCGGCGTATGGTGCTGAACGAGCTCAAGGCGGTGATGGCGGTCTATGATGAGCGTTAGCCCTCCTCGGACCGGCGCTTTATAGATACTCTGACCAGTCCCGGTCGGTGTCCCCGAAAACCAGAAAGTGCGGATTGAGCAGTGAGTCCTTGGTGTTGTAGCGCAGGGGTTGCAGCTGGGTGTCGGTGATCTGGCCGCCGGCCTCCTCGACGATGCACTGGGCGGCGGCGGTGTCCCACTCGGAGGTGGGGCCGAGACGGGCGTAGATGTCCGCCTCGCCTTCGGCCACCAGGCACGATTTGAGGGCGCTGCCGAGGCAGACTACGTCGTAGTCGCCCAGGTTGTCGAGCAGGTTCTGCAGGAATTTGCCGCTGTGGGTGGCGCTGCTGCAGACCACGGTGGCCTTGCCGCCATCCCAGCGGCGGGCGTGGATACGTTGCGGTTCGCTGGTCGCCTCGCGCTTGTAGGCGCCCTGGCCGCGGCAGGCGTAGTAGTAGATCCCCAGTACCGGGGCGTAGATGATGCCCAGCAGCGGTTCGCCGTTCTCCACCAGGGCGATGTTGACGGTGAATTCGCCGCTGCGGGAGATGAACTCGCGGGTACCGTCGAGCGGGTCGACCAGCCAGTAGCGGCGCCACTGGCGGCGTTGTTGATAGGGGATGGAGGCGGACTCTTCGGTGAGTACCGGCAGTTCGGGGGTTAGTGCGCACAGCCGCTCCTCGATGATCGCGTGAGCGGCGAGATCCGCCTCGGTCAGTGGGGTGTCGTCCGCTTTGGACTCCACTTGAAATCCCCCCTCGTAGATCTCGAGGATCGCCCGACCGGCCTCGATGGCGATCTCCAGCGCCGGGGTGAGCAGCAGGCAGGGGTCGCAGTGTTGTTTGTCGATGCATTCAGCCATCGGCCAGGTACTCCCGGGTCATGAACAGGGCGGCGATGCTGCGCGCTTCGGTGCAGTCCTCGCGCAGCAGCAGTTGTGGCAGCTCGCTGAGGCGCCACGGTACCACTTCCAGCGGCTCGGGTTCATCGCCTGCGGTCTTTTTGGGGTAGAGGTCCCGCGCCAATACCACATGGGTGAAGTGGCCGACATAGCCCGGTGCCAGGCTCAGGGAGGTGAGGTGGTGCAGGCTGTGGGCGCCGTAGCCCACCTCCTCCGTGATCTCGCGGTTGGCGGCGCTGAGTAGCGCCTCGCCCTCTTCGATGCGGCCCTTGGGTAGGGTCAGCTCGTAGCGGTCGATGCCGGCGGCGTATTCGCGGATCATCAGTACCGTGTCCTCATCCAGCATCGGCACGATGAGTACCGCCCCCTGGGGGGAGCCGAGCAGGCGCTCGAAGCGGGTCTCCACGCCGTTGCTGAAGCGCAGGTCCAGCTGTTCGATATGGAACAGGCGGGTTCGCGCCAGGGTTTGGGTCTGGAGGATGGTGGGTTTGTGCGACATAAACTAATAATCAGTATTGGCGTTGCGACCGATGCCGGCATGATACCCTGAACACACCCCGAACACATCATGACCGCACGCCGGCGGTCGACAACGTAGCGCACAGGAGATGGACAATGGTGGAGTGGCAGCAGATCGATACGGTGCTTCTGGATATGGACGGCACGCTGCTGGACCTCAATTTCGACACCTACTTCTGGCTTGAGCATGTGCCGCAGCGCTACAGCGAGACACACGGTGTCCCGCTGGCCGAGGCGAGGGCGAAGCTGATGGCGCGCTATCAGGAGCTACTGGGTACGATTCATTGGTATAGCATCGATCACTGGACCGAGGAGCTGGAGCTGGATATCGCCCTGCTCAAGCAGGAGGTGGATCACCTTATCGCCGTCCACCCCTATGTGCCGGAGTTTCTCGAGGCGGTGCGGGCACAGGGCAAGCGGGTGGTGATGGTCACCAACGCCCATGTCAAAAGCCTGGAGCTGAAGATGGAGCGCACTCGCCTGGCGGGCCACTTTGATCGCATGGTGGTCTCCCACGACTTCGGTATGCCCAAGGAGGCGCCGCAGTTTTGGCATCGGTTACAGGAGGTGGAGCCGTTCGCCCCGCAACGGACGCTGTTGGTGGACGATAGCCTTCCGGTGCTGCGCTCGGCCCGCGACTACGGCATCCGCTGGCTGCTGGCGGTCTACGAGCCGGACACGCAGCAGCCGCGCCGGGATGTGGGGGAGTTCGAGGCGATCGAGACCTTCAAAGACATCCTGCCAGAATCATATTGATTCACCGCAAAGGTAACTACTCACCCCTCCCTGACGTGGCGTTCTATTCCACGGCCATTTTGGCGGCGGCCACGGGCCGTATATACCTGATGAGCGATATCCATAGGATGCGCTGAGCCTGCGAAGCGCATCTCGGGCTGAAAATAATTGGAGGTTGGTGTCTTCGTGCATACAGAGGCGCCAGGCAGCCGGGCGGAACAAGGCCGGCACCTCCGACAGGCATCGTTAAGGTAGCGCCGCATGTGCCCCCGGACGGGGCAGCCTGGCCTACGAGCTAACCTACTCAGTACGATTTAAGGTTTCCTTCGCGCCTCTGCGCCTTTGCGGTGAGTTGCTTTTCAACTATTTTTTCTTGTTCTTTTTAAAGCGTTTGTCCCACCCCTTGAAGCGTTTGCGGCAGTAGGCCAGCAGGCTGTCGTAGCCGTCGAAGTAGAGTTCGAAGCCGTCTTCGGCGGGGGCGTCGTATTCGCAGTAGTCGTTGGAGTGGTCGCGGCAGATCTGCGGACGCTCGTCATAGATACCGCAGCCGCCGCCCGGCAGCAGGTGCTGGCAGGGGGTGTTGATGAGCAGGAACCAGCCATCCTCGTCCTTGTAGGCCTGTACGTCGCGATGGGAGAGCTGCCACAGCAGCACGTCGAAGTCGCTCATGGCGCGCGGGGTGTCGAGGTGGTGGGTAATGTAGGTGCAGCACTTGGAGTCGTGGCAGAGGCTGCACTTCTCCTCGGGGCGGATCTTTTTCTTTTTCGCCATCGGGCTCTCTGAAGGGGTTACTGTTGGTTGCCGCCGCCGTTGCCGGGGCGTCCGCGGGGGCCGTGGCGACGGGGCTTGCCGCCGTGCCGGTTTGCGCCTTTGCCGTGGCGGGGTGGGCCCTTGCGCGGTTTGGGCTTGAGTGGCGGCTGGGGTTCTACCAGCAGCGCATTGCTGATCGATTCCATCGGTATCTTCTGCTCGATGTACTCTTCGATCTCACTCAGGGAGAAGGCGTACTCCTCACAGGCGAAGCTGATGGCCCGGCCCGAGGCGCCGGCGCGGGCGGTGCGACCGATGCGGTGGACGTAGTCCTCGGCGTCCTGCGGCAGGTCGTAGTTGAAGATGTGGCTGACATCGGGGATGTGCAGGCCGCGGGCGGCCACGTCGGTGGCCACCAGCACCGGGAACTCCCCCTCCTCGAACTGGCCGAGCAGCCGCTGGCGCTTTTTCTGCGGCACATCGCCGGATAGGATGCCGCACTTGATGCCGTTACCCTCCAGGTAACCCCATACCCTGTCGCCGGCCCGCTTGGTGTTGACGAAGACGATGGCCCGCTCCGGTTGCTCGCGCTGCAGCAGGCCCAGAAGCAGCGGGATCTTCTCCTCCATCGCCGGGTAGTAGACGCTCTGGGCGACCTTGTCGGCGGTGACCTGTTCGGTCTCGATCACCACCGAGGTGGGGTTGTTCATGTGCTCGTAGGCCAGTTCGGTGACGCGTAGCGAGAGGGTGGCAGAGAAGAGCATGCTGAGCCGCTTTTCTGGGTGGGGCATGCGGCGGAAGAGGTAGCGGATATCCTTGATAAAGCCCAGGTCGAACATGCGGTCCGCCTCGTCCAGCACCATCACCTGCAGTGACCGCAGGTCGAACACCCGCTGTTTGAAGTAGTCGATGATGCGTCCGGGCGTGCCGATGAGCACATCCACCCCGGCGGCCAGCTGCTGGCGCTGCTGCTCATAGCCGGTGCCGCCGTAGGCGAGGCCGAGTTTGAGGCCGGTGTGGGCCCCCAGCAGCTCGGCGTCCTTGTGGATCTGAATGGCCAGCTCGCGGGTGGGGGCCAGCACCAGGGCGCGGATCGCGTTGGGACGGCGCTGCTCCTCGACCGGCTGCTGCAGCAGATGGCTGAACAGGCCGACGAGAAATGCGGCCGTTTTGCCGGTGCCGGTCTGCGCCTGGCCGGCGACATCGCGCCCCTCCAGCACCAGTGGCAGGGTCTGGGCCTGGATCGGCGTGCAATGGGAAAACCCTGCTTTCTCAATGCCTTGCAGCACCTGCTCGGGGAGCCGGAAGTCCTGGAAGCGCTTTTCTGATAGGTGTTTTTCGCTCATAGTGGGGCAAGAATACCAAATTGAGCCGGGTTTTGGGCTTGAAATAGCGGGCATATTGGGCTCAAATGTCGGCAAGAATAAACTTTAGGCCCGTGGCGCGTTCTGCCCACGGAATCCGTCGAATGAGTGGAGGCACAACATTGAGCGATAAAATCGTATACGTTACCGACGACACCTTTGATTCCGAGGTAGTCAACGCCGAAGGGACCGTCCTGGTCGATTACTGGGCGGACTGGTGTGGTCCGTGCAAGATGATCGCCCCGATCCTTGATGAGATCGCCGAGGACTACGCCGGCAAGCTGAAGGTGGTGAAGCTGAACATCGACGAGAACCCGAATACACCGCCCAAGTTCGGTATTCGCGGTATCCCCACCCTGATGTTGTTCAAGGGGGGCAATGTCGAGGCGACCAAGGTGGGCGCCGTCTCCAAATCCCAGCTGACCGCCTTTATCGACAGCAATCTGTAACGTCGATGAGCGCGGTGTCATCCGGCCCTCTCTCGGGGCTGGACGGCGCTGTGGGCGGGTGGTAGAATCGCCCCAAATTTCCCGAACCGAATAAATAATACCACTTCAGTTTGACCCCCTTTCCGGCCCGAAGATTCCAACCGACCCTTCCGGCCAACCAACCCTGTGTAGGTCATCGTCACCTGACATTCATCCATCCAGCAGTATCTGTACAACGGCAACAGTAATGAATCTAACGGAACTGAAAAGAAAACCCGCATCTGAACTTCTGAAAACCGCCGAAGAGATGGGCATCGACAACATCGCCCGTTCACGCAAAGAGGCGGTGATCTTCGCCATCCTCAAGGCCCACGCCAAAAGCGGCGAGGATATCTACGGCGATGGTGTGCTGGAGATACTGCAGGACGGCTTTGGCTTTCTGCGTTCGGCCGACAGCTCTTACCTGGCAGGCCCGGACGATATCTACGTCTCGCCCAGCCAGATCCGGCGCTTCAACCTGCGCACCGGCGATACGGTTTCGGGCAAGATCCGGCCCCCCAAGGAGGGTGAGCGTTACTTTGCCCTGCTCAAGGTTGACAAGATCAACCTCGAACCACCGGAGAATGCCAAGAACAAGGTACTGTTCGAGAACCTCACGCCGCTGCATGCCAATGAGCGCATGACGCTGGAGATGGGCAACGGCAGCACCGAGGATGTCACCGCCCGTATCATCGATCTGGCCTCCCCCATCGGCAAGGGGCAGCGCGGGCTGATCGTCGCCCCGCCCAAGACCGGTAAGACGATGATGCTGCAGAACATCGCCCAGTCGATCACCAGCAAGCACCCCGAGTGCTACCTTATCGTGCTGCTCATCGACGAGCGCCCGGAGGAGGTGACCGAGATGGCCCGCTCCGTGCGTGGCGAGGTGGTCTCCTCCACCTTCGATGAGCCGGCGAGTCGCCACGTACAGGTGGCCGAGATGGTGATCGAGAAGGCCAAACGTCTGGTCGAGCATAAGCACGATGTGGTGATCCTGCTCGACTCCATTACCCGTCTGGCACGCGCCTACAACACCGTCATCCCCTCCTCCGGCAAGGTGCTGACCGGTGGTGTCGATGCCAACGCCCTGCACCGTCCCAAGCGCTTCTTCGGTGCGGCGCGTAACATCGAAGAGGGCGGTTCGCTAACCATCATCGCCACCGCGCTGATCGAGACCGGCTCACGCATGGACGATGTGATCTACGAGGAGTTCAAGGGTACCGGTAACATGGAGCTGCACTTGGAGCGACGTATCTCCGAGAAGCGGATCTATCCGGCCATCAACATCAACCGCTCCGGTACCCGCCGCGAGGAGCTGCTCACCGGTGTGGATGAGCTGCAGAAGATGTGGATCCTGCGCAAGCTGGTGCACGAGATGGATGAGGTGGCGGCGATGGAGTTTCTGCAGGACAAGATCAAGGCGACCAAGACCAATGATGAGTTCTTCGCTTCGATGAAGCGCTGATCGGTATCCGTCGAGTCGAATGAAAAAGGCGCTTGCGGTCTCGACCGCAAGCGCCTTTTTTGTGCCTGCCCGGGGGGCTGGCGGGTCAGTTTTTACCTTGCGTGTGGTTCACCGGTTTGATGTTCCAGATCTTGTTGGCGTACTCACGGATGGTTCGATCCGAGGAGAAGTGGCCCAGTTGGAAGACATTGAGTATGGCCTGGCGGCTCCACTCCTCCTGGTCTCGATAGAGGGTGTCCACCTGGTTCTGGGCGTCGATATAGGCGTCGTAGTCGGCCAGTAGCATATACTGATCGTGGTGGAGAAGACTCTCCACCAGTGGCTTGTAGCGATCGGCCTCGGAGGGGGAGAAAAAGCCGCCTGCGATCATGTCCAACACCCGGCGCAGCTCCTCGTTCTGATCGTAATAGTCGCGCGGGCGGTAGCCGCCGTGGCGTAGTTCATCGATCTGTTCGACGGTGTGACCGAAGATGAAGATATTCTCTTCTCCCACTTCGTTGTGGATCTCGACGTTGGCCCCGTCCATGGTGCCGATGGTCAGGGCACCGTTCAGGGCCAGCTTCATGTTGCCGGTACCGGAGGCCTCGGTGCCGGCGGTGGAGATCTGCTCGGACAGATCGGCCGCGGGGATGATGTCGGTGGCGGTAGTGACATCGTAGTTGGGGATGAATACCACCTTTATCCGGTCCCCCACCATGGGGTCGTTGTTGATGATGTCGGCGACATCGTTGATGAGGTGGATGATCTGTTTGGCCACCCGGTAGCCCGGCGCCGCTTTGCCGGAGAAGATGAAGGTGCGCGGCACCTCGGCACCGTCGCGGCCATCGCGCAGGCGGTTGTAGCGGGTGACGATGTGCAGCACGTTGAGCAGTTGGCGCTTGTATTCGTGGATGCGCTTGATCTGCACATCGAAGAGGCTGTCGGGGTTGACGTGCTGCCCCAGGCGGCTGGCGATCTTGTCCGCGAGGCGTTGCTTGTTCTGGTGCTTGACCTCGCGGAAACGGGCGCGAAACTCAGGCTCCTCGGCCAGCGGCAGCAGTTCACGCAGTCGCTCCAGGTGGGTCATCCAGCCGCTGCCGATCTGTTCGCTGATAAGTGCGGTCAGCGCCGGGTTGGACTGGTTGAGCCAGAGTCTGGGGGTGATGCCGTTGGTGATGTTGATGAACTTCTCCGGGTAGAACTGGTTGAAGTCGTGGAACATCTGGTTTCTGAGCAGCTCGGTATGCAGCGCTGCCACGCCGTTGACCTTGTGGCTGCCGACGATGGCCAGGTGGGCCATACGCACATGGCGCTCTCCGGCCTCGTCGATGAGCGACATGCGTGCGAGCCGCTCGGTGTCGCCGGGGTAGCGGTGGATCACCTCGTTGAGGAAGTGGTGGTTGATCTCGTAGATGAGCTGCAGGTGGCGCGGCAGCATGCGCTCGAGCAGCGGCACCGACCAGGTCTCCAGCGCTTCGGGAAGAAGGGTGTGGTTGGTGTAGGCGAAGGTGCGGCGGCTCAGATCCCAGGCCCGGTCCCAGTCGATATGGTGAATGTCCACCAGCAGGCGCATCAACTCGGGGATGGCGATGGAGGGGTGGGTATCGTTGAGCTGAATGGCCACCTTCTCCGGTAGCAGGCTGAAGTCCTCATACTGCTTTTTAAAGCGGTAGATGATGTCCTGCAGTGATGCGCTGACGAAGAAGTATTGCTGTTTCAGCCGCAGCTCTTTGCCCATCTCGGTGACATCGTTAGGGTAGAGGACCTTGGAGAGGTTCTCCGAGTGGGTTTTGTCCTCCACCGCCCTGGTGTAGTTGCCCTCGTTAAAGTATTTGAGATCGAAGTCGCGCGATGCCTTGGCTGACCAGAGTCGCATGTTGTTGACGGTGTCGACGTCGTAGCCGGGGATTGGGGTGTCGTAGGCCATGGCCATCACCTCTTCACCGTCAACCCAGTGGTGGCGGGTGCGCCCATCCTCACCCCGATACTCCACCACTCGACCGAAAAACCGCACCGGGAACAGCACTTCGGGGCGGCCAAACTCCCACGGGTTGCCGTAGCGCAGCCAGTTATCCGGGTGCTCGACCTGAGCGCCGTTCTCGATCGCCTGGCGGAACATGCCGTATTCGTAGCGGATGCCGTAGCCGTATCCGGGGAGGCGCAGGGTGGCGAGCGAGTCGAGGAAGCAGGCGGCGAGCCGGCCCAAACCACCGTTGCCCAGGGCGGCGTCAAACTCCAGGTCCGACACCTCCTCAATATCGAAGCCCAGATCCTGAAGCACGGCTTTGGCCTCGTCGAAGAAGCCGAGGTTGAGGATGCTGTTGAGCAGGGTGCGTCCGATGAGAAACTCCATCGACAGGTAGTAGACCCGCTTGGTGTCGGTGCGATAGTAGCTGCGCATGGTCTCCATCCAGCGCTCGGTGAGGCGGTCTCGGACCATGTAGGCGACGGCGTGGAACCAGTCCCGCTCGGTGGCGGTGTAGTTGTCCTTGCCCACGGTGTAGATCATCCGGTTGGCCAGGGAGTGCTTGATGGAGGCTTCGTCCATGCCCTCGTAGTCGTACTTGAGAATCGGTTTTTTCGGTGACTGTTTCATGTCGGGCTCTGTCCGGATTGTGATTGCGGGTTGACCAGTGGGCACGTTCTACTCTTGGTTGGCGGTACTGGCAACCCCTGAGGCCCTATAAGCATAGACTGATTTGGTTGTAGACGTGTGACAGAGGGGGCGAGGAGGCTCTGATCGGGGCGGATGGCTCGGCTCAGTGTGTGAACTGTGTGACATTTTGTGGGCGGAAGCGGCAAATCGAGCGCAGCTGCCCTATAGTTGGGCAATAGATAGCGAGTTGATGGGGGCGGCCATGGGTAGGAACAGTCGCAAGGTGGATTTCGAGGCGTGGCAGCGGCTGGCGCATGAGGACCCTGAGGGGTTCGAGCGCAGGCGAAGGGAGTTGCTCGAGTCGGTTATCGCCCATGCGCCGGAGTCCAGGCGGCAGCGTTTGCGCGGGCTGCAGTGGCGGGTGGACAAGATGCGCGAGCGTGCCCCTACACCGCTGGCCGCCTGTGTCAGTCTCTCGGACATGATGTGGGAGGCGTTGGCAGGCAAACGCGGTCTGCTGGAGCGGCTGCGAGGACGGCTCGAAGGGGCGCCGGAGGCAGGGCGTGAGATGCCGCAGGCTGAGGTGGTGCCGTTGCGGCGGAGGGATGGGCGCAGGCCGCCTGAGTGAGGCGCGGCGCAGGGCAACCGCATACTTTGTCATCGCTGGTGTAAGCGGAGTATTATGTAAGTATGTGCTCACCTTGAGGCGCGGCGTTAAATGCTTGCCATGTGTTCAGCTTTTTCGTAGGATCGCGTGCTCTTTGAAGGGCTGCGCGGTGCCTGCTGTAGAGGTGGGTAGCGGCGCATAACCATATTTTACGAGGTTTAACGAGATGAAAGCGGATATCCACCCCGAATACAGTGAAGTTACCGTCACTTGCAGCTGCGGTAACTCTTTCAAGACCCGCTCCACTGCCGGTCACGACCTGAGCCTGGAGGTCTGCTCCTCCTGCCACCCCTTCTACACCGGCAAGCAGAAGATTGTGGATACCGGCGGTCGTGTCGACAAGTTCCGTCAGAAGTACGGTCGCAAGTAACGCCGTGGCCAAGCGCTGGCTGCTGCAAAAAGGGGCGCCCCGCAAGGGCGCCCCTTTTGCGTTTCTGTGGGCGCTACTGCTGTTTGCGGCGGCGCCTCTCTGGGCCTGTCCTCTGGATAGGAGTGATGAGACGGTGGTGGTGGCTTACGTCAACGACGGGGATACCGTCCGGCTTGAGGATGGGCGGCGGGTCCGCTTTGCCGGTATCGACACGCCGGAGATTGATCACGATGGCGGCCCCTCGGAGCCCTTTGCCCGTGCTGCGCGCAAGCGGCTGTCGGCGCTGATCGATGGCGGCAGGCTTAAGCTTCGCTACGCGGCCAAGAAGCGGGACCGCTATGGACGCATGCTGGCCCACCCCTACCTGCCCGACGGGCGCAGCCTCAGCCGGCTACTGCTGGAGGAGGGGCTGGCAGCGGCGGTGGTGATCCCGCCCAGTCTCTGGCATAGCGACTGCTACCTTGAAGCGGAGGCCCGGGCGCGCGCAGCGGAGCGGGGGATCTGGTCGACACCCCAGGGGCCGCTGCGCCTGAGCGACCGGCTGGAGCGTGGCGATGGCGGTTTTACCCTGCTGCAGGGGCGTGTCGAGTCTATAGGGGAGAGCCGCAAGAGCCTGTGGTTGGATCTGGAGGGGCGCGCCGCGCTTCGCCTGCCCAAGGAGGATTTGCACTACTTTGGCGATTTTTCACCGCATCAGCTGATCGGTCAGCGTGTGGAGGCGCGGGGGTGGCTGACATATTATAACGATAAGTGGCGGATGAGTGTGCGCCACCCCAACGCCCTGAAACGGTTGACGAGGTGATGATGAGGTCGATGCACTGGCTGTTGCCGCTGGTTGCGGTGCTTACCCTGCTTGCGGGCTGTTCGGTCAATCCGGTCAGCGGCAAGCAGGAGTTTGTCATGATGAGCGAGGCTGAGGAGCTGGCGCTGGGGCGCAAGGAGCACCCCAATATCCTCGAGCAGTATGGTGACTACAGCGATGCCGAGCTCCAGGCCTACGTCGAGCAGGTGGGGCAGCGGTTGGCGCGTAACAGCCACCGCAGTGATATCGACTACACCTTCACCCTGCTCGACAGTATGGAGGTGAACGCCTTTGCGCTGCCCGGCGGGTATATCTATATCACCCGCGGTATACTTGCCTACCTCAACAATGAGGCGGAGTTGGCGGCGGTGCTGGGGCATGAGATCGGCCATGTGACCGCCCGCCACAGTGTGCGCCGGCTCAGCGCCGCGTCAGCCAAGGAGCTCGGCTATGGGCTCACCGCGATGTTTGTGCCGGAGCTGCGCAACGAGAGCGTCAAGCAGCTGTTCGACGTGCTGGGTACGGCGCTGATCCGCGGTTACGGTCGGGAGCATGAGCTGGAGGCGGACAGGCTCGGTGCCCAGTATCTGGCGCGTACCGGTTATGATCCCGAGGCGATGCTCGGAGTGATACGGGTGCTGAAGAACCAGGAGCTGTTCGAGCGGCAGCGGGCCCGGGAGGAGCAGCGGGAGCCGCGGGTCTACCACGGCCTTTTTGCCACCCACCCGGATAACGACAAGCGCCTCAAGGAGGTGGTGCGGGCAGCGGATAAGCTCAAGGGGGCGACGATCTCCCGCGTAACTGACCGGGAGGGCTTCCTGCTCCAACAGCGCGGCCTGGTCTACGGCGCCAGCGCGGAGCAGGGGATCCTGCACGGCAGCAGCTTCTATCATCGTGATTTGGCGATCGCCTTGCGTTTTCCTCAAGGGTGGGACGTGGATAATCGCAGCGATCGTCTGGTAGCGGTGGCCCCCGATCAGGCGGCGATCTTGCAGCTCACCATGCTGGACTCTGCCGAGGGAGAGCCGGAGAGCTGGTTGCGAGAGAATGCACCGGATATCGCTCAGCTGCGACGGCTCGATGGGACGACACTGCGGGGCGCCACCGGCTTGGTGCGGATCGAGACCGGGCAGGGGGTGCGCAACTCGCGTATCGCCATTGTGGACCACCGAGCTACACGCTATCTGTTTATCGGTGTGCCGGGCAGTGAGGGGGCGCTGCAGCAGCACGATGACGCCTTTTTGCAGACCATCCGTGCGCTGCGCCCTCTGCGTGAGGATGAACGCCACCTGGCCGAACCGAAGCGGATTGAGCTGCACCGGCTGCGCAGCGGAGAGCGCCTCGCTGATGTGGCGCGGCGTTCTACCATCGAGCGCTATGCCGAGGAGCAGTTACGTCTTCTTAACGATTACTATCCCAGCGGTGAGCCGGCACCGGGCTCGTTGTTGAAAACGGTGCGCTAACGGAGGGTGTATGAGTGATAAAAAGTTGGACGCGGCGCAGCAGGCGGCGCTGGATTACCATGCCATGCCGCGTCCCGGAAAACTGGCAACGGCACTCACCAAGCCCTGTGAGACGCAGGCACAGCTCTCACTGGCCTATACGCCGGGGGTGGCGGTGCCGGTCTCGGCGATCGCCGAGGATGCCGAAACGGCCTATCGCTATACCGGTAAAGGCAATCTGGTGGGCGTGATCAGCGACGGTTCGGCCGTTTTGGGGTTGGGCAATGTGGGGGCGCTGGCGAGTAAGCCGGTGATGGAGGGCAAGGGGGTGCTGTTCAAGCGCTTTGCCGATATCGATGTGTTCGATATTGAGGTGGAGAGTGACGGCCCGGAGGCCTTTATCCAGGCGGTGAGCGCCATTGCGCCGACCTTCGGCGGGATCAATCTCGAGGATATTGCGGCGCCGCACTGCTTTGAGATTGAGCGGCGCTTGCAGCAGCGACTCGATATCCCGGTCTTTCATGACGACCAGCACGGCACGGCGATCATCATCGCCGCGGGGCTGCTTAACGCCCTGCAGCTGCAGCAGAAGAGGCTGGCGGAGGCGCGGATCGTCTGTCTGGGAGCGGGTTCGGCGGGGATCGCATCGATGAATCTGCTGCTCTCGCTGGGTGCCAAGCGGGAGAATCTGCTGCTGGTGGATAGGGGCGGGGTGGTGCACGCCGGTCGCGATGGACTCAACCCCTACAAGCAGCCCTTTGCGCTGGAGACTGAGCGGCGCACGCTGGCCGAGGCGATGGCGGGGGCGGATGTCTTTATCGGTGTCTCCGGTGCGAATCTGGTCAGTGATGCGATGCTTGCGAGCATGGCGCCCAGGCCGGTGCTGTTTGCCCTGGCCAACCCCGACCCGGAGATCCGCCCCGAGCTTGCGCACGGGGTGAGGGACGATTTGATCATGGCCACGGGGCGCAGCGATTACCCCAATCAGGTGAACAACGTGTTGGGGTTTCCGTTTATCTTTCGCGGGGCGCTGGATGTGCGCGCCCGCAGCATCAATGAGTCGATGAAGGTGGCGTTGGTGCACGCCCTGGCGGGCCTTGCTCAGGAGCCGGTTCCGACGGCGGTGCTGCAGGCCTATGGGCTGGAGGCGCTCAGCTTCGGCCCCGACTACATCATCCCCAAGCCCTTCGACCCACGCCTGGGTGAGCGGCTGCCGCCGGCGGTGGCCCGTGCCGCCATCGACAGTGGGGTGGCGCGCGCTCCGTGGCCCGAGCACTATCCTCAGTCGTAGTCTGCCAGTAGCTGCTCCAGCCGTGGCCGTTCGGCGCGCTGTTGTGGGCGTCCGTCGACCGGGCTCAGCGGCGCCTGGCGACGGCCCTTGGGGGGGAAGACGGTGAGCTGGATCTCGGTCTCGCCGGCGATGAAGCTGAATTTTGGCACGCTCGCGCGCTGTCCGTTGGCGTATTTGACCTGCCGCTCCCCCTGCTCGAAGGGGATCTGCTGCTCCATCAGCTGGATCATCACCTCTTCGGCGGTGTCGGCAAAGAGGTGGAGGTAGACCGGTGTGTGGGCGTCGGCGCCCCCCTCCAGCGCAGGCCCGACCAAGCAGGGGCGAAAGCGCTCGAGCAGCCTCATCGCCTCCAGGGCGGTGCGGCGCAGGCGCTGTAGCGCATCGGCTTGCTGCTGGGCGTTGAACAGGCGCTGGTAGCTCTCCAGCTCATGCTGAATCGCCTCGTTTTCCGGCATCTGTGCCCGGTCGTGAATCCCCAGCTGCTCCGCCGCCTTGCGCTTGGCACTGGCAAAGTCGCGCACGCCGTGCTCCAGCATCAGCCGCGCGGCGCATTGTGCCACCAGTGTGCGTTGCTGCGGATCGGGGTGTGGGTGGCGGCGCTGGGTCATCAGAACAGCTCATCGCGAATGGTGTTTGTTTCGCTGTTGTCGCCGCGCCGACCGGCACCGCTGCCGGGTTCAGGCTTGGGGGCGTTCTCTTCGCGGAACAGCTCGAAGATGGCGTTGGGGTTGTCGCCGGCGCTGTAGCGACCGGTCTCGGCATCGATGCGGACCGAAACGAGCCCCTCGGGCTGCTCCATGGTATGTTCGGGCCTGTCGCGGAGCGCTTCGCGCATGTAGTCGATCCAGATCGGCAGCGCCGCGCGGGCGCCGGTCTCGTAATTGCCCAGCGAGCGGGGGGTGTCGAAGCCGACCCAGGTGGTGGTGACCACATCGTTATTGAAGCCGGAGAACCAGGCATCCTTCTGGTCGTTGGTGGTGCCGGTCTTCCCGGCCAGGTCGTTGCGGCCAAGCTTGAGGGCTTGGCGACCGGTGCCGCGGCGGATGACATCCTGCAGCATTGTGCGGATGAGGTAGACGTTGCGTGCATCGACGGTGCGCGGGGCCAGCTCGGGGCTGGACGGTGTCTCGGTGTCCGCCTCCGCGTCGGCAGTGGTGGGGAGGGAGTCCACCACACGTTCGCCCTGCTCCAGCCGCTCCTCTTCAAGCCGTTTGCGGCAGGCGTCGTCACAGGCTATCGCCGGGGTGGCCTCGAAGAGCGCCTCGCCCTGGTTGTCGTCGATGCGGGTGATGATGTGGGGGTCGATGAGGAAGCCGCTGTTGGCGAAGGTGGCGTAGCCACGGACGATCTCCAGCGGTGTCAGCGTGGCACTGCCAAGGGAGAGCGACAGATCCCGCGGCAGGCGCTCGGGCAGAAAGCCGAAGTTGGCCGCATGGCGAATCGCGGCGCTGATGCCGGTGCTCTGCAACAGTCGGATGGAGACCAGGTTGCGCGATTTGACCAGCGCCTCGCGCAGGCGGGTGGGGCCGTAGAAGCGACCGCTGTAGTTTTCCGGGCGCCAGGCGCTCTCCAGCGCGCTGTCCTCGAAGACGACCGGGGCGTCGTTGATCAGGCTGGCGGGGGTGAAACCGCTCTCCAGCGCCGCCGAGTAGATGAAGGGCTTGAAGTTGGAGCCGGGCTGGCGCTCGGCCTGGGTGACGCGGTTGAATTTGCTCTGGTAGTAGTCGAAGCCGCCGGTGAGGGCGAGGATGGCGCCACTGTTGGGGTCGAGTGAAACCAGGGCGCCGGCTACCTCCGGTACCTGGGCCAGCTGCCAGAGGCCCTCGCCGTTCTGTTCGACGCGAATGATGTCACCGGGCTTGAGGATATCTCCGGCCTGCTCCGGCTCAGGGCCCATGGCCGTGTCGCTGAGGTAGGGGCGGGCCCAGGCCAGTCCCTCCCACTCGATGGTGTGCCGGCTGCCGTCCTCCAGGGCGATATGGGCGCTCTGCTCCTCAAGCTCAGTGACCAGCGCCGGTTGAAGCCCTCCGATGGTGCCTAAGGGGGCCAGTGTCCGCTGCCAGCTTTCGCTGTCGGTCTCTTCATCCAGGTCGATGTGGCCTTCGGGGCCGCGGTAGCCGTGTCGATGTTCGTAGGCGAGCAGACCGTCGTGCAGTGCCTGATTTGCGGCACGCTGTAGCCGGCTGTCGACGGTGGTGTAGACGCTGTAACCGAGGTTGTAGGCATCATCACCGTAGCGCTCGAGTACCGCTTTGCGTGCCATCTCCGCGACATGGGGGGCATCGAGTTCGGCGCTGGAGCGGTGTTCGCGTGCGCTTACCGGGGCAGAGAGCGCCTCGCGGTACTGCCCGGGGCTGATGAAGGCCAGCTCGTTCATACGGCCCAGTACATAGTTGCGGCGCAGGGTGGCCCGGTCGGGGTTGTTAATGGGGTTGTAGGCGGAGGGGGCCTTGGGGAGGCCGGCGATCATCGCCAACTGCGCCAGCTCAAGCTCCTCCAGCGGTTTGCCGTAATAGACCTGGGAGGCGGCGCCGACGCCGTAGGCGCGCTTGCCGAGGTAGATTTTGTTCAGGTAGAGCTCTAGGATCTCCTCTTTGCTCAGCTCGCGCTCGATCTTGAGCGCCAGGAGGATCTCGTTGAGCTTGCGGATATAGGTCTTCTCACGGCTGAGGAAGAAGTTTCGCGCCACCTGCATGGTTATGGTGCTGCCCCCCTGGCCACGCTCCCCGGTGATGATGAGGTTGAGCGCCGCGCGCAGTATCCCCTGATAATCGACTCCGGGGTGCTCGAAGAAGCGATTGTCCTCGGCAGCGATGAAGGCCTGCACCAGTTTCTCCGGAAACTGGCTATAATTAAGCGGGTTGCGCTTCATCTCGCCATATTCGGCGATCAGCTTGCCGTCACGGCTGTAGATGCGCAGGGGCTCCTGGAGCTGCACGGCCTTGAGGATATGGGTGTCAGGGAGCTTAGGGGTGAGATAGAAGTAGACACCGGCTATGCTTAGCGAGGCGGCCAGGCCGCCCAGCAGCGTGGCGAAGAGGAAAAGGCGTAGTAGGCGGGTGCGAAGTTTCATTGCCATCAAGATATCGGATCAGCTCTGGGGTCAAGTTAGGGAGTATAAAGCATTTGGCGCCTCTTCCGAATTGTGACAAATTGAATTTACAGGTTGACCTGTAGTTGACTCTAGTATTTAATGTTGTTAAACAAGTATTCTATGTAACCGTGGATATATAAAGGAAAAACTTCCAGATGCTTACATTCCTAGGAAGGAAACAGCCGGCCATTCTGGGGCTCGACATCAGCACGACGGCGGTCAAGCTGCTGGAGCTGAGTAAGAGCGGGGACCGCTACAAGGTGGAGAGCTACGCGGTGGAGCCGCTGCCTCCCAACTCCGTGGTAGAGAAAAACATCTCCGATGTGGATGGGGTCGGTGAGGCGATAAAGCGGGCGGTGAAGCGCTCCGGAACGAAGGCCAAGCTGGCCGCCGCGGCTGTAGCTGGCTCGTCGGTGATCACCAAGGTGATCTCCATGCCCGCCTCGCTCTCCGATGAGGAGATGGAGAGCCAGATCCAGCTGGAGGCCGACCAGTACATCCCCTACCCACTGGAAGAGGTCAACCTCGACTTTGAAGTGATTGGGCCCACCGAGGACGACCCGGAACGGGTCGATGTTTTGCTGGCCGCTTCACGCAGTGAAAATGTCGATGTGCGCGTAGAGGCACTGGAGCTGGCGGGGCTGCAGGCTAAAGTGATCGATGTGGAGGCCTATGCCATGGAGAACGCCTTTAGCCTGCTCAAGGAGCAGATGCCCGATAACGGTCTGGACAAGACCATCGCCGTAGTCGATATCGGCGCCACCATGACGACCCTCAATGTTATCCACGACCTGAAAACCATTTACACACGCGAGCAGGTCTTTGGCGGCAAACAGCTGACCGAAGAGATACAGCGCCGATATGGCCTGTCGTATGAAGAGGCAGGGATGGCCAAGCGTCAGGGTGGTCTGCCCGACAACTACGTCCCGGAAGTGCTTGAGCCGTTCAAGGAGGCGATGGCCCAGCAGGTTAGTCGTTCACTGCAGTTTTTCTTCTCCTCCAGTCAGTACAACAGCGTTGACCATATCGTCCTAGCCGGCGGCAGCTCCTCTATCGCCGGCGTAGACGAGCTTATCGAGGAAAATCAGGGTGTTCCCACCTCAGTGGCGAACCCCTTCTCCAACATGGTCATTTCCCCGAAAATCAAGGCACAAGTGCTAAGCAATGATGCGCCGGCGCTGATGATTGCCTGTGGCCTGGCACTGAGGAGCTTCGACTGATGGCACATATCAACCTCCTACCGTGGCGCGAAGAACTCCGCCAACAGAAAAAGAAGGAATTTTTTACCGTCGTGGGCGGCACAGCTATCGCCTTTGCCGGTGTGGTACTGCTGGTGCACATGTACATGGCCGGACTCATCGACTATCAGAACTCCCGTAACGACAGGCTTAAAGCGGAGATTACAAAGGTTGAGTCCAAGATTGAAGAGATTAAAGATCTCGAAAGGGCAAAGGAGCAGTTGATTGCGCGTATGCGGGTAATCGAAGAGCTGCAGGGTAACCGCCCCGAAGTGGTGCACCTCTTTGAAGAGATCGCCAAGGTCGTTCCCGAGGGGCTCTTCATCGACAGCATCACGCAGAAAAACAGGGATGTGACCATCGTCGGTAAGGCCCAGTCGAATGCACGAGTATCGGCATTCATGCGGCGGCTGGAGGCCTCCAATTGGCTTGAGACACCTAACCTGAATGTGATTTCGACATCGAAAAGGGAGGCGGAGCGGATGAGGGAGTTTACCCTTGTTGTGTCTCAGGTTAACTACACGGAGGGTTCGCAGTGAGTGTTGATATAAATAAGTTTGCGGATCAATTTCGCAATCTGGATCCGGATAATATCGGCAGTTGGCCGATACTAGTACGCGGGTTTATTGTCATGATCGTGGCCATTGCCGTGCTGGGTGCCGGCTACTACTTTGATACGCAGAAGCAGTTGGAAGAATTGAAGCGGAGTCAGTCAGAAGAGGCCACCCTCAAAAAAGACTTCGAAACGAAGCAGGCGAAGGCAGCCAGTCTGGATGCCTACAAGGCGCAGATGGTGGAGATGGAAGAGTCTTTCGGTACGATGCTACGGCAACTGCCGAGTAAAACTGAGGTGGCGGATCTCTTGGTGGATATCACCCAAACCGGCCTGGCAAGCGGCTTGGAGTTTGATCTCTTCAAGCCTGAAGGAGAGCGCCCCAAGGAGTTCTATGCCGAGCTTCCCATCTCAGTTAGCGTGAATGGTAACTATCACCAACTCGGGGAGTTTGTCGGTGGCATTGCGGCCCTCCCGCGTATCGTTACGCTGCACAATATTTCGATAAAGTCAGAAAGAGATGGTGGTCTGAATATGAGTGCCACGGCGAAGACATACCGCTATCTGGATGATGATGAGATTGCAGCTGGTCAGTCAAGCAACGCAAGCTCAAGACGGCGGCGATAGAATAGGGTGCCAGGGATCAATATGGGTATATATATCAGAACATCGGTGGCTAATGTGGGAACCTACAGGAAAATGGCGAGTCGTGCGGTGGTGGCCTCGGCACTGATCGTAGCAATGGGTGGTTGTGTGAATAACGACTACTCTGATTTGAACTCGTACATCAAGAGTGTCAAGGCGCGTCCAGCAGGCAGGATTGACCCGGTGCCAGAGTTCAAAACCTACGAAACATACACATATTCCGCTGCAGATCTTCGTGATCCGTTTGAGGCCTTTAACAACGAGGCGACGGTAGTTGAAGAAAGCGAGACTGGAGAAGGTGATGGGCTCAGACCGAACAGAGATCGAAATAAAGAGACGCTTGAGGAGTACCCGCTGGATACGCTGAATTTTGTTGGCCATTTGGAGAAAAGCGGGGAAAAGTGGGCCATCATTACCTCACCCGATGATCTGGTTCATCGCGTTAAAATCGGAAATCATCTCGGAACCAACTATGGTGAGATCGTCGCCATCAGCGAAACCAAGATTGCGGTAAGGGAGATAATTCAGGATGGAATGGGCGGATGGATCGAGCGCGAGGCTGCTCTGAGCTTGAGCGAATAGCAGACATCGCAGGGAGACGGAATAATGGGTCACTCAAATTTGAAGTCGTGGGATAAGACAATGTCGCAAGGTAATAAACTAGTCAAAGCATTTATGATGGTGGTAGCGGTAACGGTGGGAGTATTCTCGACCGTTTCAGCAGTGAGCGCCACAACGGTCAACAGTATTGATTACAATGTGCTGTCCGCCAAGGAAGTTCAGGTTATTTTGACACTGTCTGAACCACTGACCGACACAAGTAGCTTTACCATAAACAACCCTGCTCGCTTAGCGGTCGATCTGCCGGGTACATCTCTCAATATAGAGAACAGAAACATTGCCGTGGAGTCGGGCTTCGTCAGGAGTCTGCGTGCGGTCGAAGCTGGCGGGCGTACACGCTTGGTTGTCAATCTGGTGAAAAATGTTCCTTACGATATCCGCTCTGAGAATAACCAAATCTATATCAGCCTAACCGATAACACTGCAGATGCTGTTACGGGTGTTGGCGTTGATACATTGTCCAAAATTGAGGATCTTGATTTTAGACGCGGTACTGACGGAAGTGCTGTGGTTAAAGTCAAAATGAGTGATGAGAATGCCTCAGTTAGCGTTAACGAAAAAGGTGATAAGGTAGTCGTTGAGTTTTTTAACTTTGAGCTCCCGGATGAACTGAGCAAGAGATTGGATGTTACCGACTTTGCAACACCCGCAAGCTTTGTTGATTTTTACTCGACGAGCTCAGGAGCCCGCCTGGCGATTACTGCTACAGGGCATTACGACCATCTCGCCTATCAAGCAGGTAACGACTATACCATCGAGCTCAAGCCTATCAGCAAAGAAGAGGCTGAGGAGGCAAAGAAGGATGAGTTGGGCTACTCAGGTGAAAAACTTTCTCTAAACTTTCAGAATATTGAGGTGCGGGCGGTTCTGCAGCTGATTGCAGACTTCACCGGTCTAAATATTGTGGCAAGTGACTCCGTTGGTGGAAATATTACACTCAGGTTGAAGAATGTGCCCTGGGACCAGGCGTTGGACATCATCCTCAAGACACGAGGTCTCGGGATGCGTAAGTCAGG
>JBNJGC010000026.1:0-22131 GCA_051747405.1 Pseudomonadota bacterium
CCTGCGCCACCGGCTGTTCGCCCTGCACGGGCGCTTCTTCCGCCCCTTCGAGGCGAAGATCCTGTTTGAGCGCCAGCTGGATCGTCTCATCGCCCTGGCACGCCGCTTTACCGCAGGGTTGGAGAACGGCTCGTTGCAGCGTTACATGGCCCTGCTCATCGGTAGCAGTGTGGTGTTGGTGGCGGCGGCGCTGTGGGGGACGCCGCTGAGCGGTCCGCTGGCATTGACGGAGATCGATGGCGTGACCCTGACCGGCGCCCTGGCGCTGGCGGTGACCACGTTGACCACCACACTGTGGCACCGGCGCCGCCTGGTGGCGCTGCTCCAGCTCAGCGTGGTGGGGCTGGTGGTGTCGGTGGCCTTTGTCCGCTTCTCCGCGCCGGACCTGGCGCTGACCCAGCTGTCGGTGGAGATGGTGACTATTATTCTGCTGATGCTGGTGCTCTACTTCCTGCCCCAGCACACCCCGGAGGAGTCCTCGCCGCTGCGCAAGGGACGCGACCTGCTGCTCGCCGGCGGAGCCGGCGCCAGCGTGGCGCTGCTCGCCTGGGGGGTGTTGACTCGCCCCTACGAGAGTATCTCCGGTTACTTCATGGAGCAGAGCGTCCCGGGGGGCGGGGGCCACAATGTGGTGAATGTGATCCTGGTCGATTTCCGCGGCTTCGACACCCTGGGTGAGGTGACCGTGCTCGGCATCGCCGCCATCGGTATCGTGATGATGCTGCGGGGGCTGGATCTGCATATGCCCGACACCGATGCCGATGGGCGGCCCTGGACCGCGGATCGCTATCCGATGATCCTGGCGGTGATCTCCCGCCCGTTGTTGCCGCTGGCGCTGGTGGTGGCCATCTACCTGATGCTGCGCGGGCACAATATGCCCGGTGGCGGCTTCATCGCCGGGCTGGTGACGGCGATCGCCCTGATCCTCCAGTACGTCGCCAGCGGCATCGCCTGGACCCGGGCGCGGATGAACGTCAATTACCTCAAGCTTACCGCCGTGGGGGTGCTTATCGCCTCGCTTACCGGGTTGGGGAGCTGGCTGCTGGGCTACCCCTTCCTTACCAGCAGCTTCGGCCACTTCCATCTGCCGCTGGTGGGTGAGTTCGAGCTGGCCACGGCGATGCTGTTCGACCTGGGGGTCTATCTCGGGGTCATCGGTAGCACCCTGCTGGTGCTGGCCAACCTCGGCACACTGACCCTGATCAACCGCGACGCGGCGGAGGATAGCTGATGGAACTACTGGTCTCACTACTGATCGGCCTGATGGTCGCCTGCGGCGTCTACCTGCTGCTGCGGGCGCGCACCTTTCCGGTGGCGATGGGGCTGATCATGCTCTCCTACGCGGTCAATCTCTTCCTCTTCGCCATGGGGCGGCTGGGGGCGGAGCTGCCGGCATTGGCAGGGCTGGAGGGGGAGACCTCCGATCCGCTGCCCCAGGCGCTGGTGCTCACCGCCATTGTGATCGGCTTTGCCATGACCGCTTTTGCCGTGACCCTCGCGCTGCGGGCCAACGCCGAGCTGGGCAGTGATCACGTCGACGGCCGCAAGGAGGGGGATGCGCCGTGAGCCACTGGATCATCCTACCCATCGTCCTGCCGCTGCTGAGCGGGCTGGCGCTGCTGCTGGGCCGGTCGAGCGCGCTGGGGCGCCAGCGTATCGTCTCGCTGCTGGCCGCGGCGGCGCAGCTGCCGCTGGCGCTCTACCTGTTTCAGTTGGCCGGCAGCGGCGAGTATCAGATCTACGCTCTGGGCAACTGGGCCGCGCCGTTCGGCATCGTCCTGGTACTGGACCGCTTGTCGGCGCTGATGCTGCTGCTCACCGCACTGCTGGCACTGCCGGCGCTGTGGTACGCCACCCGCGGGGACGATGCCGCAGGGCGCCACTTTCACGCCCTGTTTCAGTTTCAGCTGATGGGGCTCAACGGCGCCTTTCTCACCGGCGACCTGTTCAACCTGTTCGTCTTCTTCGAGGTGCTGCTGATCGCCTCCTATGCCCTGCTGCTGTTCGGCGGCGGGCGGGCGCGCAGCCGCGCCGGGCTGCACTATGTGCTGCTCAATCTGGCCGGTTCCAGCCTCTTTTTGGTCGCCCTGGGTGTGATCTATGGGATCACCGGCACCCTCAATATGGCCGATCTGGCGGACAAGGTGGCGGTCGTAGAGGCCTCCGAGGCGGGTCTGTTACGGGCCGCGGCGCTGCTGCTGTTGACGGTGTTTGCGCTCAAGGCGGCGCTGCTTCCGCTCTACTACTGGCTGCCGGCGGCCTATAGTGCGGCCACCGCGCCGGTGGCGGCGTTGTTTGCGATCATGACCAAGGTGGGTTTCTACGCCATCGTGCGGGTCTACACCCTCATCTTCGGGGCCCAGGCGGGGCTGCTGGCGAATGTCGCCGATCACTGGCTCTGGCCGCTGGCGCTGGCCACTCTGGTGCTGGGGGCGATTGGCGCGCTGGCGGCGCGCAAGCTGCGCACGCTGGTGGCCTATCTGGTGGTGGTCTCGGTAGGGATGCTGCTGGCGGCGATCGCGCAGCATACGCCGCAGGCCCACGCTGCCGCGCTCTACTACCTGCTGCATACCACCCTGGTTAGCGGCGGACTGTTTCTGCTGGCGGGTCTTATCAGTCGTCAGCGCGGCCCGGCCCGGGATCACCTGATCACCGCGGCGAAGATGCCGCAGCAGAGCGCGCTGGGGATACTCTTTTTCGTCGCAGCGGTGGCGGCGGCGGGGCTGCCGCCGCTGTCGGGCTTCATCGGCAAAGTGGTGCTGCTGACAGCGATGCCGTTCGGCTCCGCCCAGATCGGGTTTTGGGCCGTGGTGCTGGGGGGGAGTCTGGCGGTGATCATCGCCCTGAGCCGCGCCGGCAGCCGACTGTTCTGGAAGACCGACGAGAGCGAGCCGGCGGGGTACTCCCGCTTGGACCCGTGGCAGCTGACGCCGACGCTGCTGCTGGCGGTGGCCGCGCCGCTGCTGTTGAGCCTTTTCGCAGCGCCGCTGATGGACTACACCAGCGCCGCCGCGGCACAGCTCTTTGCCACCGAAGACTATATCTCGGCGGTATTGGAGGCCGGCGCGCCGGTGCCGGATCAGAGCCTGCACGGAGGTGAACCATGAACTACCAGCGCCTGCTGCCCCACCCGCATCTGAGCCTGCTGCTGCTGATCATCTGGCTGCTGCTGGTCAACTCGGTGGCATTCGGCCAGATCGTGCTGGGGACGGTGATCGCCATTGTGGTGCCGATCTTCACCAACGAATTCTGGACCGATCGGCCACAGCGTATTCGCCTGCTGCCGCTGCTGCGTTACAGCCTGGTGGTGGTGGCCGATATCGTGGTGGCGAATGTGCAGGTGGCGGTGCTGATCCTCGGCCCCTCGCGGCGGCTGAAGCCAGCCTTTGTCCACTATCCGCTGGAGCTGGAGACGGAGTTTGCCATCACTCTGTTGGCCAGCACCATCTCGTTGACCCCGGGCACGGTCAGCGCCGATGTGGACGGCGACCGCAGGGGCTTGCTGATCCACGCCCTCGATGTGGATGACGAGCAGGCGCTGATCGCCCAGATCCGTGAGCGTTATGAGAAGCCCCTCAAGGAGATCTTCGAATGTTGACCCTGGCCATCGAGGCGGCATTCGCCATGATGTCGCTGGCGCTGCTGTTCAATCTCTGGCGCGTGGTGCGCGGCCCGGACCTGCCGGATCGCATACTGGCGCTGGATACCATGTACATCAATACCATCGCTCTAATCGTGCTCTACGGTGTCTACACCGAGAGCGGCTTCTACTTCGAGGCGGCGCTGCTGATCGCGGTGATGGGGTTTGTGGGAACCGTGGCGGTGGTCAAGTACCTGCTGCGCGGCGATATTGTGGAGTGAGCCGATGTTGACGGAGATTATCGTAGCGCTGTTTTTGCTGATCGGCGCCGCCTTTGCGTTGATCGGCTCTTGGGGCTTGGTGCACCTGCCCGACTTCTATCTACGGCTGCACGGGCCGACCAAGGCGACCACTCTGGGGGTAGGCGGGATGATCGTCGGCTCGGTGATCTTCTTCAGCACCCGCGGCGAGGGGATCAGCCTGCATGAGCTGCTGATTACCCTGTTTCTGTTCATCACCGCGCCGGTAAGCGCCCACATGCTGGCCAAGGCGGCGCTGCACCTCAAATTGCGCAACGTCGAGCGTACCGCTAACCGTCAGGATGATTGATTGTGTTCACCGCAAAGATGTAAAGGAGATGTCACAACTGAAGCTTTCAGCTATCGATCGGTGTGAGTAGATAGGCTCGATAGGAAAGACCGGTAACCCCTTTGCGCACTTAGCGCCATTGCGGTGAGTAGTTTCTCTATCCCAGCGCATCCATCAGGTCGCGCTTGTGCTCCTCCTCCTGGATCAGGATGTCCTCCAGCACACGCCGCAGGCCGTACTCCTGTAACTCCTCGGCCTGGCGGATGCGCTCCTTGTAGCGAACGATGGCGCGATCTTCCCCCTCCAGATCCTGCTCCAGCATACTCTTGGCATCTTCGGCGATATCGCGCTGCTCCACGTCGATGGTGGGGGTGCCGCCGAGAAAGTCGATCTGTTCTGCCAGCATCACCGCGTGCTGCATCTCCTCCTGGGAGTGGATCACCAGCTCCTTCTTTATCCCCTCATACTGAGCGCCGGTGAGTACGGCGGCGTGTTGGACATACTGCACGGCGGCGGCGTACTCCCATTCGAGGTCTTTGTTCAGCTCGTGAATCAACTGCTCTTTACTAATAGCCATTATCAACTCCTTTTTGTGTTGAGTAGGGTAAGACTCTGCACACAGATAAAGTGCGGTTGTAGTGGGCAGGGGAGGCGATGCTTAACGAACCATACCCAACAGCTTGGTTCATGAAGGGCGGATTTCAACCGCTGCGGACGGTTTTGTTTCGAGCCGCTCAGGCTTATCAGCGGTGGCAAAAGGCACTATGCTATCCGCTGGCAAACGCTGGAGCCGATTTGTGGACTTTACCAACCCCTCCGCCGATGAGATCAAAAAGCTGCTGCAAGCGGTCAAGCAGATCGCTGTGGTCGGCCTCTCACCCAACCCCTCGCGGCCCAGCCACAGTGTCTCCAGGGCGATGCAGGGCTTCGGTTACCGCATCATCCCGGTTCGGCCTGCGGTGGAGGAGGTACTCGGGGAGAGGGCGTGGCCCGATCTCTCTGCACTGCCCGAGACACCGGACCTGGTGAATGTGTTTCGCGCCCCCGAGCATGTCGGCCCTATCGTCGAGGCCTGTATCGACCGGGGCATCAAGGCGCTCTGGCTGCAGGACGGGGTGATCAATGAAGCCGCGGCGCTCAGAGCGCAGCAGGCGGGGATGACCGTCATCATGGACCGCTGTATCTACCGCGACTATATGCAGTTGATGGCTTAGTGGGGATAAGGTTCAAGGTTCAAGGGTTATGTCCGGGGTGGGCGGTCCGCATTATTACGCCCCTGTGTGCCCAGCTGGAAATTTTGCGTGCTGGGCATACGGCGCCCAGCCTACGAGGAAGGTGGTCACTTTTTCGGAGCAACTGTTTAGTCAGCTGAAAGTTTGCGTTCAGGAATAGGCCGGTCAGTTATGCCCGGCTTCCAGATGGTGAGCCTTGCCCGTAGCATCCTATCACCTTCGCGTCTTTGCGCCTTTGTGGTTAATATTTGATGGTGTCCGCGGGGCGCCCTATAGGTGGAGCGTTGTTAGAACAGCTCAAGCTCCATTTCCCGATAGACGAAATTGGCGTTGGAGCGGTGGTTGATTTCGTACAGCCGCGTATCGTGCCACTCGGGAAAGTCGGCGCTGTCCACTGCCTGTTGCAGTCCGATCCCCTCCTCGACCGCCTCACCCATCTCCTCGCGCAGTCGCTGTATGTAGTCACGGGTCTGGCTCACCATGGTGAACGGCGCGGTTTGTGCGCTGCCGTGGCCGGGGACCATCAGCTTGGCGTCGGGGAACTGCTCCAGTAGCCACGCCTGTCCCGTGACCGCCTGTTTGCTGTCGCCATCGCCCATATAGGTGGTGCGTTGGTTGAAGGCGAGATCGGAGATCCAGAGGATATTCTGCGGCTGCTGCTGCAGTACCAGATCGCCGTGGGAGTGGTGCTTGCCGGTGTTGTAGATGACAAAGGTCTTCTCTCCCAACGTGATCCGTTTTTCGCTGAAGGTCTTGTCGTCAACCAGTGTGTCCGGCTCGACGGCCTTGAAGTTTTGCATATCACTTTCGATGAATCCTCGCCGGTACGCCACGGAGCTGTCCAGCTGCTCGGAGTAGATGTAGTCGAGTGTGCCCTGGTGGCCGATCACCTCGGCATCGGTCTGACGACGAAAGGCGATGGCGCCGTAGGAGTGATCCGGGTGGTTGTGGGTCAGCAGCAGGTAGCGCACCGGCTGCTCGGTGACGCTACGGATGGTGGCGAGAAAACGCCGCCCCAGCTTGGGTGTGCCCAGTGCGTCGATGACGAAGACGCCCTTCTCGGTGACCACGAAACCTGCGTTGCCGTTCCAGCCGCGGTTCTTCTCATCCACCTCGGCGATGTTGCCGAAGAGCATGTAGGTATCCTCGGCGATGCGATAGTAGGGCAGTGGCTCATCGTCGGGGGCATCGACCGAGAGCGTCATGCGGGGGATCTCGCGGGTGTCGATGGCCGCGTCGGGGAGCCGGTAGCTGCCGGAGGGGCTGTCGACCACCACCGGGCCGCCGGCGTTTGCGGCGGTAACCGTCAGCAGTGCTGCGATAAGCATCGCCATCGGTAGCGGGCTTTGGGGTTTTCGCACGGGAGACCTCCAGCGGAAATAGCGCATATATTGAGTCGGGTAATGGTAAGTGTAGACGTTAAAGTCGAACAAAAAAGGCGGAGCCATGGCTCCGCCTTGTGTCAGCGTATTGTGACCGTTGTCAGCCGAGATACTTCTCCAGCTCCTCGGAGCCGCCTATGTGCTTGCCGTCGATAAAGACCTGCGGCACGGTGTCGCGACCGGTGATGGCGCGCAGGGAGCGCAGGGTGGCGTCGTGACCGAGGTTGATCTCCTCGTAGCCCATGCCCTTGGCCTCCAGCATCTCCTTGGCCTTGGCGCAGAAGGGGCAGCCGGGCTTGGTGAAGAGGCTGACCGGCACCGGCTTGTTGGCCTTGGGGTTGATGTAGTCGAGCATGGTATCGGCGTCGGAGACCTCGAAGGGGTCGCCCGGCTTCTCCGGCTCGATGAACATCTTCTCCACCACGCCGTCCTTGACCAGCATGGAGTAGCGCCAGGAGCGCTTGCCGAAGCCGAGATCGGACTTGTCGACCAGCATGCCCATGCCCTCGCTGAACTCACCGTTGCCGTCGGGGATCAGGGTGACGTTCTCCGCCTCCTGGTCCTCTTTCCAGGCGTTCATCACAAAGGCGTCGTTGACCGACAGGCAGACGATGTCGTCCACGCCGTTCTCCTTGAACACACCGGCCAGCTCGTTGTAGCGCGGCAGGTGGGTGGAGGAGCAGGTGGGGGTGAAGGCACCGGGCAGGGAGAAGACCACCACAGTCTTTCCCTTGAACAGCTCGTCGGTGCTGATATCACGCCAATCGTTGTTCTCACGGGCGCGGAATACAACGCTGGGTACCTTTTGACCTTCTCTGTTTTCCAACATGTAATGTCTCCTTTGCTGTCGGTAGTGTGCGGTGTTGTTTCAATACGTGACCATTATGCTAACATTTTCCTCATAGAGAAAATCGTTTATTTCAATTATATTGATTGGCTTCGGCAATCAAAGGCGGGTTCTCAACCATGGCGATCAATCTACGTGACCTGGAGTATCTGGTGGCGGTGGAGGAGGAGCGCCACTTCCACCGCGCCGCCGAGCGCTGCTTTGTCAGTCAGCCGACCCTGAGTGGGCAGTTGAAAAAGCTTGAAGAGCGCCTCGGCGTCCAGCTGGTGGAGCGCAGCACCCGCCAAGTGGTGATGACCGATGTGGGCCGTGCAGTGACCAATCAGGCACGCCGGGTGCTGGCGGCGGCCCGCGGCATCGAGGATATCGCCCAGACCTTTCACGACCCCATGGCCGGCGAGCTGCAGGTGGGGCTCATCCCGACGGTCGCCCCCTACCTGCTGCCGCAGATCATGCCGGCGCTGAAAAAGCCGTTCCCCAACCTCAAACTTTGGCT
The DNA here is from genome assembly GCA_051747405.1 of Pseudomonadota bacterium. Classification (GTDB taxonomy): domain Bacteria; phylum Pseudomonadota; class Gammaproteobacteria; order Thiohalomonadales; family Thiohalomonadaceae; genus JAPHTQ01. The sequence goes on from JBNJGC010000026.1 coordinate 8,126, forward strand.
GCACGAGCAGCAGACGGCGGTGCTGGTGGAGCGGTTGCGCAACGCCGAGCTGGATCTGCTCATCCTGGCCCTGCCGGTGGCCGAGGCGAGTGACTTTGCTGGGGTGGAGCTCTTTCGTGAGCCGTTCTGGCTGGCGCTGCCCAAGGGTGACCCACTGACTCGGCAAAGGCAGGCGAACTTGAGTGACATCAATGCCCGCGAGCTGATGCTGCTGGAGGAGGGGCACTGCATGCGCGAACACGCCCTCGACGTCTGCCTCACCGCCGGCGCCAGTGAGTACGCCGCCTTCCACGCCACCAGCCTGGAGACCCTGCGCCACATGGTGGGCGAGGGGATGGGGATCACCCTGATGCCCCAGCTCTCCCTACCCCGGCGCCTGACCAAGAGCGATTCGGTGCAGTACCGCCCCTTTCCCGACCCGCCGCCGAGCCGACGCATCGGCATGCTCTACCGCAAGGGCAGCTACCGCGAGGAGACCTTTCTCGCCATCGCCGAGACCATCCGCGAAACCGTGCAGTTATAAATGTTAACAACCGCAGAGGCGCAAAGACGCAAAGAATGAACAGCTGGAATTCGGTGGGACGAGACAAAATTTATTTTTCCTCTGCGCCTTAGTGCCTTTGCGGTGAAACAATCCTGCTTTTCAAGCCACAGGCTTCGCTGTAAGCTACTGAGATGCCATTGAAATTCACCAAGATGCACGGCCTGGGCAACGACTTTGTGGTGTTCGACGCCATCAACCAGAGCGTGCAGCTTTCCGCCGACCAGGTTCGCCACATCGCCGACCGGCGCTTTGGCGTCGGCTGCGATCAAGTACTGCTGGTAGAGTCGCCGACGCGGGCCGGTGTCGATTTTCGCTATCGCATCTTCAACGCCGACGGCTCCGAGGTGCAGCAGTGCGGCAACGGCGCGCGCTGTTTTGCCCGTTTCGTGCGGGAGAAGGGGCTCAGCGATAAAGAGAGCATCGTGGTGGAGACCGCCTCCGGCGTGATCACCCTGACCATCGAGCCCGACGGCCAGGTCAGGGTGAACATGGGCAGGCCCAACTTCGCCCCCGAGAGCCTGCCGTTCGTGGCCGAGGCCGGCCAGCTGCGCTACGGCCTCGCCGTGAGCGATGAGACCGTCACCATCGGTGCCGTCTCCATGGGCAACCCCCATGCGGTCCTCCAGGTGGCGGATATCGAAAGGGCGCCGGTGCAGCGGCTCGGACCGCAGCTGGAGGCCCATCCGCGCTTTCCCGAGCGGGTCAATGTCGGCTTCATGCAGGTGGTGGATCGCTCCCATATCCGGCTGCGGGTCTATGAACGCGGAGCGGCGGAGACCCTGGCCTGCGGCACCGGCGCCTGCGCTGCCGTGGCGGTGGGGCGGCACTGGGGGGAGCTGGACGATGAGGTGCAGGTGAGTCTGCCCGGCGGGGAGTTGACCATCCGCTGGGCCGGCGAGGGAGAGGAGTTGTGGATGATCGGTCCGGCAACAACGGTTTTCGAGGGGACAATACCACTATGACAGAGCAGTACGGCGCTACACCCGAACAGCGGGAGCTCAAAGAGCGCGAGGTGGCCGACTACCTCCACCGTCACCCGGACTTTTTCGCCCGCCACGAGTACCTGCTGGAGGAGATGGAGGTCCGCCACCCCGACACCGGCAAGGCGGTCTCGCTCATCGAGCGTCAGGTGAGCGTGATGCGTGAGCAAAAGCAGCAGCTCAGGCAGCAGCTGCACCAACTGACCCAGGCGGCCAAGGCCAATGAGACGCTGCTGCAACGCTTTCAGGTGCTGATCCTCAACCTCATCGACAGCGACAATCTGGATCAGGCGGTGGCCTATATCCGCGAAGCCCTGCAGGAGGATTTCCATGCCGATGCGGTGGAACTGGTGCTTATCGACTGCCTCCCGCGCGCCGAGAGCGTCGCCGCCGATGATGCCCGGCTCAAACCCTTTCAGCGCATCATGCAGGCCCACTACCCGGTATGCGGCCACTTCAGCCTGGAGCAGATGCAGCTGCTGTTCGGCCAGCGCGGGGATGAGATCGCCTCGGCAGTGGTCGTGCCGTTGTGCGAGGGGGAGCGCGAGCCCTGCCTGGGGCTGCTCGGCATCGGCAGCGTCGACCCCAAGCGCTACCACCCCGATATGGGGACCGTCTTCGTCAGCCACCTCGGCGCGGTGATGAACCGTATCTTCAACGCCCACCTGGATCGCTGAGCATGTCACCGGAGGCGCAACAGTGGCTGGAGCGCTTTTTCGGCTATCTGCAAAACGAGCGCCGTCTGGCCGACAACACCCTGAAAAACTACCGCCGGGATCTGACCCGGCTGCAGGCCTACTGCGAGCAGGCGGGCATCGAGAACTGGGCTGAGCTCGACAGCTACGGCGTACGCGCCTATGTCGCCTGGCGCCACCGCAAGGGGATCGGCGGACGCTCACTACAGCGGGAGCTCTCCGCCCTGCGCAGCCTGTACCACTACCTGCTGCGCGAACGGGTGGTGGGCAGCAACCCCGGTGTCGACATTCCCGCCCCACGCGCCGAAAAGCGGTTGCCGCGGGCGCTGGATGTGGACCAGACCGGCAGCCTGCTGGCGATCGACGATGACTCGCCGCTGGCGCTGCGCGACCGGGCGATAATGGAGCTTATCTACTCCTCCGGCCTGCGCCTGGCCGAGCTGGTATCGATGGACCTGGACAGTGTCGACCGCAGCGACGCCACCGTGCGCATTACCGGCAAGGGGAGCAAGACCCGCGTGGTGCCGGTGGGGCGCCAGGCCCTGGAGGCGCTGGGTCGCTGGCTGCGGGTTCGCGCTCAGCTGGCCGACGCCGAACAGCGCGCGCTCTTTGTCAGCGCCCGCGGCAAACGCCTCTCCGCGCGCAGCGTACAGCAGCGGCTGCGCCAATGGTCGCTCAAACAGGGGCTCGACTCGTCGGTCCACCCCCACATGTTGCGCCACTCCTTCGCCAGCCACATCCTCGAGTCCAGCGGCGACCTGCGCGCGGTGCAGGAGTTGCTGGGTCACGCCGATATCTCCACCACCCAGATCTATACCCACCTCGACTTCCAGCACCTGGCAAAGGTCTACGACCAGGCCCACCCCCGCGCCCGCAAGCGCAAGGATTGAATTCCACCCCATCAACCCCCATAAATGGCGGGGCTATCACCAACCCCTAGAGAGCTTTTAATGACCCCTATGCGTATTTTGCTACTACTGCTGCCCCTTCTTCTCTTTACCCTGCCGCTGCACGCTGAAGAGGAGAAGAGAGAGAAGGCGATCTACCACCCCCTGGAGCCGGCCTTCGTGGTCAATGTGGAGGAGGGGCAGCGTAAGCGCTTTATGCAGATCAAAGTCCAGCTGATGACCCGGGACAAGTCTCTCATCGACAAGATCGACGCCCACCTGCCGCCGCTGCGTCACGCCATGATCATGCTGCTGGCCCACCAGAGCACCGAAACCATGCGCAGCACCCAGGGCCGCGAAGAGGTGCGCCAGCAGGCGCTGCTCGAAGTGCAGCGGGTGATGCGTGAAGTGGCCGGGGTGAAGAAGGGGATCGAGGGGCTCTACTTTACCGACTTTGTGATCCAGTAGCCCCCCTTAACATACCGCAGCACAGGAGAGGTCTCGAAGGAGGCCTTTTTTGTTGCCAACGGATCGGCCAAGGTGCTTTCAATGGCCGAAGGGTGTCCCCATATAGGTGTGCAGGGGCGGTCGATACCGCCCGTTCTGTTGATTTAAGGGGACGGTCGAAATAATGTTGTCAACACCGAGACCACAGGTGCGACCGCATGTAAATAGTATTTCGACCAACCCCTAAGGAGAGGGTTATGAACACCCAACACCACCTGCCGGTAGAGATAAAGCTGCACAGCAAACGCCGTTTACTGGAACTGCGCTACGAAGACGGGGCGCACTTCGAGCTGCCCTGTGAGTATCTTCGGGTCTACTCCCCCTCGGCGGAGGTGCAGGGGCACCACAACGAAGGGGCGGTTTTGCAGGTGGGCAAGGAGGATGTCAACATCACCGACCTCAAACAGGTCGGCCAGTACGCCCTGAAGCTCTTTTTTGACGACAACCACAACAGCGGCCTGTTTACCTGGAACTACCTCTACGATCTGGGTGAAAACTACGACGCCTACTGGGCCGACTACCTGCACCGCCTGGAGGAGGCGGGGCATCAGCGCCGCTGTTAAAAAAAGCGTATAGAAACCATCGTGAGCAGTCAGAGCAACCACACCCCGAATATGAGCGAACAGCCCCCGGCATTCGGCATGTATGAGCGCCATCTGCGCCGCAAGGACGGCAATCCGCTGTTCGGTGTGCCGGCTCCCCGGATCACCCAAGCGGAGATGACCCAGGCGAGGCGCCGCGACAGCGAAGAGATGAACGCCTTCCAGAGCGAGATGCAGGGGGTGATCCAGCAGGCCATCGACCTTCCGCCCAACGCCGAGAGCGACGTGGTGCTGTCGCTGCGCGGCAAGCTCGACCAGCTCTACACCCGCTGTAGCGGCTTCGGCATCAACTGCGGCACGCACAAGCAGTCGATTCGCAAGCTCATTGAGATCGTCATGCAGGCGGTCTGGCAGGCATCCGCCGACGACCCCATGGCGCGCATGGAGCTGGAGCAGGAAGAGATGGCCCGTCAGCAGCACTTCTGCCTGCTGGAGTACCCCCTTATCGCCGACCTGATGCGCCCCGACACCCCCATCACCCGTGAAGAGCTCATCCCGACCCTGCTGGACGCCGACGAGGACGAGCTCGAAGCGGTACTCTGGCTGTTCGAGCCGGAGCAGCTGATAGGGATCCGCGACCAGGCCGAGGCGTTGCTGGAGAGCCTGGCTGCGCAGGGCTTCCACCTTAGCGAAGCAGAGGAAAACCTCGAGGCGATCCGCGAGCACATCGAAACCGAGCTGTAGTTAAACAGCCTTAAAATACCCGGCCATAGAGGTGTCTTAAGTGAAGCTGGACTCGTCGGTCAATGAGCCTTTCGAGCGCTATGAAACAGTTTGTAGGCCAGGCTGCGCCGTCTGGAGGCGCGTGTGGCGATACTCGAACAGATGCCGGCTTCGTTCCCTCCCGGCTGCCTGGCGTTTCTGTATGCACGGAGATACCACGCTCCAGTCATTGACCGAAGATGATGCGCTTCGTAAGCTCAGCGCATCCTATGGATAGTGCTGGTCAGGCATAGACGCCCCGTGAATCTCACTTACCGCTGGCAGCGTGGGCAGTAGTAGGTGCTGCGCTGGCCCAACACGATCTGTTTGATCGTCTTGCCACAGCCGGGGCAGGGCTCCCCCTCCCTGCCGTAGACGTTGAGCTTCTGTGCGAAGTAGCCGGGGCGACCGTCGCCGCCGACAAAGTCGCGCAGGGTGGTGCCGCCCTGCTCGATGGCGTCGGCGAGCACCTGTTTGACCGCCGCCACCAACCGCGCCATCCGTTCACGGCTGACCCTGCCGGCGGCCCGTTTGGGGTTGATGCCGGCCAGATAGAGCGACTCGCTGGCGTAGATATTACCCACCCCGACCACCACCTTGCCGTCCATGATGAATGACTTGATGCTGCTCTTGCGACCACGCGAGCGGGTAAACAGGTAGTCTGCATTGAAGGCATCGCTGAGCGGCTCCGGACCGAGCGGGGCGAGCAGTTCATGCCGCTGCGGCGCCTCCTCGGTCCAGAGCACGGCGCCGAAACGGCGCGGGTCGGTCAGACGCAAGGCGTAACCGCTGTCCAGCACGATATCCACGTGGTCGTGTTTGCCCGCCGCAGCGGCAGCCGCCACGATGCGCAGGCTGCCCGACATACCCAGGTGGAGGATCAGCGTGCCGCGCTCGAAGCCCAGCAGCAGATACTTGGCACGCCGTTCGACACGCTGAATCGTCTGCTTGGCCAGCTTCCGTGCCAGTCCGTGCGGCACCGGCCAGCGCAGCCGAGGCTGGCGTACGATGACATCTTCGATACGGCGCCCCTCGATGTGCGGGGCGATGCCGCGGCGGGTGGTTTCGACTTCGGGAAGTTCGGGCATGAGACGCTGTTTGGTTAAGTCGGCGAGTGTGCTGAGAATGCAGCGGAATCGCTGCAACCGATGTTGGGCTTAGCCCCCAGTAATCCTTCGAACCACGGATTTCAGTTGTTCACGGTCGGCTGTGGATAGACCGCCGAACCTCTTGGTGGTTTGCAAATGAGTGCACGAAAAGCCCACCAGTGAGAGGTGCTCCAGCTTATCCGGCATATGCTCAAATTGTGGCTGCACGGCGCCGGCTCCCTGTGCACTGCAAAGTGATATTAAGTTTAGTCCAACGCATCCGCTGCGGCACTGTCCGCGGCAGGTAGCTGCAGCAGTTCCGTGGCTGATTCAGCGGGAAAGTGGTACTGGATGCCCAGCTCCGGTCGGGCCAGAATCAGGTCCGGTTCCCGCGCCGTGATCAGCAGCTTAACCGGTCGCTTCTCGCCTTGTAGCCGGATGGTGACCGCCTCTCCCTCACTCTCGTCATAGGGTTTGACCTGTAGCGCCGAGGCGTAGCGCCAGGCGTCGATGAGGCGTGCGATGTCGTCGGCAGAAGCGTTCACGTCCTCCGCTGAGCGCTGCCAGCGATTCTCCTGCCAGCGCAGCGCAAGCCCCGGCATTGTGATGGCCTCGATCTGTGCCCCCTGCGGCAGCGGACGCTGGCTGACGAAGGTGGGGTAGGCACCGACCAGGTGGTAGTAGATGGTGTCGCTGACCAGATGGACGGTGTCGTCCAGCAGCACATAACGGCGGTGATCCAGCGGCGTGTTATTGCCGAAGGCGATGGTGGTGTCGCGGTTGAGGGTCAGTACCACCTTCGGCGTGTCCAACTGGTAGTCGGACAGCATGGCGGTGTCGGCGGCAAAGGTGCCCAGACTCTTACTGTCGGTGACCCGCAGCAGGGAGTCGATGCGAAATCCGCTCGCTCTGGCCTCCACCGGCTGCAGCAACCGCCAGCCGTCACCATCGCGCTGCAGTTCGATATCGGGCCGCTCCTGCCGCTGTATGTGGATGTGCTTTACCGCTTCGCGCTCCAGACCCAGTAGTGAGGGCTTCTTCTGCGGCGCCTCAATGCCCGGCTCGAAGACCGCCACCAGAGCGAGCGCCGCCACCACCAATAAAAGCAGCAGATTGATTAATGTCTTCTTTTGCATGGCCGAGTCACTTTATTTAACGCAAAGGTGTCGTAGGGGAGGACAATGGGGCGTCACCGCTGTTCGGTGTGGCACTGGAGTGCCTGGGCGACCTCCGCGCCTTGGCGCTGAGGTGCCCGAATAGAATCAGCGCTTACGCCGTCGCCACCAAATCGTCAGACCGGCGCCGAGCAGCGTGCCGGGCAGCGCCACCAGAAAACCGATCCCGAGTATCAGGGAGAGGGAGCGGGTCATGGTCAGTTGGGTATCCGGTGCGGTGCGGGCGGGGATGGCGATCGCGCTATCGTCGTGGCTAAGCCAGTTGATCAGGCGCGAGCCGAGCTCTTCGTTGGCGCCGTTGCCCAGGTAGCTGTTGGCAAGGAAGTCACCGTCGCCGATCACCGCCACACGCTGCTGACGCCGGCTCTCACCTTCACCGTGTTCGCGGCTGAGCAGCAGGCCGATGGTCAACGGTCCGGCCATCTCCTCCCCCTCGTCAAAGGTGATGTTCTCGCGCAGGGGCCCGGATTCGGCCCAGCTCCTGGGCAGGGTTCGCAGCAGCGCCGTGGCCTCCCAGTCGCTGCCGGTGTGGGCCAGCGGTCGCGCCTCGGGAAAGAGGGTGAGGGTGGTGAGCGCCTCGCTGACCGGGTGTTCGGCATACTCGGCCACTACCACGAAGGCGGGGTTGTCGATGCCCAGCATCTCACCGCTGGGGTCGACCAGCGTCCCCGGCAGAAGCTCGACCCCCAACGCTTCGGCCACGGGCTCCAGCCCCTGGGACTCACCCGGTTCGATAAACCAGAGCAGGTTGCCGCCGTGGCGCAGATATTCGCGAATGATGTTCACCTCGCCGGGCAGCAGCTCCAGCTGCGGGCTGGCAATGACCAGCGCGGCGGTGTCGCCGGGGATCACCGGTTCACTGCCCAAGTTGAGGCTGTCGAAGCGGTATCCCTTCTGCGCCATGCGCCGGCCCCACTCGCCCATGTCGTGGTTGGCCTGGCCGTCGAAGCGCCGTTCGCCGTGGCCGCTGAGGAAGACGATGCGCCGTTCGCCGCTACGCATCAACCGCTGCAGGGCGTTGCTGATCGCCTGCTCGCCGATGCTTTTGAGGTTTTCGGCACGGTCGTCGTACTCCACCCGCAACTCGCCGTCGAGGGTGATGCCGAGTCTGCGCACCTGCTCCGGGTGCTGATCGGGATCGACAAACTCCAGCTCGATATCGGGTTTGATGCGCTGGTAACGGCTGATCAGCTCACGGGTCCGTTTGCGCAGCCCGCTGAGGTCGTCGGCGCGGCTGAAGGAGGTGATGGTGACCGGGCCGTCCAGCCGCTCGAGCAGCGTCACCGAGGCCTCGGAGAGGGTGTGGCGCCCGCTGGCGGTCCAGTCGGTCTGGAGGTGGTAGCGAGTGCTGAGGTAGGCGAGTAGACCGATCACCGTCAAAAACAGCACAACGAAGCTCCAGGTGTGCAGTCGCTGACGGCGTTGGGTTCTCTTGTTGGCGTACATGGCGACTCCCTATAACCGTTCGGCGTCGAGGCGGCGGATACTGAGCACCAGGAAGGTGGTAATGAACAGCAGGTAGTAGGCGATGTCGCTGCTGTCGAACAGCCCACGCAGCAGGGCTTCATAGTGGCTCTGCAAAGAGAGGTAGCTGAGTACCCCGCTATCGGCGCTGTCGACGCTCCACTCTATGATCCAGAGCAGCAGCAGCAGGCCGAAGGTGCTGATCGCCGCGACCACCGGCTGGGCGCTCAGGGTGGACATGAACAGGCCTGCTGCGGCAAAGGCGGCCAGCATCAGCGCGATGCCGATGAAGTTGGCCGCCAGCAGGCCGAGGTCGAGATTGCCCAGGGTGAGCAGCGACAGCGGCATCAGCGTGACCAGCGCGAGCATGATGGCGAGAAAACCGAGCAGGCCCAGGTATTTTCCCAGCACGATCTCGCCCATGGAGATCGGTGCCGAGAACAGCAGCGGCAGGGTGCGGGCGCGGCGCTCCTCACTGACCAGGCGCATGGTCAGTAGCGGGATCACCATCAACAGGATGAGAGTGGCGCTGGAGAAGAGCGGGGCGACGATCACCTCGGTCGCCCCCGGCGGATTCTCCATCATGGCGATCTGCGACTGGTAGGCGATATAGGTGTCGAGCTGGCCGAGGAACATCCAGGCGAGGATGAACTGCACCACTGCCAGGATAGTCCAGGCCAGCGGCGAGAGGAACATACTACGCAGCTCCCGTGCGGCGAGGGTCAGGATCATGGGGCGACCTCCTCTTCCTCGGTGGTAATGTTGACGAAGACATCCTCCAGCGACAGCCGCTCCGGGGTCAGCTCATAGAGCCCCCAACCGGCGTTCACCGCTCGTTCGGCCAGTGCCTCGGCGGGGCTGATCTCCGGGGCGTGACTGATGCGCAGACGCCCCCCTTCGAGCCGTTCCACCGCTTGTACCCCCGCAACCTCCTGCAGGGCGGCCTCATCGGGGGGCTGGCGCAGGCCCAGCAGCAGGCTGGAGCTTTGCATGCGTCGCTCCAGCCCCTCGATGCTGTCGTTGAGGACCAGCTTGCCACGGTTGATGATCTGCACCCGATCACAGGTGGCCTGCACTTCGGGCAGGATGTGGGTGGAGAGGATCACGCTGTGCTCGCCACCGAGCTCACGGACCAGCTTGCGGATCTCGCGGATCTGGATAGGGTCCAGCCCCACGGTGGGCTCATCGAGGATCACCACCTCCGGCGAGTGGATGATCGCCTGGGCGATCCCCACCCGCTGCTGGTAGCCCTTGGAGAGGTTATTGATCAAGCGCCGACCCACATCGCTCAGACCGCAGCGCTCCTTGGCGTTGGCGATGGCGGCAGCGATCCTGTGGCGCGGGATGCGGTGGAGTCGGGCGCAGAAGCGAAGAAACTCATCCACGCTCAGCTCGCGGTAGAGCGGCGGCTGCTCCGGTAGAAAACCGAGCGCACGTTTGGCCTCTCGCGGCTGCTCCAGGATATCGACGCCGTTGATGCGGATACTGCCGGTGGTGGGGGCGAGATTGCCGGTGATCATCTGCATGGTGGTGGACTTGCCGGCGCCGTTGGGACCGAGAAAGCCCAGCACCTCCCCACGCCGTACCTCGAAGCTGACCCCGTCCACCGCCAGGCTGTCGCCGTAGCGGCGTGATAGCTGTTCGACCTCAATCAGTGTGTCGTTTTCCATGTCACCCCGGCTTATTCTTGCTTTGACGGCACAGGTGCCGCCTTGGGATTCCAAATTAGGTATGATAACGCCTCCGCATGATAGCGGAAAACGTTATCTCTGAGCGGAAAATCACAGGAAAAGTTCCTCGTCTCACCGCAAAGGCGCAAAGTGCGCAGAGGAAAAGGGGAGTATGTTCCGCCAGTTCCTGTTGCGGTGGAGCAAACTATTTATGAGTGCTGTGTCAGATGCGGCCAGATGCGATGGCAAGGTAACCTTTGCGTACTTCGCGTCTTTGCGGTGAATAACCAAAGAGTCCATTTATGCTGTTAGGCGTAGACACCGGCGGTACCTTCACCGATTTTGTGCTGTTCGACGGCGCGCGGCTGCGTGTACACAAGGTGCTCTCCACCCCGGACGCCCCCGAACGGGCGATCCTGCAGGGGGTGCGCGAGCTGGGCATCGAGGGGGAGCTGCTGGCGCGGCTGCGCATGGTGCACGGCTCCACCGTCGCCACCAACGCGGTGCTGGAGGGCAAGGGGGTGCGCACCGCCTTCATCACCAACCGCGGGCTGGGGGATATGCTCACCCTCGGTCGCCAGGCGCGGGAGGAGCTCTACAACCTGCAACCGGCGCCGCTGCCGCCACCGGTGCCCGCCGAACTCTGCCTCGAAACCGGCGGACGGCTGGGGGCCGACGGCAGCGTGGTAGAGCCGCTGAGCGATACCGATCTGGCGGCGCTGCGTCGGCACCTCACCGAGCTCAAGCCGCAGGCGGTGGCGATCAACCTGCTCTTCTCCTTTCTCGATGAGGGCTTTGAAAAGGCGATCGAGGCGGCCATCCCCGAGGGGATATTCGTCTCCCGCTCCTCCGAGGTGCTGCCCGAGTACAAGGAGTACGAGCGCGGCATCACCACCTGGCTCAACGCCTGGGTCGGACCGCTGGTGGAGGGCTACCTGGACCGGCTGGAGACGGGCTTGCAGACCCAAACCAGCGCGGCCGCGGTGTCGGTGATGCAGAGCTCGGGCAACACCATCGCCGCCTCCCTGGCGGGGCGGCAGGCGGTGCATATGCTCCTCTCCGGCCCCGCCGGTGGTATGGCCGCCGCACGCAGCATGGGCCAACTGACCGGCAGTGAGCACTTGCTCACCTTCGACATGGGCGGCACCTCCACCGACGTCGCGCTCATCGACGGTGAGCTGCAACTGACCAGCGAAGGGCGCATCGGCCACTACCCGGTGTCGGTGCCGCAGGTGGACATGCATACCATCGGTGCCGGCGGCGGCTCCATCGCCCGGGTCGATGATGGCGGACTACTGCAGGTGGGGCCGGACTCCGCCGGCGCCGCCCCCGGCCCTGCCTGTTACGGCAAGGGGGGCAGCGAGCCGACGGTCACCGACGCCAATCTGCTGCTGGGAAGGCTGCGCCCCGACGCCTTCCTCGGCGGCGGCATGCAGCTGGATATGGCGGCTGCGGAGAAGGCCGTGGGCAAAGTGGCGCAGGCGCTCCAGATCGGCTTGCACGAGGCGGCCGAAGGGATCATCCGCATCGCCAACGAACACATGGCCCGCGCCCTGCGGGTAATGTCGGTACAGCGCGGCCTCGACCCGCGGCAGATGACCCTCACCTCCTTTGGCGGCGCCGGCGGACTGCACGTCTGCGCCCTGGCCGAGGCGCTGGGCATGCAGCGGGCGATGGTACCGGTGCATGCCGGTGTCCTTTCGGCGTTGGGTATGCTCACCGCACCGCGAGGCCGCCAGCTCTCACGCACCCATCGCGGTCTGCTGGACGATATTGATGCGCAGGGTTTGCAAGGCCTGTTCACGGAACTTAAAGAAGAAGGTGAGAACTCACTCCGAAAGGAACTGCCGGAGGGGGCGATCCGCGCCGATGCCAGCCTCGATCTACGCTATCGCGGCCAATCCTACACCCTCAACATCCCCTGGCAGGAGAGCGTGAGTCGGGCCGAGGCGGCCTTCCACCGCGCCCATGAGGGGCGCTACGGCCACCGCCTGGCGCTGCCGGTGGAGCTGGTTAACCTGCGCCTGCAGCTACGCGGCCCCACCCCAGAGCTGCCGCTGGAGCGCGCCGAGGGCGGTGGAGCGGCGCCGCTCAGCGGTCGGGCCACACTGCACGGAATCGACGGCGCGGTGGATCTCTGGGCCCGCGAGCGGCTGGCTGCCGGAGCGCAGTTCGCTGGGCCGGCACTGGTTACCGAGCGGGTCTCCACCACCTTCATCGCCCCCGGCTGGCAGGCCTGGGTCGACCCCCACGGCAACCTGATGCTGGAGCGTGACTGAGTGATGAGGCCGTTGCGAGGGCGCAGCGTTAATTGATATGTGATTTAGCCACAGGACGCACAGCGTAAAGCCTCTCGGTGTGCTCTGTGCCCTCTGTGGCAAACATTGCGTTCTTCTAGCCGATGATAAGCTTCAGCCCCACCAGCACCGTCACCAGCTCGAAGACCCGCTTGATCGCCCGGTTGCCGTGGGTGATCGCCAGGTGCGCCCCCAGGTAGCCGCCCAGCAGCGAGCCGAGCAGCAGCGCCGGCAGCCACTCCCAGCGGATCTCCCCCAGCAGCCCCAGAGTCAGCGCGCCACTGCCGTTCCAGAACATCCCCACCAGCACCAGCGTGTGGGCCACCGCCCGCTGGTAGTCCATGCCGAACCAGCGCACCAGCCAGAGGGTGACAAATAGCCCGGTGCCGGAGGTGAGCGAACCGTTGAGGATGCCGATGGCAAACAGCGCCGCCCCTCCCAGCCAGAGCCCGCTGCCCTGGCGGTGGGTCGGTCGGTGGTGCTGGCCCAGTTCGGGTTTCCGCCAGGAGTAGACACCGAGAGAGACGGTAAGCAGCCCCAGCGCGATCTCGGCGGCCCGCCCCGGCACCTGCAGGATGATGCCGGCCCCGAGCACCACACCGGGCAGACCGCAGGCGAGGATGAACAGGACAAAACGCCGCTCCAGAGTGCTTTGGCGCATATGGCGGAGGGTGGCGCCCACCCCCAGAGCGATGCTCGCCACCTTGTGCGTAGCCAGGGCGATGCCGAAGGGCAGACCGAGGAAGATTAGCGCCGGCAGCTGCAGCAGCCCGGCCCCGCCGCCGGCGAAGGCGGAGAAGAGATTGGCCACCAGGGAGATGACAAACAGCACTAATTGCTCGACAGGCAACACGGGAATAGCCTATGAAACGGAGGTGAACAGTCAGTATACTGTAACCACTGGGTCAATACGGTTGTGGGTAGTTGTGATGAAAAAGATGCAAAAAGCGGTTCTCTTGAGCGTGATCGCCGGCGCCGTACTCTTCGCCGGCAGCAGTCAGGCCAGGATCAAGTGCTGGACCAACAGCGAAGGGGTCAGGGAGTGCGGCAATGCGATCCCCCCCGAGTATGCTCAGCAGGAGTCGGAGACCATCAACGAGCGCGGTCTTACCGTAGAGCGCCAAGAGCGGGCCAAGACCAAGGAGGAGTTGGCCGAAGAGCGTCGTCGTGCCGAGGAGGAGGCGCGACGCAAGGCCGAGGAGGCGCGCCGCCGCGAGGAGCAGGCCCGTTATGACCGTGTACTGCTCTCCACCTTCCTCTCGGAGCAGGAGATCATCGAGTCGCGGGAGCGCAAGGTCGGCGCCATCGACGCCACTATCGAGGTGACCCGCATCACTATCGACAAGCTGGAGGCGGACCTGGAGAAGGAGCAAAAGCGCGCCGCCGGCTATGAGC
>JBNJGC010000027.1:0-22043 GCA_051747405.1 Pseudomonadota bacterium
GTCAATCAACCCCACATCGCCCACTTTCCAAAGACCCGTACCCAGCCCCCGGCTACCGGCGCCGAAGAACGCCTGGTTGAACTCATCGAAGCCGTACTTGTTCACCAGCACCCAGTGGATCTGTCTGACCACCGGCAGTGCGACGATTTTGGCCGGCAGATCGGTCCGCTTCATATAGAGGAACCAGGCAACGAACACACCGGCGGCAGCGAGCCAAAAAGGTGCTGTCACAAAACCGTGCCCGACCATCCCCATGGCGCTGGTAAAGCCCACCTGCGAGAGGACATCGTGTTCAGGAGCAACGCTGATCGCCTCGCTGAAGAAGTCACCAAAGACCATGGAGCCGACATAGGGGGCACCGATGAAGACCGATGGGATCGCCAGCAGCACCAGCGGCACCCAGACCACCCACGGGGTCTCGTGCAGATGCTCTCGGGTGTGTTCATCCATCCGCTCTTTGCCGTGGAAGACCAAAAAGTACATACGGAAGCTGTACAGCGCGGTGATGAAGACCCCGGCCAGCACGGCAAAATAGGCAAACCCGGCGGCGGGATTGCTGGAGTGGTGCACCGCCTCGATGATCGAGTCTTTGGAGAAGAAGCCGGAGAAACCGGGCGCCCCAATCAGCGCCAGCGAACCGATCAGTGAGGTGATCCAGGTAATCGGCATATACTTGCGCAGGCCGCCCATCTCACGCATATCCTGTTTGTGGTGCATGGCGATAATCACCGACCCGGCACCGAGGAAGAGCAGCGCCTTGAAAAAGGCGTGCGTCATCAGATGAAAGACCCCGGCGGCGTAGGCTGAGGCGCCCAGTGCGACGGTCATATAGCCGAGCTGTGAGAGGGTCGAATAGGCGACCACACGCTTGATATCGTGCTGCACCAGCCCGAGAAAACCCATAAAGAGCGCCGTGATAGCACCGATGGTCAACACCACCGCCAGCGCCACCTCCGAGAGCTCATAGATGGGCGACATACGCGCCACCATGAAGATACCGGCGGTGACCATGGTGGCGGCGTGGATAAGCGCAGAGATGGGCGTCGGGCCTTCCATCGAATCGGGCAGCCAGACATGCAGCGGCACTTGGGCCGACTTACCCATGGCACCGATGAACAGCAGGATGGCGATAACCGTCATCAGACTCCACTCGGTACCGGGCCAGAGTGAGATGGTCACATCCTTCTGCAGCTCAACAGCATTGAACACCGAGGCGTAGTCGAGAGTATTGAAATGCATCAATACCGCCGCAATACCGAGCAGAAAACCGAAGTCCCCCACCCGATTGACCAAAAAGGCCTTGAGGTTGGCAAAGACCGCCGTCTCACGCACCGACCAGAAACCGATCAACAGATAGGAGACCAGGCCGACCGCCTCCCAGCCGAAGAACAGCTGCATAAAGTTATTCGCCATCACCAGCATCAGCATGGAGAAGGTAAAGAGCGAGATATAACTAAAGAAGCGCTGGTAGCTGTTCTTGCCGGCCAGGCTCCCCTCGGGCCAGTTTTCCTCATCGTGCGCCATATAGCCGATGGTATAGATATGAACCATCAGCGAGACGAAGGTAACCACCACCATCATCATCGCCGTCAACTCATCCACCAGGAACCCCACCTCGAAGCGGATCCCCTCGGAGACCAGCCAGGTATAGACACTTTGATTGAAGGTCTCGCCCCCGTCGATGGCGATCTGCTTGAACACCACCGCAGAGAGGATGAAGGCCACGGCAACACCGAGCGTAGTGACCGTATGCGCCCCGGTACGACCGATGGAGCCACCGAACAGACCGGCGATCGCCGCACCCACCAGCGGTGCCAGCACAATCAACAGTGTGATGTTTTGCATATTCTCCAGCACGGCCTACCCCTTCAGCGTGTCCAGTTCAGCGACATTAATGGTGCGACGGTTGCGGAACAGCACCACCAGAATGGCCAGTCCGATGGCCGCCTCGGCCGCTGCAACGGTGAGGATGAAGAAGACAAACACCTGCCCGGCCACATCACCGAGAAAGTGGGAAAAAGCGATAAAATTGATATTCACGGCCAACAGCATCAACTCGATGCACATCAACAGAATGATCACATTCTTGCGATTGATGAAGACACCGGCCATGCTCAGCCCGAACAGAATGGCACCCACGGTCAGGTAGTCGGATAGCTCGATCATGCCAGCACCTCAGCGGTATCTCTGTTTCCAGGCAGCATCACTTGCGCTCCTCTGCATCCATTTTAACCATACGCACCCGATCCTCGCGCCGCACCTTCACCTGCTTATCGATATTCTGGTAGCGGCTACCGGGGCGAAGGCGAAGGGTCAGGGTAATGGCGGCGATGATCGCCACCAGCAGGATCACCGCGGCGATCTCAAAGGGGTAAACGTAGGTGGTATAAAGGTGCTCACCCAGCATTCGGGTATTGCTCTCACCCGCTGCCAACCGCTCCGGTGCCGGCATACTCTCGGGGCCGAAGCTCTCGCGATTGACCGCGTACCACATCACCCCGGTGGTGGCCACCGCCACCAGCACGCCCAGCGGCAGATAGGAGGCAAAGCCTTCGCGGATTTTACTCATATTGATATCGAGCATCATCACCACAAAAAGGAACAGCACCATCACCGCCCCGACGTAGACCAACACCAGGGTGATCGCCAGGAACTCCGCCTCGAGCAACATCCACAACACCGAGCTGGTGATAAAGCAGAGCACCAGAAACAGCGCCGCATGCACCGGATTGCGCACCGTGATCACACCACCGGCGGAGAGCACCAGGATGGCGGAAAAGAGATAAAAGACAATCTGTTCAAAACTCATACGGTCGTATTCCGTTTTTAAAATTCATCTCACCGCAAAGGCGCAAAGTACGCAAAGAGAATCACTCACGGGCGATAGCGCTGGAACCGCGCTACTGTCCATTCTCGCCTACCCTGCTACATAACAACCTCTGCGACCTTCGCGTCTTTGCGGTGAACCATTGTTTATCGATACTTGGCGTCTTCGGCGCGGTCCGCGGCGATCTGTGCCTCGTACTTGTCACCCACCGCCAGCAGCTTCTCCTTGGTCATCAGCAGATCGCCCCGCTGCTCGCCGTGGTACTCGTATATCCGCGTCTCGACGATGGCATCCACCGGACAGGCCTCTTCGCAGAAGCCGCAGAAGATGCACTTGGTCAGATCGATGTCATACCGGGTGGTACGGCGCGTGCCATCCTCACGCTGCGCCGATTCGATGGTGATAGCCAACGCCGGACAGACCACCTCGCACAGCTTGCAGGCGATACAGCGCTCCTCACCGTTGGGGTAGCGGCGCTGGGCATGCAGCCCGCGAAAACGGGGCGACTGCGGCGCCCGCTCCTCCGGGTACTGGACGGTGAACTTTTTGCGGAAAAAGTACCGCCCGGTCACGCCCAGCCCCTTACGCAGCTCCTTTAGGGTCAGGCTCTTCAACAGATGCATCATGGAACTCATAAGCGTGTCACTTCTCGCCGTTATGCCACGTCAAACCAGGGCGGAGTCCCGGTTATAATCATTACGCCCACCACCAGCAGCCAGACAATGGTTAGCGGGATGAACACCTTCCAGCCCAGACGCATGATCTGGTCGTAGCGATAGCGCGGGAAGGTGGCGCGGAACCACAGATAGAAAAAGAGGAAGATCAGCGTCTTGGCCACCAACCAGTGGAGCCCAGGCCCGAGCAGCGTCCCCAGCAGGGTGATCTCGAAAACGCTCTGCGGCAGCAGCCCCTCCAGCGGCGAGAGCCAACCGCCGAGGAAGAGCAGGCTCGCCAGCACGGAGATGAGGATCATGTTGGCATACTCGGCGAGGAAGAAGACCGCAAAGGGCATCCCCGAATACTCCACATGGAAACCGGCGACGATCTCCGACTCCCCCTCCGCGACATCAAATGGGGCACGGTTGGTCTCGGCGACACCGGAGATAAAGTAGATCACAAACAGCGGCAGCAGCGGCAGCCAGTACCACTGCCAGATCCCGCCCTGCTGCCCCTCGACGATGTCGCCCAGGTTGATACTGCCGGCGGCCATCAACACACCCACCAGGGCGAAGCCCATGGCAATCTCATAGGAGACGATCTGCGCCGCCGAGCGCATGGCGCTGATGAAGGGGTATTTCGAGTTGGAGGCCCAGCCGGCGACGATGATGCCGTAAACACCGATGGAGGTGATGGCCAACACATAGAGCAGGCTGGCATCCACATCGGCCAGTACCATCTCGCTGCCGAAGGGGATCACTGCCCAGGCGGCGAGCGCCGGCGCCATGGCAATGACCGGCGCGATCAGGAACAGCACCTTGTCGGCACCGGCGGGGATCACGATCTCCTTGAACATCAGCTTGACCGCATCAGCGATCGGCTGCCCCAGGCCCCATACCCGCTTGCCGAAGAACCCGACACGGTTGGGGCCGACACGCACCTGCATCAGGCCAATCACCTTGCGCTCGGCATAGGTTAGGTAGGCCACACAGGCCATCAACGGGGCCAGGATCACCACGATCTTGGCCAGAATGATGAGGCCGGTCTGCATCCACATGGGCAGCCCCCAGGGCCAACCCAGTGTGGAGAAGAAGGATTGAATCAGTTCAACAAGCATGTCAGCTCAAAATGCCTCGTTTCTTGTTACCGTTATCAGGCCTTTGCCAATTGGATCGGGCTGAAGCTTCCCCCCAGCCCGGCCGCTGCCGCAGTACCCGCGGGCAGATAGATCGCATCGTCCGGCAGGCGCTCATCGGCGACTACCTCGACCACCACTTCACCGCCATCCTGAGTCGCCGTCACCGGCATCCCGCTGTCCAGGCCCAAGCCCTTGAGCGTGGCACTGTTGGCGCGCAACGCAGTGGCGACTCTGGCATCGGTGGTCGCCTGCAGCGGCTCAGCGCGGCGCACGAGCGGATCGACCCCGTAGATGGCGACATCGGCAACCCGTTGCAGCCCGCGGTGACCGGGAGTGAATCGCTCCGGCAACCAATCGCCACCACTGTCCATCACGGGGAGGTCGCTAAAGAGCTTCTCCAGCTCGTGACGCACCTCCTCCGCAGAGGTGTAGTCAAAGCCGGGGAGATCCAGCAGATTCCCCAGTACGCGCAGCACTTTCCAGGCGGGCCGGGCCTCGCCGGGGGCTGTCGCACAGCCTCCGAAGCTCTGCCAGTGCCCCTCGGTGTTGATAAAGGAGCCGGCGGTCTCCAGAAAACTGGCCACCGGAAGCAGCACATCGGCCCGCGTCTTTAGCCCCTCATCGGCGAAGGGGTTGAGCGCGACGACAAACTCGGCCTCGTCGAGTGCACCGAGCAGCGCTGCCGCGTCCTGGCTGTCGTACTCGGGCTCGACCCCCATCAGCACGAACCCCTTGAGACCGGCACGGGCCATGGAACGACAGTCCAAGCCCGCTTGCTCAGCGGCCTTCGCCGCCGGTTCGCGGTGGGGTAGGCATCCGGCCAGCCACGCCCCGGCACTGTTCCCGCCCTCGGCCAATTGCCCGAAGCGAGCCCCGGCGGCCTTGGCGATCAGCCGCAATAGCGCCCGCAGCTCGGCCCTGGCAGGGTGGGCGGCCAGTCCACTGCCCAGCAGCACACTGGCTTGGGGTGCATTGAGGAGGGTGTCGGCGATGGCCCGATGGCTCTGCTCGGGGGAGACGCCGGCGAGGGCCGCTTTCACTGCCTCGGGCGCTTCACCGCCCTGCTCCTCCAACAGCACTTTGAGCACGGCCAGCAGTTCGCTAGTGAAGTCGAGGGTGATGCGCTTGTGCGCGAGAGCAAAGGTAAAATCGTAGTCCATCGGGTTGATGGCCATGATCTGCGCGCCGTTATTACGCGCCGCCTTGCGCAGCCGCTGCGCCAGCAGGGGCTGCTCTTTACGGATATTGGAGCCGACCAGAAGC
Organism: Pseudomonadota bacterium; assembly: GCA_051747405.1. GTDB lineage: Bacteria > Pseudomonadota > Gammaproteobacteria > Thiohalomonadales > Thiohalomonadaceae > JAPHTQ01. Next base: position 5,886 of record JBNJGC010000027.1, read on the forward strand.
GCCGCATCCAAGGTCTCCAGGTCCTGGATCGCCTGGCCCAGCGAGGGGTAGGCCGGTTGCACCGTCTGGTCGCGGAAATCGACCTGCCGCAGGCGGTGGTCGATATTGCCACAGCCGATGCCGCGCATCAGCTTCTGCAGCAGGTAGTGCTCCTCGGTGGTGGCGCCATAGGCGGCCAGTGCGCCGAGCTTCTCGGGGCCGTGCGCCGTGCTCACCTGTTGCAACCCTTCAGCGGCACGGGTCAGGGCGGTATCCCAGTCCACCTCACGCCACTGCCCCTGCTCCTTGAGCATAGGCCGCTCGATACGCTCCGGATGATCATGGGCGGTGTAGCTGAAGCGGTCGCGATCGGCGATCCAGCTCTCGTTGACGGTCTCGTTCTCACGGGCCACCACGCGCATCACCTTGCCGCCACGCGTATCGACGCGGATATTGCTGCCGACGCAGTCGTGGGGGGAGATGCTCTCATAGCTGCTCAGCTCCCAGGGACGGGCGCTATAGCGATAGGGTTTGGAGGTGAGCGCACCGACCGGGCAGAGATCGATCACGTTGCCGGAGAGCTCCGAGTCGACACTCTTCTCCATGTAGGTGCCAATATGCATATGCTCGCCGCGACCCGGAGCACCGAGCTCCATCATCCCGGCCACCTCCTGACCGAAACGGACACAGCGGGTGCAGTGGATGCAGCGCGTCATGTCGGTGGCGATGAGCGAGCCCAGATCCGGGCTGTGGACCACACGCTTGCCCTCGCTGTAGCGGGAGACGCCCTGACCATAGCCCATGGCCATCTCCTGCAGATCGCACTCGCCGCCCTGATCGCAGATGGGGCAGTCGAGCGGGTGGTTGATCAGCAGAAACTCCATCACGCTACGCTGCGCCGAGATGGCCCGTGGCGAGCGAGTGTAGATCTTCATCCCCTCGGTCACCGGAGTCGCGCAGGCGGGCAGCGGTTTGGGGGCCTTCTCCACCTCGACCAGGCACATACGGCAGCTCGCCGCAATGGAGAGTTTGCTGTGGTAGCAAAAGCGCGGAATGGTGACGCCGGCGGCATCCGCCGCCTCGATCACCATCGCCCCGTCACGGGCCTCGATTGCCTTTCCGTTGATCTCGATGTTTACCATCGCCAGTCTCGTTTCAGTTCAGCTTGCTGTGGTTGGCGCGCGGACTAGCCGCCCACCAGGCATTTTTTATGGTCGATGTGGTGCTGGAACTCGTCGCGAAAGTGCTGGACGAAGCTCTTCACCGGCATCGCTGCAGCATCGCCAAGGGCACAGATAGTGTTGCCCTCGATCCTGCCGGCCACTTCGTTGAGCCTGTCCAGATCCTCCTGCGTCCCCTCACCATGCTCGATGCGGTGCACCACACGCGCCAACCAGCCGGTGCCCTCACGGCAGGGGGTACACTGACCGCAGGACTCCTCGAAGTAGAAGTGCGAAAGGCGGGCCAGCACCTTGACCATACAGGTGGTCTCGTCCATCACAATCACCGATCCGGCACCGAGCATCGAACCGGCCTTGGCGATAGAGTCGTAGTCCATATTCATCTGCATGGCGGTCTCGCCCGGCAACACCGGAGTGGAGCTGCCGCCGGGGATCACCGCCTTGAGCCGATGTCCGTCGCGCACCCCACCGGCCATCTCCAACAGCTCGGCGAAGGGGGTGCCCATCGGCACCTCATAGTTACCGGGACGGTTCACATGGCCGGAGACGGAGAAGATCTTGTTGCCACCGTTGTTGGGTTTGCCCAGATCCAGGAACCACTGGCCACCGTTTTTCAGGATCATCGGCACCGAGGAGAGCGACTCTGTGTTGTTGATCGTGGTGGGGCAACCATAGAGACCGTAGTTTGCGGGAAACGGCGGCTTAAACCGCGGCTGCCCCTTCTTGCCCTCGATCGACTCGAGCAAGGCTGTCTCCTCACCACAGATGTAGGCACCGGCACCGAGGTGGCTGTGGATATTGAAATCAAATCCGGAGCCGAGAATATTCTCGCCCAACCAGCCGGCGGCACGCGCCTCCTCCAACGCCGCCTCGAAGCGCTCGTAGGGCTCCCAGAACTCACCCCGGATGTAGTTGTAGCCCATGGAGGCGCCGATGGTATAGCCGGCAATGGCCATACCTTCGATAAGCTGATGCGGGTTATAGCGCAGAATATCGCGATCCTTGCAGGTGCCCGGCTCACCCTCGTCGGAGTTGCAGACGATATACTTCTGCCCCTCGACATTGCGCGGCATGAAGCTCCACTTCAGGCCGGTGGGGAAGCCCGCCCCGCCGCGACCTCGCAGGGCGGAGGTTTTGAGTTCGGCGATCACATCGTCCGGGGCGATCTTCTCGGTGAGGATCTTCTCCAGCACCTGATAACCACCGTTCTCGCGGTAGGCCTCCAGGGTCCAGGAGTTATCCACCTGCAGGGTGCGGAAACAGACGTCGTTGGCCATCAGCACTCTACCCCGCTTGCTGCGTCGTATTCAGTTCTGCTCAGAGGAAACATCATCTCTCCAAATCCGCTCGCCTTAGTCCAGACCGTCGAGGATCTGATCCACCTTCTCTGGCGTCAGCTTCTCGTAGTAGGTCTTGCCGATGGAGAACATCGGCGCATTGACGCAGGCCCCCAGACACTCCACCTCCTTGAGGGTGAAGCGACCATCCTCGGTGGTCTCGCCGAAGCCGATCCCCAACTTACTCTGCAGGTGCTCGACCACCTGATCCGAGCCGCAGAGCATGCAGGAGATGTTGGTGCAGACACAGATCTTGTGCCGACCCACAGGCTCCAGCTCATACATGGAGTAGAAAGTCGCCACCTCATAGACGGCCACGGGCGGCATCTCCAGATAGTCGGCCACCGCCTCGATCAGCGCATCGTTCAACCAGCCACCGTTCTGCTCCTGAGCAATGCGCAGGGCGGCCATCACCGCGGACTGCTTCTGCTCCGGCGGATACTTGGCGATCCAGCGGTCGATATCGGCGCGGGAGGCCTCGTTCAACAACTCTGTTTTCTGCTCAGACATCAGCGGTCGATCTCCCCGAATACAATGTCCTGGGTACCGATCACGGTTACCACATCGGCCAGCATGTGACCGCGCGTCATCTCATCCATGGCGGCCAGATGGGCAAAGCCCGGCGCCCGGATCTTCATCCGGTAGGGCTTGTTGGCACCGTCCGAGACGAAGTAGATCCCAAACTCGCCCTTGGGGTGCTCAATCGCCGCATAGGCCTCCCCCTCCGGCATGGAAAAGCCCTCGCTCACCAGCTTGAAGTGGTGGATCAACGCCTCCATGTCGTGCTTCATCTCAACCCGCGATGGCGAGGCCACCTTGTGATCCTCGCTCATCACCGGGCCCGGATTGCTACGCAGCCACTGGATACACTGTTTGATGATACGGTTGGACTGGCGCATCTCCTCGATACGCACCAGATAGCGATCATAGCTGTCGCCATTGGTCCCCACCGGGATATCGAAGTCGAGCTTGTCGTAGACCTCGTAAGGCTGCTTCTTACGCAGGTCCCAGGCCACACCGGAGCCACGCAGCATCGGGCCTGTAAGCCCCATCTGCAGCGCCCGCTCGGGGGACATCACACCGACATCGACCAGGCGCTGCTTCCAGATCCGGTTATCGGTGAGCAGTGTTTCGTACTCATCCACATGCACAGGGAAGCGCTCGGTGAAATCTTCGATAAAGTCGAGCAGGGAGCCCTCGCGATTGCTGTTGAGCTTGCTCATCTCCTCAGCAGAGTGCCACTTGGAGTCACCCTCAAACTTCGGCATCTTATCGGGTAGATCGCGGTAGACCCCGCCGGGACGATAGTAGGCCGCGTGCAGACGCGCACCGGAGACCGCCTCATAAACGTCCATCAGATCCTCCCGCTCACGGAAGGCGTAGATAAACATGGTCATGGCCCCCACATCCAGCGCGTGGGCGCCGATCCAGAGCAGGTGGTTGAGGATGCGGGTGATCTCATCGAACATCACACGGATGTACTGGGCCCGTATCGGCACATCCACACCCAGCATCTTCTCCGCGGCCAGAACAAAGGCGTGCTCGTTACACATCATGGAGACGTAATCGAGCCGATCCATATAGGGCAGGCTCTGCACATAGTGCTTACTCTCGGCCAGTTTCTCGGTGGCACGGTGTAACAGGCCGATATGCGGATCGGCCCGCTCGATCATCTCCCCGTCCATCTCCAGCACCAGACGCAACACGCCGTGCGCCGCCGGATGCTGCGGACCGAAGTTGAGGGTAAAGTTACGAATCTCGGACAACTTAGCTCTCCCCTTCCTGCGCCTGATAGCGGTTGTCATCGCGGATCACCCGCGGCACCAGCTGACGCGGCTCGATAGAGACCGGTTGATAGACCACCCGCTGCTGCTCCGGGTCGTAACGCATCTCCACGTTACCGCTGAGCGGAAAATCCTTGCGGAACGGGTGGCCGACAAAACCGTAGTCGGTAAGGATGCGTCTGAGGTCCGGGTGCCCCTCGAAGAGGATGCCGAACAGGTCAAAGGCCTCGCGCTCGAACCAGTTGGCACTGTTCCAGATCTCCGTGACCGAATCGACCACCGGCATGGCATCGTCAGTGAAGGTCCGGAGACGCAGACGGTGGTTGTTCCGAATCGACAGCAGATGGTAGACCACAGCGAACCGAGGCCCACTCCAGCGGCCATTGCCGTACTCGAGGTAATCGACCCCGCAGAGATCGATCAACTGCTCGAAATGGAAGGCCTCATCATCGCGCAGCGCGGTACAGACCGACACCAGATGCTCTCGCGGCAGCTCCACGGTCAGCTCACCGAACTCCACATGGGTCGCGGTAATACGGGTGCTGAAACGCTCCTGGAGCTCTGTCGCCAACTGCTGATAGTAATCAGACATGGTCATTCAATATCATTGTGTTTATCGGGCTATGGTATTGGTACGGCGAATCTTCTGCTGCAGCTGCAAAATGCCGTACAGCAGCGCCTCGGCGGTGGGCGGACAGCCCGGTACATAGACATCTACAGGCACGATACGGTCACAGCCCCTGACCACCGAGTAGGAGTAGTGGTAGTAACCGCCGCCGTTGGCGCAAGAGCCCATGGAGATCACCCAACGCGGTTCAGGCATCTGGTCATAGACGCGGCGCAGCGCCGGTGCCATCTTGTTGCACAGAGTGCCGGCAACGATCATCACATCGGATTGGCGCGGACTGGGCCTGAACATAATGCCGAAACGGTCCAGATCGTAGCGCGCCGCACCGGCGTGCATCATCTCCACCGCACAGCAGGCCAGGCCGAAGGTCATGGGCCACATAGAGCCGGTACGCGCCCAGTTGATCAGACCGTCCAGCGAGGTCGTCACGAAGCCCTGCTCCAGGCGCCCTTCAATTACTCCCATTGCAGTGCCCCTTTCTTCCACTCATAGATAAAGCCGATCACGAGGATCCCGAGGAACAGGACCATGGCAAGAAAACCGAACATCCCCAGCTCGCGCAGCACGATTGCCCAGGGGAAGAGGAAGGCGATTTCAAGATCGAAGATGATAAAGAGGATAGCGACGAGGTAGTAACGCACATCGAACTTCATGCGCGCATCCTCAAACGCCTCGAAGCCGCACTCATAAGCGGCGAGCTTCTCGCTGTCGGGCTTCGAGGGCCCGAGTACAAACCCCATCAACAGCATAAAGCCGCCGAAGGCAATGCCGATGGCAATAAAGATCAGAACGGGTAAGTAGTTCTCCAGCATGTAAGACCTCAACCCCCTAAAGCCATGCACTGCACTGAGACGGCGCAGGAAAGCGTTGTTATTGAGCAGCCGAGTTTAGGCTTTGCCAAGATTCAGTGTCAAGAATAAGCCGAATCTATAGTGTTTATTATTCACTAAAAATAGCGCGACTCAGACCAGCTCTCCCTCAGAGAAAAACGCTGACTAAGTGAAGGGTTTTCATCTTACACAATCCACCGCTAACCACAACACGCAGCGGCTTCTTAACGTGCAAAATTCACACTTTTTTGCATGAAAATATTTAATAGAGGGATTAGGGACGGCGTCCGTGCCGGGTCGACTGGATGTAAAAAAACCGCATCAGGCTCTACTGGTACGGTCTCTTTAAAGATGGTGCCGAAGGCCGGACTCGACCAATCGGCAGGGAGACGATTGGGACGCGCTTTAGCGCGCCCGCAGGGTGGGCGCCAGGGACGGCGCCCATCCACCGGCACGGGGAACCCGTGCCGGGTCGACTGGATGTAAAAAAACCGCATCAGGGTCTACTGATACGGTCTCTTTAATGATGGTGCCGAAGGCCGGACTCGAACCGGCACGGGTTTCCCCACTACCCCCTCAAGATAGCGTGTCTACCAATTCCACCACTTCGGCAAAAAAACTACTGTTCGCTGCTCTCACCCATGCTTCCGGCATCCGGGAGATCGCTATCGGACTGGGCCGACGGAACGGAGGGCATATCTTCTGCAACTGGCGCCTCGGAGTCAACCTCTTCCACTACCGAATCGGTCACGCTCTTGGAGGGAACGCCCTGGTTGGTGAAATAGGCCAGACTGAGGCTGGTGAGGAAGAAGAGTGTCGCCAAAATTGCGGTGCCCCGGGTCAAAAACGAGGCCGATCCCTGACTGCCAAAGACGGTAGAGGAGGCGCCACTACCGAAAGCGGCCCCCATATCGGCCCCTTTGCCCTGCTGGAGCAGGATCAGGCCAACCAGACCGACAGCGGCCAAGACATGTACGATGAGGATTACTGTTTCCATTAAACTCTATTCAACCTGCAGTTAACCGGCGGCACGGCAGATGGTAAGAAAATCGTCGGGTTTGAGCGAAGCACCACCGATAAGACCACCGTCGATATCGGGCTGCGCCAGCAGCTCCGCCGCGTTGCCGGCATTCATGCTGCCGCCGTAGAGGATCTGCACCTTCTCGGCCACTGCGGCATCCTGCTCGGCGATCATCTGGCGGATAAACCGGTGTACCTCTTGGGCCTGCTCGGGTGAGGCTGTTTTGCCGGTACCGATAGCCCAAACCGGCTCATAGGCGATAACGCCATCAGCCAGTGCCGCCACACCGGAGTCGTCGATCACCGCCTGGATCTGACGGGCAACCACCTCATTGGTGATATCCTTTTCGCGCTCCTCCAGGGTCTCACCGATGCAGAAGATCGGCTTGAGCCCGGCAGCGCGGGCCACGGCATACTTCTTGGCCACCAGCGCATCGTCTTCGCCGTAGAGGCTGCGGCGCTCGGAGTGGCCGACAATGACGTACTTGCAGCCGAAATCGTTGAGCATCGAGGCGGCCACCTCACCGGTAAAGGCCCCCTTCTCCTCGGTGCTCAGGTTCTGTGCGCCCCAGACCACGGGGGTACCGCTCAGCTGAGTCTCTACTTCGCCGAGATAGACAAACGGAGGGCAGACGGCCACCTCGGCCGACTCGACATCCGCGATGCCCTTCTTGATACCATCCAACAACGCTTTAATGCTGGCCTTGGAGCCGTTCATTTTCCAGTTACCAGCAACGAGCTTCTGTCGCATTGTACCTTCCCCGTCTCTTGTCCGTTTCGATTCGAAGTAATTGAAATCAGGCGCGAAGCTTACCGGGATGTGGCGAATAAATCAATGCACAATCGCCTCGAAAAGCGATAGATTACTCCAACAGCCCCGCCACGGTATCGGCCAGCGATTGGGCGACCCGCTCCACCTGCTCACCATCCTCCCCCTCAACCATCACCCGAATCAGCGGCTCGGTCCCCGAGGGGCGGAGTAACACACGGCCACTTGCGCCCAGCTGCGACTCGGCCTGTTCGACCGCGGCGACCACCTCGGGCATGCTGAGCACGTCACGGCGCTCCCGCAGGCGCACGTTAATCAGGCTCTGCGGGTATTTGCGCATCCCTGACTTGAGCCGGTGCAGGCTCTGGCCCTGCTCGACCAGAGCGCGCAACACCTGCAGTGCCGAGATGATGCCATCCCCGGTGGTGGTGCTCTCCAAACAGATGAGGTGGCCCGAGCCCTCACCACCGAGGCTCCAGCCCCGTTGCTTGAGCAGCTCCATCACATAGCGATCCCCCACCTTGGCGCGGGCAAAACCGATCCCCGCCTCCTGCAGCGCATGCTCCATGCCCAAGTTGGTCATCAACGTCCCAACGACACCGGCAAGTCGCCCCTGGCGGTGGCGGGCAGCGGCGATGATGTAGAGCAACTCGTCGCCGTCCACCAGCTCCCCCTTGTGATCCACCATCACCACGCGATCGCCATCGCCATCGAGGGCAATTCCCAGATCGGCCCCCTCGGCTACAACGCGCTCACTCAACCCTTCGGGGTGGGTAGAGCCGCAATCGACGTTGATATTGAGTCCATCCGGATTGTCGCCCATGGACAAGACCCGGGCGCCAAGCTCACGAAACACCGCGGGGGCGACGTGGTAGGTGGCACCGTTGGCGCAGTCCACAACGATCTTCAGCCCCTTCAGGTCAAGCGCGTTGGGGAAGCTGCTTTTGCAGAACTCAATATAACGACCCGCGGCATCGTTGATGCGATGCGCCTTACCCAGTGCCGCCGCCGGCGCCATGGTCATCGGTTTATCCAACTCCGCCTCGATGGCCAACTCCACCTCATCGGCCAGCTTGTTGCCCTCGGCAGAGAAGAACTTGATGCCGTTATCCTCAAACGGGTTGTGCGAGGCGCTGATGACGATACCCGCATCGGCATGCAGGGTACGGGTAAGATAGGCGATAGCGGGGGTCGGCATCGGCCCCAGCAACAGACTATCCACCCCGGAGGCGGAGAGGCCCGACTCCAGCGCCGACTCGAACATATAGCCGGAGATACGGGTATCCTTGCCGATCACCACCTTACCGCTGCCACTGGCCGCCAATACACGCCCCGCAGCCCAACCCAACTTCAAGACAAACTCAGGGGTAATGGGAAACTCCCCCACCCGCCCGCGAATACCGTCGGTACCGAAATAGTTACGTGACACTCAACACTCCTAAACCCACGCCAAAGGCTCAACCGTAAACTTTGCACCTTGCACCGCTCCTGCGCTATCGACAAGCTGTTCCAGACTTTGTCGATCCACCTGCATCCCTGCAGGCGTGCGCCCGCGGTATACGCCGTGCATGGATGCACCAGTGCCGCGGTCACAGGGATGTGATGAAGCGGCCCGTTCATCCTGAACATAAACCTTGAACGAACCTTAACTCTCCATCACCGCCGCCACCATCCTGAGTGCATCGGCGGTCGCCTGAACATCGTGCGCGCGGACAATCTTCGCCCCCTGCCACGCGGCCAGTGTGGCCACCGCAATACTGCCGAACATTCGCTTATCCACCTCGGCATCCAGCACCTTACCGATCATCGACTTGCGAGACATTCCCACCAACACCGGCATGCCGTCCAAATTCAACTCGGCAAGGTGTTTAAGGAGGACAAGATTATGCGACAGCGTCTTGCCGAAGCCGAACCCCGGGTCTAGCACGATACGCTCGCGGGGTATACCGGCCTCCACACACGCTGCGGCCCGCTGACGCAAAAAAGCCGCCACCTCGGCCACCACATCATCGTAGTGGGGCGACGCCTGCATAGTGCGGGGCTCACCCTGCATGTGCATAAGGCAAACCGGCACCTCAAGCGTGGCCGCTGCCTCCACCGCCCCCTCCTGACGCAGAGCGTAGACATCGTTAATCATACCCGCACCGGCCTCGACCGCGGCACGCATCACCGCCGGCTTGCTGGTATCCACCGAGATCGGCACAGGCAGCTCGGACGCCAGGGCCTCCACCACCGGCACCACCCGCTGCAACTCCTCCTCCAGTGACACCCCTTCCGATCCGGGTCGGGTCGACTCACCGCCGATATCGATGATCGCCGCCCCCTCACCGACCATGGTGAGGGCCTGAGCAATTGCTGCATCTTTGCCGAGAAAACGACCGCCGTCCGAGAAGGAGTCCGGGGTAACGTTGAGGACCCCCATGACGCGGGGATGGCTCAGATCGAGTTTTTTGCCTGCGCAGTCCAAAATCATGGAGGGATTATAACAGGTGGGAACGTTCAAGGTTTAAAGTTCAAGGGGCCGGGTGACCCCCGGGTGATTGCTCACCCGGGGTTCCCACAGATCCGGACGTGCGCAACTCACGCATCGGTCTCCTCAAACCAAACTTTGCTGAGCTTGCCAAGCGCATCATTTTCGGTCAATGCCTGGGGCTTGGTCTCTCCGTGCATGCACAGGTGCCAGGCAGCCGTGCAGAGCGAAGCGGTCACCTTCGCCAAGCATCGCTATGGTATCGCCGCATGTGCCCCCGGACGGGGCAGCCTGGCCTACGATCTACGCACTTCTCAGTAACCTTCGCTTTCTTTGCGCCTTTGTGCCTTTGCGGTGAAAAATCTTGTTAGAGGGGGCGAGGAGCTACCTTTCAACTTTCAACTTTCAACTTTGCACCGCTCCTGCGCTTCCCTGCGCCCGCGGTATACCGTTCATCCTGAACATAAACCTTGAACCACAAAAAACCCCGCTTTCGCGGGGTTTTATTTTAGTGCTGACCGGCCGGATCGCCGACCGTCCCGCCACTTCCCTTGTCTTCCTTGCCTTCGACGACGACCTCGCCACCCGACGGGGGCACCTGGTCGTTCCACTCTTTTGGCGGGCGCGGCTCTTTGCCGTTCATGATGTCATCGATCTGATCCTTGTCGATGGTCTCGTACTTCATCAGCGCCTCGGCCATCAGGTGGAGGACGGAGCGCTTATCCTCCAAAATCTGTTTGGCGCGACCGTAGTTGCGGTCGATAAAGGCGCGGATCTCCTCATCGATGATATGGGCGGTCTCATCGGAGACATTCTTGTGCTGGGTCACGGAGTGGCCCAGGAAGACCTCGCCCTCATCCTCGGAGTACATCAGCGGACCGAGTTTCTCCGAAAGCCCCCAGCGGGTCACCATATTGCGGGCCATCTCGGTGGCACGCTGGATATCGTTGGAAGCGCCGGTGGTCACCTTCTCGGGACCGAAGATCAGCTCCTCGGCGATGCGACCACCGAAGAGGCTGGAGATCTGACTCTCCAGGCGCTGCTTGGAGTAGCTGTAGCGATCCTCCTCCGGCAGGAACATAGTCACACCCAGGGCGCGACCGCGCGGGATGATGGTCACCTTATGCACCGGGTCGTGATCCGGCACAGAGAGGCCGACGATGGCGTGCCCCGCCTCGTGGTAGGCGGTGAGTTTCTTCTCGTCCTCGGACATGACCATCGATTTGCGCTCGGCACCCATCATGATCTTGTCCTTGGCCCGCTCGAAATCCTCCATGGTGACCAGGGTCTTGTTGCCGCGTGCGGCGAACAGCGCCGCCTCGTTGACCAGATTGGCCAGATCGGCACCGGAGAAACCGGGGGTACCGCGGGCGATAATGGAGGCGTTGACATCCTCTGCCGCCGGCACCTTGCGCATATGCACCTTCAGGATGTGCTCACGGCCACGCAGGTCGGGCAGCGGCACAACCACCTGGCGGTCGAAACGGCCCGGGCGCAGCAGTGCCGGGTCGAGCACGTCGGGGCGGTTGGTGGCGGCGATGACGATAACGCCTTCGTTGCCCTCGAAGCCGTCCATCTCCACCAGCAGCTGGTTGAGGGTCTGCTCACGCTCGTCGTGACCGCCGCCAAGGCCGGCGCCGCGGTGGCGACCGACCGCGTCGATCTCGTCGATGAAGATGATGCACGGCGCCTGCTTCTTGGCCTGCTCGAACATATCGCGCACACGCGAGGCGCCCACACCGACGAACATCTCGACGAAATCGGAGCCGGAGATGGTAAAGAACGGTACCTTCGCTTCACCGGCGATCGCCTTGGCCAGCAGCGTCTTACCGGTGCCGGGCGGCCCCACCATCAGCACACCGCGGGGGATATTGCCTCCCAGCTTCTGGAACTTGCCCGGATCGCGCAGGAACTCGACCAGTTCGACCACGTCGTCCTTGGCCTCCTCGACACCGGCCACGTCACTGAAGGTGACCTTGACCTGGTCTTCGCCCAGCAGCCGCGCCTTGCTCTTGCCGAAGGACATCGCCCCACGACCGCCACCGCCGCCCTGCATCTGGCGCATAAAGAAGATCCAGACGCCGATCAACAGCAGCATCGGGAACCAGGAGATGAAGATCTGAGTCAACAGCCCCTGTTTCTCCGGCGGCTTGGCGTTGACCGAGACGTCGTTATTGAGCAGATCGGCCATCAACCCCGGGTCATCCGGCGCATAGGTGGAGAACTGATTGCCGTCTTTGTTCCAGCCACGGATCGACTGGCCCTCGATAATCACGCTCTGCACGTTACCCTGGCGCACATCCTCGATAAATCGGGAGTACTCGAGCGGCTGCGGGGTGGTGCTCTGTGGGCCGAAATTGGTGAATACCGACATCAAAATGAAGGCGATCACCACCCAGAGCAGAATATTCTTCGCTATATCGTTCAAGATTAAGCCTCGACTCTTTCAAACTAACCGGTGTCGGGAGCGGGTGCTCCACAGTCTGTTTGGTACGTTACTACACAAAATAGTTCCGGGCCAGCATGTAGACCTCACGGGAGCGCGGTCGGGAGGCGGTCGGCTTGCGGATAATCACCTTGCGAAAGTGCTTTCGGCACTCGCGGATAAACGCATCCGAGCCCTCGCCCTGGAACAGCTTCACCAGCATATCACCGCCGGGCTTGAGCACATTCTGCGCCAAATCCAGGGTCAGCTCGACCAGATACATGGCCCGCGGCTGATCTACGCTCTTCACCCCACTGATGTTGGGGGCCATATCACTCATTACAAGATCCACCGGGCGCCCGTCCAGGGCGGCGAGCAACTGCTGCAACACCTCCTCCTCACGGAAATCCCCCTCCAGCACCTCGACCCCCGGCACCGGGTCCATGGGCAGGATATCCAGCGCCACCACCATGCCCTTGTCGCCCACCCGGTCGGCGGCGATCTGGCTCCAGCCGCCGGGAGCGGCGCCCAGGTCGACCACCACCATGCCCTTTTTCAGCAGTTTGTCCTTACCGTCGAGCTCCAGCAGCTTGTAGCTGGCGCGTGAACGGTAGCCCTCCTGCTGGGCGCGGGTGACATACTCGTCGTCGAAGTGCTCCTTGAGCCAGCGACTGCTACTTTTGCTGCGTGCCATATCAAATACCTAAAGACTTGTTTACCGCAAAGGCGCGGAGGCGCAAAGAAACCCAACTGATATAAAAGGACATGGCTTGGCCTCTCCTTCGCGCCTCTGCGGTAAATCACCCCTTGCAAGAAATGTTACAGGGGGATATGTTTGCCCCCTGTCTCACAAGCATCCAATCCTATATGTCACTGACCGAACCGCAAAAACGCCATCTACGCAGACTGGCCCACAAGCTCAAGCCGGTGATTATCATCGGTAATGCCGGATTCAGCGAAGGCGTCGCCAATGAGCTGGAGACGACGCTGGAGCACCACGAGCTGATCAAAGTGCGGGTCAATGCCGCCGATCGTGAAGAGCGCAATGCGCTGATTGAGACCATCTGTGGAACCGCCGCCTGTGAGCTGGTGCAGCGCATCGGCCACATCGCCATCCTCTACCGGGCAGCGAAAGAGCCGACTATCCGCCTGCCCTGAGCGGTACGGACGGGGAGCGCAGATAGAGCACCAGCAGTACCAGCCCGGCAATGCTGTTCACGAGATAGAGCAGCGACGCCACCCCATGCAGCAGAGCGAAACGGGCGGCAGCGCCACTCCCCTCCACCAGCCCCTCGGCCTTGAGCCCGGCCATCATCGGCTGCAGTACGAACTCCCCAACCGCAACCAGTACCAACATCAGCAGCAGCAGGCGGACCCGCCACTGGGCCAGCGGTCGAGCCGTGGCCATGACAGCCATCAGCAATAGCACCGTGCCGACACCCAGACCGATAAAGCTGGTGGCGGTGAACATACGTCCGGCCAGCATCCCGGCGAGCATGCGATCATCCAGCACCGCGAACAGGGTAGGCACGGCCAGGTAGCCGATGGCCCACAGCGCTCCCACCCAGAGCGAGAGCAGCACCCGTTCACCGTAGTAGAGCATCTGTAGCGCTACTGGTAACGGACCGCGACGATCTCGTATTCGCGGATGCCGCCGGGTGCCTGAAACTCCGCCACATCATCCACCTCCTTGCCGATGAGCGCACGGGCGATGGGTGAGGTGTTGGAGATTTTGCCCTCTTTGATATCGGCCTCATCCTCACCGACGATCTGGTAGGTCACCTCCTTGTCGCTCTCCAGGTCGAGCAGATCCACCGTCGCGCCGAAGAGCACCTTATCGCCGGCATTGAGCTCCTTGGGGTCGATGATCTGGGCGTTGGAGAGCTTGCCTTCGATCTCCTGGATGCGTCCCTCGATAAAGCTCTGCTGCTCCCGTGCAGCGTGGTACTCGGCATTCTCTTTGAGATCACCGTGTTCACGCGCCTCGGCAATCGCCTGAATCACCTTGGGGCGCTGAACGGACTTGAGCTCATTGAGCTCTTCGCGCAGTTTCGCCGCGCCGTAGACCGTCATCGGTGTTTTCGTCATCAGTTCAGCTCCTTGTGCAGGTCCTGAAGGCGATTCACATCGCCCAGCAAACGTTTCTTCATTGCCCGGGTGGTCGCCGCGGCGCCCGCCAGGGTCGTGGTGTAGGTCACTTTGTGTTGCAGTGCCTCACGCCGGATCAGGTAGGAGTCGGCGATGGCCTGCTTATCCTCGGTGGTGTTGATGATGAAGCTGATCTCGTCGTTCTTGATCATATCGACGATGTGGGGGCGCTCCTCGGTCACCTTATTGACCCGTTCGCAGGGCACGCCCGCCTCTTTCAACACCTCGGCGGTGCGCTTGGTGGCGACCACCTCGAAGCCCAGCTCCACCAGGTCGCGAGCGATGGGAACCACACCGGGCTTCTCCAGATCACGCACACTGACGAAGGCGCGCCCGCCGCTGGGCATTATCACACCGGCACCCAGCTGGGACTTGTGGTAGGCCTCGCCGAAGGTACGCCCGATCCCCATCACCTCGCCGGTGGACTTCATCTCGGGGCCGAGGATAGGGTCGACACCGGGGAACTTGATGAAGGGGAATACCGCCTCTTTCACCGAGTAGTAGTCCGGCACAATCTCACCGGTGATCCCCTGCTGCGGTAGGCTCTGCCCGACCATACAGCGCGCGGCGATCTTGGCCAGCGGACGCGAGGTCGCCTTGGAGACGTAGGGCACGGTACGGGAGGCGCGCGGGTTGACCTCCAGAACGTAGACATCCTCGCCCTTGATGGCGAACTGGGTGTTCATCAGCCCCACCACGTTGAGCTCACGGGCCATGGCGATCACCTGGCGGCGCAGCTCGTCCTGCACCTCCGCGCCCAGGCTGTAGGGCGGCAGGGAGCAGGCCGAATCACCGGAGTGGACCCCCGCCTGCTCGATGTGCTCCATAATGCCGCCGATGACCACGTTCTCACCGTCGGAGATGGCATCCACATCCACCTCAATGGCGTCATCGAGGAAGCGGTCCAGCAATACCGGCGACTCGTGGGAGACCTTCACCGCGTCGCGCATATAGGTGCGCAACTCCGCCTCGTTAAAGACGATCTCCATCGCCCGACCGCCCAGCACATAGGAGGGGCGTACCACCAGCGGGTAACCGATCTCCTCGGCCAGGCGTACCGCATCGTCGTCGGTGCGGGCGGTGCGGTTGGGCGGCTGCTTGAGGCCCAGCTTGTCGATCATCTTCTGGAAGCGCTCGCGGTCCTCGGCCAGGTCGATGGAGTCGGGGGTGGTGCCGATGATCGGCGCCCCAGCGGCCTCCAGATCACGCGCCAGCTTGAGCGGGGTCTGGCCGCCGTACTGCACGATCACGCCCTTGGGCCGCTCCAGATCGATGATCTCCATCACATCCTCCAGGGTCAGCGGCTCGAAATAGAGCCGGTCGGAGGTGTCGTAGTCGGTGGAGACGGTCTCCGGGTTGCAGTTGACCATGATGGTTTCGTAGCCGTCGTCGCGCATCGCCAGCGCGGCATGCACGCAGCAGTAGTCGAACTCGATCCCCTGGCCGATACGGTTGGGGCCGCCGCCGAGGACCATGATCTTGTTCCGTTCGCTGGGGTTGGCCTCGCACTCCTCCTCGTAGCTGGAGTACATATAGGCGGTGGAGGTGGCAAACTCTGCGGCGCAGGTATCCACCCGCTTGTAGACC
>JBNJGC010000028.1:0-21819 GCA_051747405.1 Pseudomonadota bacterium
TCCGGCCTGGTGGTAATGAACGAAGCCTTCCTCAACCAGCCGGTGCGCAACAGCCACCCCTGCATCAAGTGCGGCGAATGCGTCAGAGCCTGCCCGATGCACCTCAACCCCAAAGAGCTGGGCCTGCTTGCCGCCAAACGCGAATACGCACTAATGGCCGAGCGGTTCAACCTCAACGACTGCTTCGAATGCGGCTGCTGCAGTTTCGTCTGCCCCTCGGCCATCCCGCTGGTGCAGTACTTCCGCGTCGCCAAGGCCTACAACCGGGAGAACGCAGCGTGAATTTAATAAAACAATTCAACGCAGAGGACGCAGAGATCGCGGAGGTTTATATGTCCGTGATGGCGTCGTACTCACTGCTGCATAGTGACCTGAACGGTGAGAACGGAAGAGAGACAAATACTTTCTCCTCTGCGTACTCCGCGTCCTCTGCGTTGAGTGATTTGTTATGAAAATAAGCATCGAACTCAGGACATCGCCGCATCTGCGCAAGACGCACAGTGTCGAGACCATTATGCGCAATGTGGTCTATGCGTTGCTGCCCATTGCGGCCTTTGCGGTCTATCAGTTTGGTATCAGTGCCCTGGCGCTGATCCTGACGGTGGTCGCCAGTTGTCTGCTCACTGAGGCGCTGTTCAACTATCTGGGCGATAAGCCGCAGTCGCTGAATGACTACAGTGCGGTGATCACCGGTATCCTGCTGGCGCTGACGCTGCCGCCCGGTTTCCCGTTGTGGATGGGTGCGGTGGCCGGTTTCATCGCCATCGGTCTGGGCAAGTCGCTGTTCGGCGGTCTGGGCTACAACCTGTTCAATCCGGCGCTGGTGGGGCGTGCCTTTGTGCAGGCTGCCTTCCCGGTGGCGATCACCACCTGGACACCGGCCTATGCGGCCAACCGTTTCGTCGAGTTCATTCCCACTACGCTGACCCTGCCGTTTGCCGAGCCGCCGGCGCTGGGCGAGTGGAGCCAGCGCGTGGCGGTGGATGCCTTCAGCGGCGCGACACCGCTGGCTCTGCAGAAGTTCGAGGGGGTTGCCACACCCTCGCTGGATCTCTTCACCGGCATGAGTGCCGGCTCCATGGGCGAAACCTCGGCGCTGCTGATCCTGCTCTGCGGCGCCTATCTGGTGGCGCGGCGGATGATGGACTGGCGCATTCCTGTCGGCATTCTCACCACCGTCGCTCTGCTCTCATGGCTGTTGCATCTGGCCGCACCGGAGAGCAATCCCGGCCCGCTCTTCATGCTCTTTTCCGGCGGCCTGATGCTGGGCGCGGTATTCATGGCCTCCGATATGGTCGCCTCGCCGGTAACACCGCTCGGGGTCTGGCTCTATGCCGCGCTCATCGGCGTGGTGACTGTGGTAATCCGTCTCTACGGCGGTCTGTCGGAAGGGGTGATGTACGCCATCCTGCTCGGCAACGCCATGGCGCCGCTGATCGAACAGATCACCCAGCCCCGCGCCTATGGCCATGCACGCGGAGGGAACAAGCCGTGAACGATGCCGTACAGAGCGCAGACCGCAACAGCTTTGCCATGATCCGCACCCTGGGACTCATCGCCCTAATCGCCGGCCTGCTGGTGGTGCTGGTGTTCGAGTGGACCAAACCGGCCATTGAGGCGAACAAAAAAGCGATGATCGAACGGGCGATATTCCAGGTCATCCCCGGCGCAACGCAGCGCCGAGACTTCGTGGTCAGCAAACAGGGGGTGGTGCCCGCCGAAGAGGCGAGCGGTGAGGGCTACACCGTTTATGCCGGCTACGATGAGAGCGGCGAACTTGTCGGCATCGCTGCCGAAGGCGCGGCACAGGGTTACGCCGATGTGATTCGCCTGCTCTACGGCTACAGCCCGGCCTGCCAGTGCGTTACCGGTATGAGCGTGCTCAAACTCGCCGAAACCCCCGGCCTGGGCGACAAGATCATCACCGACGAGGATTTCGTCGCCAACTTCGATGCCCTCGACGCCCGCCTCAACGCGGAGATGAGTGCCCTGGCCAACGCCATCGTCACGGTAAAAAGCGGCAGCAAGAAAAACCCCTGGGAGATCGACGCCATCTCCGGCGCCACCATCTCCTCCCAGGCCGTAGGCAAAGCGATCAACGACAGCACCCAGACCCTGCTGCCGCTCATCGTGCCGAAGATTGAACAGCTGAAAAAGCATTCAACGCAGAGGTCGCAGAGTACGCAAAGGAACGCAGAGGTTACTTCAGCGCTCAACCCAAACGTAAAGCCAAACTCTCTACAGGAGTCACACTTTGAGGCTGGAATAAGGCCCAAACGACAAATCCAGCAAACCTCTGCGAACTCAGCGTCCTCCGCGCCCTCTGCGTTAAACGCCTTTGGAGATCCGACATGAAAGAGAATCATGAGATCACCATGGATACCTTCCTTGACGGGATCTGGAAGGAGAATCCGGTATTCGTGATGTTGCTGGGCATGTGCCCGGTGCTGGCGGTGACCAACACCACCATCAATGCCCTGGCGATGGGTCTGGCGACCACTTTCGTGCTGCTCGCCTCCAGTGTGCTGGTTTCACTGCTGCGCAATGCGATCCCCAAACAGGTGCGCATCGCCAGTTACATCGTCATCATCGCCACCTTCGTCACCATCGTCGATTATGTGATTCAGGCGATCAGCCTGGAACTCTACAACGCGCTGGGGGCGTTCATTCAGCTCATCGTCGCCAACTGCATGATCCTGGGCCGCGCCGAGGGCTACGCCTCGCGCACTCGCCCGCTCAAGGCGGTGGTCAACGGCCTGGGGATGGGGGGCGGTTTCACCCTGGCCCTGCTCAGCCTCGGTACGGTACGGGAGATCCTCGGTAACGGCACCATCCTCGGCTACAGCCTGTTCGCCGACGGCTTCCAGCCCTGGGTAGTGATGGTGCTGCCGCCGGGGGGCTTCTTTGTACTCGGCAGCTGGCTGCTGCTGTTCAACTGGTTGCGCCAAAGAAAAGAACAGCGGAAGGAAAATCGCCTGCTGGAGACGGAGGCCGCCCATGGCAACTGAATCGCTCTCTTTCATCTTTCTCAATGCAGTGCTGATCAACAACTTCGTGCTCAGCCTGTTCCTCGGTCTGTGCCCGCTGCTGGGTGTGTCGGGGAAGATGAACACCGCCCTGCCCATGGGACTGGCGACGGCGTTCGTCATGCTCATCAGCTCCATCTGCGCCTTCTTTATCAATGAGGTGCTGGTGAGTCTTGAGCTGGAGTTCCTGCGCCTTATCAGTTACATCGCCATCATCGCCTCGGCGGTGCAGCTGGTGGAGATGACGATGAAGAAGTTCAGTCCGACGCTGTTCCGCGCCCTGGGTATCTTCCTGCCGCTCATCACCACCAACTGCGCCATCCTGGGGCTGGCCCTGTTTCAGACCTTCAAGGAGTACGACTTTCTCCAGTCGCTGGTCTACAGCCTGGGCGCCGGCGCCGGTTTCACCCTGGCCATCGTGCTGATGGCGGGGCTGCGCGAACGGCTGGCGCTGGCCAATGTGCCCAACGCCAGTCAGGGAGCGGCCATCAGCCTGATGCTCGCCGGCCTGCTCTCGCTAACCTTCATGGGCTTCGCCGGGATTGGGGGGTGAAAAATGTATGCACCGCAAAGGCGCAAAGGGCGCAAAGGGTCTTATGAATGCTCACTCCGAAGCCGGTCTTATATATCTGTCCGGCAAACACCGCCTTTCGCATTGTGACAGTGGTTTTCTTTGCGACCTCTGCGCCTTTGCGGTGAAACCTGCATAAGGAGTCGATGATGTTTCTGAAAATGTTGATTACCGTTTCGCTGATTATGCTGTTGATGCTCGGCTGGGTCAGTGTGCAGCGGCTGGCGCGTCTGTTCGCGGCGCGTCATCCACAGTTCGGTCCCGCCCGCGAGGAGGGCGGTGGCTGCGGCAAGAGTTGTGGTTGTCACGGTAGTGGCAACTGTCAGCGTAATTAAGGATGAGTCACTTGGACTACAACGAAAGATCCACTCAAACAGAGATGAAGGGGGATGTAATGAGCGAGTACGTAGTGGGATTTGAGTCCCTCGGGATGGGGGATGTCATGCGGGTCGGCGGTAAAAACGCCTCCCTTGGCGAGATGATCAGCGGGCTTGCCGCTGCAGGCGTGCAGGTGCCCGGCGGTTTTGCCACCACTGCCACCGCCTTCCGTGATTTCCTCAATCATGACCGACTGGGCGACCGTATCAACGGTCTCCTCTCCAAGCTCGACGTTGAGGACGTCAGGGCTCTGACCGAAGCGGGCAAGACTATCCGCGACTGGATCATGGAGACCCCCTTCCCGCCGATCCTGGAGGATGCCATCGCCGCCTGCTACGAGCGCATGGCGCAGAACGGTGTCGAACCCGCCGTGGCGGTGCGCTCCTCGGCCACCGCGGAGGATCTGCCCGATGCCTCCTTCGCCGGACAGCAGGAGACCTTCCTCAACATCCGCGGTCTGGACAATGTGTTGGAGGCGGTCAAACAGGTCTTCGCCTCGCTCTACAATGACCGCGCCATCTCCTACCGGGTGCACAAGGGTTTCGATCACACCGATGTGGCCCTCTCCGCCGGTATTCAGCGCATGGTGCGCAGCGACCTTGCTGCCAGTGGTGTGATGTTCACTCTCGATACTGAATCCGGCTTCGATGATGTGGTACTCATCACCGGCTCCTGGGGGCTGGGAGAGACCGTGGTGCAGGGGGCAGTCAACCCGGACGAGTTCTACATCCACAAGGCCACCCTTGAGGCCGGACGCCCGGCGGTGCTGCGCCGCACCCTCGGTAGCAAGGCGATCCAGATGGTGCACGACGACGACAGCAGCGTGGGCCGCAGCATCAAGACCGTCGATGTACCGGAGGCGGATCGCCTGTGCTTCTGTCTCAACGATGAGCAGCTGGAATCCCTGGCACGCCAGGCGCTGCTGATCGAGAAACACTACGGCCGCCCCATGGACATCGAGTGGGCGCTGGACGGCGAGGATGGTCAGCTCTACATCGTCCAGGCCCGCCCCGAGACGGTAAAGAGCCGCGACGACAAGACGGTGATCGAGCGTTACAAACTCAAACAGCGCAGTGATATCCGCACCACAGGACGCGCCATCGGCGCACGCATCGGTGCCGGCACGGCGCGAGTGATCGACAGCGTGGAGCAGATGCATGAGGTGCAGCCGGGCGATGTTTTGATCACCGACATGACCGACCCCGACTGGGAGCCGGTGATGAAGCGCGCCGCCGCCATCGTCACCAACCGTGGCGGGCGCACCTGCCACGCGGCGATCATCGCCCGCGAGCTGAGTATCCCGGCGGTGGTCGGTTGCGGTGACGCTACCGAGTCGATCAAGGACGGTGAGAAGGTCACCGTCTCCTGTGCCGAGGGTGACACCGGTTTCATCTACGACGGCGAGCTGCAGTTCGAAGTCAGCCGCAGCGAGGCGGCGACCCTGCCCAAGCTGCCCACCAAGATTATGATGAACGTGGGCAACCCGGACCGCGCCTTCGACTTTGCCAGCATCCCCAACGCCGGTGTCGGCCTGGCGCGACTGGAGTTCATCATCAACCGCATGATCGGTATCCACCCGCGCGCCCTGCTGGAGTATGACCAACAGGACGACGAACTAAAGGCGATTATCGATCGCCAGACCGCCGCCTACGGCGACCCGGTCAACTTCTACGTGGAGAAGCTGGTCGAGGGGATCAGCACCCTGGCCGCCGCCTTCAACGGCAAACCGGTGATCGTGCGCATGTCCGACTTCAAATCCAACGAGTACGCCAACCTCACCGGCGGCGAAAACTACGAGCCGCACGAAGAGAACCCGATGATCGGCTTCCGCGGTACCGCCCGCTACATCTCCGAGAGTTTCCGCCCCTGCTTCGAGCTGGAGTGCCGTGCGCTGAAGAAGGTGCGTGACGAGATGGGCTTTACCAATGTGGAGATCATGATCCCCTTCGTGCGCAACCTGAAAGAGGCCAAAGGGGTGACCGAACTGCTGGCGGCCAACGGCCTCAAACGCGGCGAGAACGGTCTGCGCTTGATCATGATGTGCGAGCTCCCCTCCAACGCGGTGCTGGCCGATGAGTTCCTGGAGTACTTCGATGGTTTTTCCATCGGCTCCAACGACATGACCCAACTCACCCTGGGCCTCGACCGCGACTCCGGGCTCATCGCCGACGCTTTCGACGAGCGCGACCCGGCGGTGAAGAAGATGCTCAAGATGGCCATCACCGCCTGCCGCAAACAGGGGAAATATGTCGGCATCTGCGGTCAGGGCCCATCAGACCACCCCGACCTGGCCCGCTGGCTGCTGAAGCAGCAGATCAGCAGCATCTCCCTCAACCCCGACACCGTAGTCGAAACCGGCCTGTTCCTCGCCAATGAAGCGATCGAACCGGTAACCTGAGTGGCATAAAATTGTCTTCCCTCCCAACGGAATGAGTCTTGCGCAAGGACGCGCTTTTTTAAACATCTCAACGCAAAGGGCCGCTCCATGGCGTCCTGACATCGCGCAATGACGCAAAGGTCGCAAAGGGTGTTATTGTATGGCTTGAGACTCACTTCCCTTTAAGTAGCGGCAATAACAGCATGCGCTGTCATTTCAGATCGATGCCAGTGCTACAAGCCTGAACCATTATTCCTTTGCGTTCTTTGCGTCTTCGCGCCTTTGCGTTTAAAAGGGTTTAACCGATGAAACGTTCTGTCTTTTTTCTCTCCGACCGTACCGGCATTACCGCCGAAACGCTGGGCCATAGCCTGTTGACGCAATTCGAGGGGGTGAGCTTCAGGAAAAGCACCCTGCCCTTTCTCGACTCGGTGGAGAAGGCGCATCAGGCAGTGGCACGGATCAATCGTGCAGCAGCGCGGGAGGGGGTGCGACCGCTGCTGTTCAGCACCCTGCTCAATGACGATGTCCGTGAGGTCATCGAGACCAGTGAGGGGCTGCTGTTCGACTTCTTCGACGCCTTTATCAACCCGCTGGAGAGTGAACTGGGTCTGCATTCGGCGCATGCGGTGGGTCGCTCCCACAGCATGGGGGTCTACTCCGACTACAAGGCGCGCATCGATGCGGTCAACTTCGCCCTGGGCAGTGACGACGGCAGCACCCTGCGTGAATACCCGGATGCGGAGGTGATCCTGATCGGCGTCTCCCGCTCCGGCAAGACCCCTACCAGCCTCTACTTGGCGTTGCAATACGGCATCCGCGCCGCCAACTACCCCATCACCGAAGATGATCTGGAACACCCCTTCCTGCCCAGGGTGCTACAACCCTACCGCGAACGTCTGTTCGGCCTGACCATCGCCCCGGAGCGGCTGCAGCAGATCCGCAGCGAACGCCGCCCCGACAGCACTTACGCCTCGATCAAACAATGCCGCTACGAGGTGCGCGCCGCCGAGGCGATGTTCCGCGCCGAAAATATCCCCTTCGTCGACACCAGCGCCGTCTCCATCGAAGAGATCGCCACCACCCTGCTCCAACAGACCGGGCTCAAGCGGCGTCTTTATGGCTGACGACCCACCCCTAATGATTAACCGCAAAGGCGCAGAGGCGCAGAGGGTTAATTCATTTAATGCGTCGGAGGGTTCAAAGAAGCCCCTTGAGCTACGAGGCTTCTATTACCGGTATCTCATTGGCGGCTTTAGCCGTAAGCCAGTTATGAACCTTGAACCTTGCAATATCAGCCCCGAACTGCGAAATTCAGAGAGTAACGGGCTGACAACAATAAGGAGCTGTTCATGGAGCTGGTCAAGCGTTTCTCCGAACTGGGTATCAAAGATGTGCCGCTGGTCGGCGGCAAGAACGCCTCCCTGGGCGAGATGTACCGGGAGCTCAAGGGCGAGGGAATCGAGGTGCCCAACGGCTTCGCTACCACCGCCGATGCCTACCGCCACTATATCAAGCACAACAAACTGGATGAGCGGATCGCCCAGGAGTTGGACTCCTTGGATACCACCGATGTTCGTGCCCTAGCGGTCAGTGGCGCCCGTATCCGCCAGTGGATCATGCACGGCTCCACCCCGCAGCAACTGGTGGACGAGATCCGCGAGGCCTACCGGGAACTGGAGGCCGAATACGGCAGTAACACCGATGTGGCGGTACGCTCCTCCGCCACGGCAGAGGATCTGCCCAACGCCTCCTTCGCCGGGCAGCAGGAGACCTACCTCAACATCCGCGGCACCAATAACCTGCTGGCCACCTGCAAGCAGGTGTTCGCCTCGCTCTTTACCGACCGTGCCATCTCCTACCGCGTCCACCAGGGCTTCGACCACATGGATGTGGCCCTCTCCATCGGCGTGCAGCAGATGGTTCGCTCCGATATCGGCGCCTCCGGCGTCATGTTCTCCATCGACACCGAGACCGGCTTCCGCGATGTGGTCTTCATCACCGCCGCCTACGGCTTGGGCGAAAATGTGGTCCAGGGCGCGGTCAATCCGGACGAATTCTACGTCTTCAAGCCCACGCTGGCCGAGGGCAAGCGCCCGATACTGAAAAGACAGTTGGGGGAGAAGGCGATCAAGATGATCTACACCTCCGATCCGATGGCCGGCATGTCGACCCACAATGTACGCGTCAGCGAAGAGCAGCGACAGCAGTTCGCCATCACCGATGATGAGGTGCTGCAGTTGGCCCGCTACGCTGCCTCCATTGAGAAGCACTATGGCCGCCCGATGGACATCGAGTGGGCCAAGGATGGTAACTCCGGCAGACTCTATATCGTCCAGGCCCGACCGGAGACGGTGCAGACCAGTGCCGACGCGGCAGTGCACGAGATCTTCCACCTGCGCAGCCGTGGCAAGGTTCTCTCCACCGGCAAGAGTGTGGGGCAGAAGATTGCCACCGGCAAGGCGCGGGTGATCCTCGAGGCGGCCAACATGCACGAGCTCAAGCCGGGCGAGGTGCTGGTGACCGATATTACCGACCCGGACTGGGAGCCGGTGATGAAGATCGCCTCGGCCATCGTCACCAATCGCGGCGGGCGCACCTGCCACGCGGCGATCATCGCCCGCGAGCTGGGTATCCCTGCGGTAGTCGGCACCGGCGACTGTACCAGCCGCCTCAAGACCGGTCAGACCGTCACCGTCTCCTGCTCTGAGGGGGATACTGGCCTGATCTATGAAGGTGAGCAGGAATTCGACATCGAAAAGGTGGACCTGACCAAGCTGGAGCGTCCCAAGACCAAGATCATGCTCAATCTGGGCAATCCCGAGCAGGCCTTTGAGGTCTCGCGGCTTCCTGCGGAGGGTGTCGGCCTGGCGCGGTTGGAGTTCATCATCAACAACGCCATCCGCGTCCATCCCCGCGCCCTGCTCGAATACGATAAGCTGGATGGCGAGACACAGGAGAAGGTGGACGCCATCACCGCCGGCTACCCGACACGCCAGCAGTACTATGTCGATCGCCTGGCCGAGGGGGTCGGCACCATCGCCGCCGCCTTCTATCCGCGCCCGGTGATAGTGCGCATGTCCGACTTCAAGTCCAATGAGTACGCCCAACTGGTCGGCGGTCGGCAGTTCGAGCCCCACGAAGAGAACCCGATGATCGGCTTCCGCGGTGCCTACCGCTACCCCTCACCCGACTTCGCCGAAAGCTTCTCCCTGGAGTGCATGGCGATGAAACAGGTGCGAGAGAACATGGGGCTGAACAACATCTCGCTGATGATTCCTTTCGTGCGCAGCGTCGATGAGGGGAAGAAGGTGCTGGAGCTGATGGCCGACAATGGCCTCAAACGCGGCGACGACGGCCTGCAGGTCTACGTTATGTGTGAGATCCCGGCCAACGCCCTGCTGGCGGATCAGTTTCTGGAACACTTCGACGGCTTCTCCATCGGCTCCAACGACCTGACCCAGCTGACCCTCGGCGTGGACCGCGACTCGGGACTGGTTACCGGCGTGGATGAGCGCAACCCGGCGGTACTGCAGCTGATGGAGATGGCGATCGATGCCTGCAACCGTCACGGCAAGTATGTGGGGATCTGCGGCCAGGCACCCTCAGACTTCCCGGAGATCACCGAATGGCTGGTGGAAAAGGGGATCGGCTCCATCTCCCTCAACCCCGACAGCATTCTGCGCATGACCGAGGTGGTGCTGGAGATGGAAAAGGGGAAATAGAGCCGCCCGCCTTGCACAAACCATCCTGCGGGGACACCCGCGGGACGCCCTATCGGGGAAACGAGCCCGGCTTCAGGCCACCTCAGCGATGCCGGCAGCGGCGGGCATCACCTGGGCGAGCACCTTCTCCATGTCCAGTACCTGGATCAGTGCCTGATCCACCCGCACGACTTTGTCGATGAAGTGGCTATTACCGGTACCGGGAGGCGCCGCGCTGAAATCGTCCGGTCGGCTGTAGATGATACGGTCGACACTGCTTACCAGTACCCCCTGACGACCGCCTAGGTACTCGGTGATGATCACCGAGCCCGCCTCGGAGACCCCCTGGCTACCGGCGATGGCGAGGTTCAAGTCGACCACCGTCACCGGCGCACCGCGCAGGTGGAATACGCCGCTGACGGCGCTATTCGAGTGCGGCACCTGGGTAAGGGGCGGACGGGGGATCACCTCTTTGACCTTGAGAATATCGATACCGAAACACTCATCACCCAGATAGAAGAGCAGCAACTCGGTACCGTCATGGGCGCTGACAAGGGCTGGGCCGTTTTCGTTTGCTTCCACAGTGCACCTCCTGTTGGCAGTTTGACAGTGGGCGGCAACGGCTGGAGTGCCGACTACCTGTAGCCCATTGTGCCTGCCTGGTAAGAGGTGGCTATCCGCTACGCTCCCATCTCCTTGTGGTGGTTGCGCCTACACGGATAGTCCCGAATGGGAGTTACGACTGCCCGCGCTAAGCCTAAATAGGAGTTCCGAATGCCAGATCACTTTGCTGTTACGAGGTGCCCACACGCCTGCCAGGACACGCAGTGAATACATCCCTGTATGCTCGGCGACCGCGTCCCTGCGGTCGACGGTCCTGTCAGGCGTGTGGGAACCTCCCAAGTGTACTGGTATTCGGATCGCTTATTTAGCCGTGCAGGGCGGTAAGCTGGCGGGCGATGATGTCGTGGCCGAGCCACAGCACCGGACCGTGCGGGTCGGAGGCCTCGTGGAACATCAGCGGACCACTGCCTTCGAGCACCAGGGAGCTGAGGTGGTCGGTGATGAGGCACTTGCGGTCTTTGTGCAGCTTGGTGATCTCTTCCGAGGTCCCCACCATCACCTCGGCCAGCTCGGCGGTGTTATCCATGGGCCAGGCGTCGAAGTTGCGGAAGTGTTTAATGGTTTCGTCGTTGTTGTAGGCCTCGATCTTGTCGAGGATCTGCTGCAACTCGACCCCCTCTTCCAGCCGCTGCTGGCAGATCTGCCACTGTTCCTCCGCCCAGGCACCACCGCCCTCGCGCTTGAGCGCATTGAGCAGCGGAAAGAGGGAGAGCTCGACACCGACGAAGATGTCGCTGGAGTTGGTACGGATCTCCGGGCAGTTGTAGACGGTGGCCTTTACACCCTCCTCCCAGGCCGCCTCGGCGTGGTCCTCCAGGCGCATCTTGGCGTAGCCCTGGGTGTAGTTGGTGTAGGTCTGCCACTGGTACTCGCCATTGATCAGGATCTCGGTGCCGTGGTAACCGTAGGCGCTGTAGCGCACCTGCCCGCCGCTGCCCTCCAGGCGCTGGCGGATCCCCGCCGTGGCGTCGATAAGGTGTTTGAAGGTGTTGGCAGTCACCTCATCGAAGTTGGTGAGGATGAACTTGCCCAGATCGCTGTCGAGCAGCGCACGCGAAGAGAGGAAGCGCTCACCGCGCCCCTTGTAGACCCGGTTGGCGATGGCGAGAAAGACCTTGGTCTTGGGGATGCCGCCGGCCATGGTGTGGGCGAAAAAGGCGTTGGCGCCGTCGGGGATGGCGCGCTCCAGCTCCGCCACCACCTCGTCGAGCGATGCCTTGAAGCGCTGGATACCCACCTCACGACAGCGCTCGATGTGATCCCAGTCGAGCTTGTCCTCCTGCCAGGTCTTGAGCCCCATCTTGGCGACTAGATCGGTGGGTGTGGGTTCCCCTGACGGGGCATCCTGATCAAAGCCTGCCATCAGCGGGACATTGATGATCCGCCCGCCCAGATTGGCCTCGGCCTCCTTATGCTCCTCCTCGGTGAGCGGGCGCAGCGTATTGTCGTCATTGCGGCGACCCACGGTAATGCCGAGGATGGTCATACCCGCCTTACGGGCCTCATCGATCAGACCATTCACGTAGCCGCGACCAAACAATTCACCAAACAGGACAAAGACATCCCCCTGGCGGAAGATATTCTCAGTCGGGATTTCACGAAGCGGTGTAAGTTCAGACATAACAAGCTCTTATTGTTCAGGGAGTCGGGGAATCATCTCTCCGCTCCTTCGTTATCGGAATTGTTCTGTGTCACTCCTTGCGCGCACATCAGACTCGTGCATCGTCAAGCCGTCGCAAGGGCAGCACGACAAAGCGATAAAGGCTGGACAAAGCCCTATCAACTATAAAGCAATTCTTCCCGGCTATCAAAGGGATAAAAGAGACACAGGGGTCTGATTTATAGGCAAAAATGAGCCCCTAGTCACGCTATGGGATAGATTCCATACCCCGCCTCTGCAGCCAGGGGTTTAGCTATAAAAATGCATCAAAGAAAACATTTCAACGCAGAGGACGCTAAGGACGCTGAGGGGGTCAGTGCAGCACACCCTGGCTACTCATCCCAAATAAAGAGAAAGGGGCGAAAATCGTCCCTTAGCGTCGTATTATCAAGCAGGACAGAGGGGGGTGAAGCTCCGTGCCCTCTGCGTCCTCTGCGTTGAGAATGGTTTTATTCACTTCCTTTGATGCTATCCACGCGCTTGTACATGTAGGCGTAGTACATCACCGGGATCACCACTAGGGTCAGTACGGTGGAGACCAGGATGCCGGAGATGAGCGAGACGGCCAGACCGCTGAATATCGGGTCGTCGAGGATGAAGAAGGCCCCCATCATCGCCGCCACGCCGGTGAGCAGGATCGGCTTGGCGCGTACCGCCCCGGAGTTGATCACCGCCCGCTCGAACTCGACCCCCTCCCGCACCTGGTGGTTGATAAAGTCGACCAGCAGGATGGAGTTGCGCACGATGATCCCGGCCAGGGCGATCATACCGATCATTGAGGTGGCGGTGAACTGCATCCCCGCCAGCCAGTGGCCCGGCATCACGCCGATAATGGTCAGCGGGATCGGCGCCATGATGATCAGCGGCACGAAGTAGGAGCGGAACTGGGCCACCACCAACAGATAGATGAGGATCAGCCCCACCGAGTAGGCGATGCCCATGTCGCGGAAGGTCTCGTAGGTGACCTGCCACTCGCCGTCCCACTTGAGACTGTAGTCGTAGGGGTTCTCCGGCGGGTTGATGAAGTACTGCTCAATGCCGCGACCGTCGTGCATGAGCTTGTCGGAGAGCGTGCCCACCGCATCGAACATGCCGTAGAGCGGGCTATCCAGTTCACCGGCCATATCGCCGGTAACCATGACCACCCGCTGCAAGTCCTTGTGGTAGATGGCGTTTTCACGCCGGGTATGCTCCACCTGGGCGATCTCCGAGAGGGGGATCAGCGCACCGTTCTGGCTGCGCACACGCAGTGCCAGCACCGAGTCGACATCGGCCTTGTTCTCCACCGCGTATTCCAGCCGGATAGGCAGCGGGTATTTCATGGTCTCCTCGTGCAGGTAGGAGACATCCTCACCCGAGAGTACGGTGGAGATGGCGGCAACCACATTCTGCTGCGGTACCCCCAGGCGGGCCGCCTTCTGCTGGTCCACCCGCAGGATGAGCTTGGGCGCATCCGCCTCGACGCTGTCGTCGACGTCCACCACATCGTCGGTACTCTCCAACACCTGGCGCACCTCTTTGGCGACACGGATCTGTCCGTCGTAGTCGAGGCCGTAGATCTCCGCCACCAGCGGGGACTGCACCGGCGGGCCGGGCGGTACCTCGACAATCTTCACATTGGCATCGTACTGTTGCCCAATCGCCTGCAGGGGCTGGCGCACACTCTGGGCGATCTCGTGGCTTTTTCGCTCACGCTCCCCCTTGCCACTGAGATTGACCTGAATGTCACCCACATTGGCCCCTTCACGCAGGTAGTACTGACGCACCAGGCCGTTGAAGTTGATAGGTGAGGCGGTACCGGCGTAGGCCTGGTAGTCGGTCACCTCGGGCACCGTGGCCAAATAGTTACCCAGCTCGCCCAGCACCCGCGCGGTCTGCTCCACGCTGGTCCCCTCGGGCATATCGACCACCACCTGGAACTCCGATTTGTTGTCGAAGGGCAGCATCTTGAGCACCACCGACTGCACACCGACCAGGCTGACCGAGCCGGCGATCAACACCAGCATGACAGCCCCCAGCGCGTAGCGCTTCAGCCGACCGTCCGCACCGCGCAGGAAGGGCCCGACCCACTTCTCGAAGAAGCGATAGAGACCGCCGACGTCCCCCTCCTGATGCTCGGCGCTATGGCCGTCGACCTTGAGGAATTTGTTCGACATCCAGGGAGTGACCACAAAGGCCACAGCCAGGGAGATGAGCATGCCGATGCTGGCATTGATCGGGATGGGGCTCATATACGGCCCCATCAGGCCGGTGACAAAGGCCATCGGCAACAGCGCGGCGATGACGGTGAAGGTAGCGAGGATGGTGGGGCCGCCCACCTCGTCCACGGCCGCCGGGATCGCCTCGAGCAGCTTTTTTCCGCCCATCTGCATGTGCCGGTGGATGTTCTCCACCACCACGATGGCATCGTCCACCAGGATGCCGATGGAGAAGATGAGCGCGAACAGTGAGACCCGGTTAAGGGTAAAGCCCCAAGCCCAGGAGGCGAACAGGGTCGCCGCCAGGGTGATCACCACCGCCATGCCGACGATGAACGCCTCACGATAGCCGAGGAAGATCAACACCAGCGCCACCACGGAGATAGTGGCGAAGGCGAGTTTACTGATCAGCTTCTTCGCCTTATCGTCGGCGGTGGCGCCGTAGTCGCGGGTGACGGTGGCGTTGACCCCGTCGGGGACAAAGCTGCCCTTGAGGGCATCGAAACGCTCGATCACCTGGTTGGCGATATTCACCGCGTTGGTGCCCGGCTGCTTGGCGATCGCCACGGTGACCGCCGGGAACTCACCGGCCGCCTCGATTCCCTTGCCCGCTGCCGCCGGGCCGGTACCGAACCAGACATACTGCTCCGGCTGGTCGGCACCGCGGCTGATCTCGGCCACATCGGAGAGGAACACCGGCTTGCCCTCATGCACCCCGACCACCAGGGCGCTGACTTCGCTCACCTCGGAGAGGAAGTCGCCGGCCTGCACCAGGATCTCCCGATTATCGGCCACCAGCGCTCCCGATGGCTGGGTGGCGTTGGAGAGCTTGAGCGCGTTGCGCAGATCCTCCAAGGCGATGTTGTAGCCCGACAGGCGCACCGGATCGAGCTTTACATGCACCACCTGATCCGGCCCACCGATGGTGTAGATATCCCGGGTCCCCTTGACCCGTTTGAGCTCCGCCTCGATGGCGTGGCCCACCTGCTGCAGCTCGTGAGAGCCCACCTGCGGATCCTCGCTCCAGAGGGTCAGGGTAACGATGGGCACATCGTCGATCCCCTTGGGTTTGATGATGGGCTGCGCAACGCCGAGGTTATCCGGCAGCCAGTCTCCCTTGGAGAACATGGCGTTGTAGAGCCGCACTATCGCCTCGGTACGGTCCTCCCCAACCAGATACTGCACGGTCAACACCGACATGCCGGGACGGGAGACTGAGTAGACGTGCTTGACCCCCTCGATCTCGGAGAGGATCTGCTCGGCGGGGGCGCTGATCAGGTGCTCCACCTCACTGGCGGAGGCGCCCGGATAGGCGATGAAGATGTTGGCGAAGGTGACGTTGATCTGCGGCTCCTCCTCGCGCGGAGTGACCATTACCGCAAACAGCCCCAGCAGGAAGCCCACCAGGGCCAGCAGCGGGGTGATCTCGGTGGTCAGAAAGCGCTTGGCGATGCCGCCCGATATTCCCAGCTTCTCTTTCATGAGCCCTTACCTGTGCGGATCTCCTTGAGCATGACACCGGCGCGGATGGGGTCCAGCGCCACCTTCTCCCCTGCATCCAGCCCGGCCAGCACCTCGACATGGCCATCCTCGGTCACATGGCCGGTGCGGATCTGGCGAAACAGGATATCCTCCCCATCCACCACATAGACCGCCGTCACCTCACTGCGGTGGACCACCGCCGAGACCGGTACCACTAACCGCTCCACTTCGCCGATGATAAAGCCCGCCTTGACCATCATGCCGGGGTAGACCCCGTGCTGACCACGGGGCAACTCGACCCGTACACGGAAGGTGTGGGCCACCGGATCGGCGTAGGGGCTGATGGTCAGCCCGGTGGCATCGACGCTGAGGTCGTTCTGAGTAGGGATAGTGATGCGCGCGCGCCCCAACTTGCGTACCGCATCGATATGAAATTGCGGCACCTCGGCGATGGCGCGTAGACTCTCCAGCGACAGGCCGGTCACCAGCGGCGTACCGGGGTTGGCGCTCTCGCCCGGCTCCACATGCCGCTCCATGACAATGCCGCTGTAGGGCGCGCGCACCACGGTATGCTCCAGCTGCTCCTGGGCCCGCTCCTCCTCAGCCCGAGCCCCTTTGAGCGCCGCTTCGGCTTTGTCGAACTCAGCCTGCGGCACCAGTTTGCGCTCGACCAGATCCTTGACCCGGTTGTAGTTGGAGCGGGCCTCATCCGCCCGCGCCTGGGCCGCCATCAGGGCCGCCTGCTGCTCCTTGTCGCGGAAGCGAACCACCACTTCGCCCTTCTGGACATAGTCGTCCACATCGACCAGCACCTCGGTAATCCGCCCGGAGGTCTGCGCCGAAACGGTGCTCTGATTAACCGCCTCGATCACCGCATCGACCACCTGCTCCCGTTCGACCACCGTTTTGGTGGCCTCGGCCGTCTCCAGGCCGGCCACCTCGGCCGCAGAGATAGACATTGCCCAGGCAAGGCCCAGACAGCTGATGGCAATCAGTCGGATCGCGCGCATGGATGTTCCCCTATCCGCAGTAAAGATGTAAGAGTCGTCTAGTGTAACCAATAAATAGCGCATATCAGAGATCCGCAGTCCGCCTATAACGGCCCGCTTCCGTCGCTAACATGTGCGGCTCACTCATTACACTACACTAGCATAAATATCTAATATTAGTGTTCACTAATATACACTATTCAGGACAGTGGGGGGAAGGGGGGGGGAATTCAATCCCGGTTGTGGCCGCACTTGGAAAAGCCGGGCTCCCCCTCTGACAGATTTTTCACCGCAGAGGCGCTGACGCCGCCATGGAGGGCGGTGGTAGACAATGCATGGACACATTGTCGAGGCGCAAAGTTATGAAGCGGGTGTGAGTTCGCAGGCCAGGCTGCACCGTCCAGAGGCGCGTGTGGCGATACCCTAACAACGCCCGGCGGAGATGCCGGCCTCATTCCCTCCCGGCAGCCTGGCCGCTTGGGCATGCACGGAGATACCACGCTGCAGTCATTGACCGAACATGATGCGCTTCGCAGACTCAGCGCATCCTATGGATAGTGCTCGTCAGGCATATACAGCCCGTGGCCGCCGCCACAATGACCGTGGAATAGTACGCTACGTCAGGGGGGCGAGTAGTTATGCCGGCGGTTTCTCTGAGACGCAGCCGAGGCAGACGGTACACCCGTGCTCGGCGCAATGCGTGTCGCTCACAGTTTAAAGCGCTTGACCATCTGCTCGAGCTGGGAGGAGAGCGAGACCAGCTCCTCGCTGATACTGGCGGTGTGGCGCGCCCCCTCTGCCGACTGCTCCGCCACCTCAGTGATGTTGGTGATGTTGCGGTTGACCTCCTCGGCCACCGCGGTCTGCTCCTCGGCGGCGGTGGCGATTTGGGTGTTCATGTCGTTGATGCCGGAGACCTCGCCAGCGATGGTGCCCAGCGACTCGGCGGCGGCCTCCACCTGCTCCTCGCACTCCTGAGCCTTGCCTTTGGCTCCGTCCATCACCCGCACCGCCTCGCGGGCGCCGGCCTGAAGTTTTTCGATCATGGCGCGGATCTCCTCGGCCGACTGCTGCGAGCGGGAGGCTAGTGTCCGCACCTCGTCCGCCACCACAGCGAATCCCCGACCCGCCTCACCGGCCCGCGCCGCCTCAATAGCGGCGTTAAGCGCTAACAAATTGGTCTGCTCAGCGATCCCCTTGATCACCTCCAGCACCATATCGATCTCCTCGCTGTCAGCATCCAGCTGCTGGATCACCTTGCCGGCGGACTCCACCGCCATCATCAGATTGGAGATCCCGCCCAGCGCCTCGGTGGAGACCATGGCCCCCTCGCTCGCCTCCCGGTTCGCCTCCTTGGAGGCCTCGGCGGTTTTGACCGCGTTGCTGGCCACCTCCTGCACCGCCTCGTTCATCTCGTGCATGGAGCCGGCCACCTGCTCGGTCTCGCGCTGCTGTGCCAACACCCCTTGGAGTGCCTCATCGGAGACGGAGGAGGCGCGCTCGGCCACCGACATGAGCTGCTGGGTGGAGCCGGCCACCTCCTGCATGCTGTGGCGGAATTTGGCGATCATGCTGTTGAAGGCGCGGGAGATGGCGCCGATTTCATCCTGAAGGTGGGTGTTACCGGCTTCTCGGCTCAGATCGTCGTCACGCTCGATCGACTCCATCACCTCACGCAACCCGATGATGCGCCGGGAGACCACTCGGCGGACCACCAGATAGACCACCACCAACCCCAACGTGAACAGCAGCAGGTGGGTGGCGCCGGAGACGAGGATATTGCGCTGCACCTGCGCATCGAGCTCCGCCAGTGAGTAGCTAATACGCACCGCCCCCACCACGCTGTTCTCAGGCACCTGGTGGCACGTCAGGCAGTTGGTGCCCCGGTAGTCCTTTTCAGCCCGGATGGGGTTGACCACAGTCAGCACCCGCCCGGCATCGGTATCGCGCAACTCCACCACCGGCTCGCCCTCAAGCGCCCTGCGGTCGAGCCCATCCACTGGGCTCTGATGGGGGTCACCCTCGCCAAAGGTCTCGTCGATCGCCGGGGTTCGGACAATCCGCGCCTCCAGCACTCCAGGGCGCTCCAGCACCTTGTCCCGCGCGATATTGCGGTTATTCATGGTACCGGTGAGCATCATCGTATTGATGGTGTCGAAATAGGAGTCGGCGGCATCCTTGGTCTGCTGCTCCACCACGGAGCGCACCAGATTTTCCTCACTGATGGCGGTGTGCAGCAGCGCCGCGGCCATCATCAGCAAGAACACCAGCACTACCGCAAGGTTGACCTTTGCCTGGACAGACAAGTGGCTATTGAACAGAGCTTTTGCCATAACGATTCCCACACTGTTGTCGGTTACTGATACCACCCGCCCTGTCCATGACGGGGTGCAACCGCCACCCCGGCTGCATGGTTCACTGGTTCTTGTCGCAGTGCCGGCGAGCTCAGGCAGGCACCCTATTTGTGGTATCGGCAGCTGCCGCCGACAGCTTTAGCTACTCAAATGTTTGTCCGGGGCCGCCCGATAGAAGGCGTACATCCGCTCCCCATGGGGCGGCACCTGCCTCATCGCCGCTCGGGCAAGCTCAATGAGCCTCCCCCCCTCATTGGCGTCCGCCGGGAAGAGGCTGATCCCCACATGCGGGGTCAAAAACAGCTCATAGCCGCCACTTTTGAGTGGTTCGGCGAAGGCCAGCACGAGCGCCTTGGCCTGGCGCTCCAGCTCCTCCGGCCCGGCCACATCCTTGACCAGCAACACAAACTCATCCACCCCGAGGCGGGCCACGGTGGTACCGCTCTGGGCCACACCACTCAACCGCTGGGCCACCTCGTGGAGCAGAATCTCACTGGTCCGCTTTTGCTGAATATCCCCCAGCAAGCCCGCCAACTCCAGCCCGACACACATAACCCCCAGCTGACTGCCGCGCCGTCCCGCATGGATCAGAGCCTGCTCCAGTCGCTCCATCAGCAGGTTGCTGTTCGCCAGCCCGGTCACGGCATCGAAGTGCACCAGCCTCTGCAACCGCTCGCGGGTCTTCAGCCGTTCGGTGATATCCTTGCCGGTGGAAACAAAGTGGGTCAACTCCCCGTTGGCGCCGCGCACAGGGGTGATCGTCTTGGCCTCGTAGTAGAGCTCACCATCTTTACGGCGGTTGATGAATATGTCGGTGAAGGGCAGCCCTGTGGTGAGATTCTCCCAGACCTGGCGATAGAAGTCCCGATCCTGAAACCCCGACTTGAGAAAATTGGGTGTCCGTCCCAGCGCCTCCTTGCGACTGTAGCCGGTCACCTCCTCAAAAGCGGCGTTGACGTACAGAATGCTCCCCCGCGCATCGGTGATCATCACCGCATCGGCCGACTGCTCCAGCGCGCGGGACATCATCTCACGCTCACCGGTCAATCGGTGCCGCTCGGTTACATCAATAGACAGTCCGGCAACTCGGCTCAAGCGGCCCCGCTCATCCCTCACTGGAAAGGACTGCGTGGCGATCCAGCGGCTATCGCCCCCCTGTAGCTGGATACGGTACTCAGCACTAAAACCCGCCCAACCATATTCATCCAAAAGCTGCTTGACCCGGTGGTAGTCCTCCGGATGGACAGAACCGAGCAGCTGCCCCGGCTCCTCCATCACCCCCTCCCTTGAGCGATCCCACACCGTCTCGAAAGCAGGGCTGAGATAGACCATACGCCCACTGGGGACATCGAGCAGCCAAAAGACCTCACCGATATTCTCCGTGAGTTGGCGAAAACGCACCTCACTCTCGCGCAGCGCCGCCTGGGCCTGCTGGTGTTGGCGGTGAATCGCCAGCTCCTCCAGCTCACGCTCGATTGCCGGCACCAACCGGCTTAGATTCGCCTTGGAGATATAGTCGTGGGCACCGGCGTGCATCACCGTCACGGCAAGCTCCTCACCGATACCGTCCGAGAGGACTATCACCGGCAGGTCGAGCCGCTGCCGGCGCACCAACACCAGCAGATCCAGCGCCGAGATATCACCAAAATGAAAATTGCAAAGGATGAGATCCCACGCTTGGCCGGACAAAAGCGCCTCCAGATCGTCACCACTCTGGTGGTGGTGAAAATCCGCCCTCAGTCCCCCCGCCTGCACCGCGTCCACCACCCGCCGTGCATCCTCGCTGTTGCCCTCCAGAAGGAGGATTCGCAGTGTCTCACTCATACCCGCCACAGACCGCGTTCGGCCCAGGTAACCTGTTTGTCACATCCTATGCCCGAGAGGATCGAGAAACAAGCCTCCGCACATCAGCCGCACACACACCGAGCTCTCTACACACGCTCATACAGGCACTTTATGCTACGCAGTAACCACCTCCACAGGAGGGCAAAATGAAGTGGGAGCGAACCCCTTCTGCACGATCGACAGCTCAAAACATAGAGAATCTGGATATTCAGGTGCGACAAGAGGGCATCATCGCTCCCTTTCTGGCCGGGATCGTTGTAGCCGTAGCACCACATCTAGCCGCTGAGTATCTTGGCAAACATGGGTTCCTATCATGAGCAACCTCCATGTTTTGTCTATCGTGAGATTCAGTTATCACTATCAGCTCATGAGCCTGAATGCTCGAATGCTGCTCTGGCCCTGTTACCCCTACTGCCCTGCCAGGCTGCTGCTACCTCTTTCCCGCGGGCGGCTTAACTGTTTGTTGCTAGACTTGACCCCTCCACCCAGTTGCTAGACTTGACCCCTCCACCCACGGATGGGCCGCTTGTGGTGGTCCAGCTCGGCCAGGAGCTGGCCGTCGGGGCCGTAGTGGAACCACTGCTTTTCGCCCGCATGGGCCTTGATGAGCC
>JBNJGC010000029.1:0-15684 GCA_051747405.1 Pseudomonadota bacterium
CGGCATGCTGCAGCTGAAGATTGCCGACCTGCAGCGTGACCAGGCACTGCTCCCCCAAGTCGGCAGCAGCGCCGAGCGTCTGCTGGCACACTACCCGGAACGGGCCGATGCCCTGATCCGCCGCTGGCTGGGTGAGAAAACACGCTATGGGGCGGTTTGAGGGTTCAGGGTTCAGGGTTCAGGGTTCAGGGTTCAGGGCAGGAGCATAACCTTAATGACGTGCCTAACTAGAGGGTGAATGAAAGAGACATTTGGTAAACATGCGCTGGAGCCGATCTGGCAGCGCGGCGGGCGGCTGCGCCGCAGTGCGCTGCCTGAGCGGTGGCGCGACTGGCTGCTCGATCAGGGCTCGCTGACACGGCGCTTGCAGCATAGCTGCGCCGGGCGCTTCGACGTGGAGCTGCTGGCCCAGCGCATGGAGCGCCCCATGCTGAGCGAGGCGCGCGCCCTAGGCCGACCGCCCCACGAGATCGCCCTGGTGCGCCAGGTCCACCTGCGCTGCGACGGCACCCCGTGGGTCTTCGCCCGCACGGTGATCCCGCTGCCTTCGCTGCGTGGCGGGCTGCGCCGGCTGGCGCTGCTGGGCAACAAACCGCTCGGCGCGGTGCTGTTCGCCGATCCCAAAATGGAGCGCCGACCGCTGGAGGTGGCGCGGGTGGATGCCCGCCACCGCCTCTACCGTCTCAGCCGCGGCACGCCGCAGCATGGTGAGCCGCTATGGGGGCGGCGCTCGGTCTTCTGTTTGCGCGGCAACCCGCTGCTGGTGAGCGAGTTTTTCCTCCCCGAGCTGCAGGGTGATTCGACGGGAGGAGGCGAGCGGTGATCCCTCAGCAGTTGCAACCCCTTTACAAGCGCACCCTGCGCTTTCTCTATCTGTGCCGCCTGCACCGACCGGCGGATATCCCGCTTTTCCTGCTGCCCGGCCTCTGGGCGGCGGTGATGGCGGCGCAGGGGATGCCCCAACTGCTGCCCCTGACGCTGCTGCTGTTGGCGGCGCTGCTGGTACGCTGTGCCGCCTGGGTATTCAACGACTGGATGGAGCCGCGGCTGCTGGATGAGGCGCCCGAGTCCTTCGTCGGCCAAAAGATCGTCAGCCCGCTGGAGGCGCAGCGTCTGCTGGCCGGCCTGCTGCTCGCTGCCCTGGTGTTGCTGCTGCCGCTGGGCCTGCCGCTGCTCTACTTCGCCGTGCCCGCCCTGTTCGCCCTGGTCGGCTTCCCCTTTGTCAAAACCCGCCTGTTTCTCACCCAGCCCTATCTGGGTCTCTGCTTCGCCTGGCTCGTGCCGATGGCCTGGGTCAGCCAAGGGGCGGTGCCGGACCGGACCGCCTGGCTGCTCTTCACCGCCACGCTGCTGTGGGCCACCGGCGCGGCCACCCTCCACGCCATTCCCCGCCGCAACTACGAGCTGCGTACCGGCATCCGCTCGCTGGCGCAGCTGTTCGGCGAGTTCACCCCGCTGTTCATCCTCGCCGTGCAGCTACTGGCGATACTCGCCCTGTGGCTGGCCGGCAGACAGCACCCGTTGGGGATCTTTTTCGATATCGGCCTGGTCACGGCGCTGCTGCTGCTGCCCTATCAGCAGTGGCTGCTGCTGCGCCAGCCGCCGGAGGGGGCGATGGCCAGCTACCGGGCGCAAACCGCCACCGCCGTGGCTATCCTCTGCGGAACGGTTTTCCACTATATCTGCCTGGCGCAGTAGAGGATTTTAGCCGTCCCGGGCAGGGTATGGCGATAACACCTTAACTTTCATCCTGTTAGCCCGCCAACTTGTTGTTGATTCCTCGTGCAATGGGGTTACAATGCAACAAATATGTGAACTGCTTCACATAACCCTGTAACACGGAGGCTCAGGCCCTGTTCGATTTCCTAAAAAAGCGCACCCGCACCGGCGGTCAGACCGGGATCCGGCTCGGCCCCCAAGGCGTCGCCCTGGCGCGAGTCAGCCCTGGCAGTGGCGACGCTCCGCCGCTGGTGGAGCTGTGCCGCTTCGAACCGAACCAGCGCCTGGCCGACCGCCCCGAACTGCTCGGTCGTCTCACCGAAGAGCTGGACCTGGCACACAGCCACTGCATCAGCCTGGCCGAGAACGACATGTTCGCCCTGCTGCTGGTGGAGGCGCCCGAGGTGGAGGCGGGGGAGCTCAAATCGGCGATCCGCTGGCGCATCAAGGATCTCATCGATTTCGATGTGGACGATGCGGTCATCGATGCCTTCGACATTCCCGGCCAGATGGAGCGCGGGCGGCAAAAGCTGATGTATGTGGTGGCGGCGCGACGCGCGGCGGTACAGGCCCACATCAGTCAGCTGGAACACGCGGGAGCCAATCTGGCGGTGATCGATATCCCGGAGCTGGCGCTACGTAATATCGCCGGCCTGCTGCCTGAGGACAGCAGCGGCGTGGCGATGCTCTACCTCAACCACGAAGGCGGCCTGCTGACGATGACGCGGGAGAAGAGCCTCTATCTGGCCCGCCGGCTCGATATCGGCCTGACCCAGCTGAGCGCCTTCAGCAAGGATGCCCAGCCTGAAGAGGGGGAGGATGAGTTCGTCCTCGACGAAAACGCGGAGGCCTCCAAACCGCTACAGCGCGCCTTCGACAACATCGTGCTGGAGATCCAGCGCTCCCTCGACTACTACGAGAGCCACTTCGCCCTGCCACAGGTCGCCGGCCTGGTGCTGGCACCGCTGGAGGAGCCGATACCGGGCATGATGAGCCACATCGCCAATAATCTGGATGTGCCGGTACGCATGCTCGACCTCAACGCGCTGCTCGAGTGCGATCACATCCTCAGCGACACGCTCCAGGCCCAGTGCCTACTGCCCATCGGGGCTGCGCTGCGTGAAAACAACAGGGCGCTGTGATGCAACAGGTCAACCTCTATCAGCCGATACTGCGCAAGCAGGAGCGGGTCTTCTCACTCAAGACCATCCTCCAGGGCAACCTGCTTATCCTGCTGGTGCTGGGCGCCATCCAGGGGGTTACGCTCTACCAGACCCAACAGCTTCGCGACCAGCACAGCTCGCTGCAAAAAACGCTCACCGAACGGAGCCGGACCTTGACCGAGCTACAGCAAAAATTCCCACCCAAAGAAAAAGACCCGGCCCTGGAGCAGACGCTTGAACAACAGCGCGCACTGCTGGCGCACCGGCGCCAGCTGATACGCGCACTCCAGCACCAACGGACCGGCGCCGACGGCAAGCCCGGCTTCTCCGAGCAGCTCAGCGCCCTGGCCCGACAGGATGTAGAGGCGCTCTGGTTGGAGCAGATCCGCGTCCGTAGCGGCAAGCAACTCGCCCTGCGCGGCTGGGCCACCGCCCCGGAAGAGGTGCCGCGACTGGTCAAGCGACTCGCCGGCGAGCCCTCCTTTAGCGGCACCAGCTTCCGCCGGGCGCAGATCTCTCGCGATGAGGAGGAGCGCGCCGTGGTGGGCTTCCAGCTCAACACCGATGACGCCAACCGGGGAGAGCAGCCGTGATAAAACAGCGCTACGAGGCACTCTCCGCCCGCATCGACGCACTCTCCCTGCGCGAGCGCGGCATGATCTTCGCCACCCTCGCCGCCCTGCTCTACCTGTTCTGGAGTACTCTACTGCTCGCCCCTCTGGAGCAAGAGCAGCAGGCACTGCTGGAGCAGATCGAGACGCTGCGTGGTGAGGTGACCGCCCTGGACTCACAGACACTGGCAGTAATGCAGCGCCACAACACCGACCCCAATCGCAAAGAGCGGGAACAGCTGGCCGACATTGAACATCAGCTGGCACAGACCGAACGCCAGATCAGCGAGACCATCAGCGGCCTGATCGAGCCGGAACAGATGGCCGACATCCTTGAACAGGTGCTGCAGCGCCAACGCGGACTGACCTTCGTTCGCCTGGAGAACCTGGGGCGTGAGGCGCTGGTGGATGTGGACACCGAAGATGCCGACGTGGACACCGCCGGCATCTTCAAACACAGCCTGCGCCTGGAGCTCGAAGGCAGCTACACAGAGCTGCTTGCCTACCTGCGCGAGCTGGAGAGACTCGAAGTGCAGTTCCGCTGGGA
Organism: Pseudomonadota bacterium; assembly: GCA_051747405.1. Taxonomy (GTDB): domain Bacteria; phylum Pseudomonadota; class Gammaproteobacteria; order Thiohalomonadales; family Thiohalomonadaceae; genus JAPHTQ01. The sequence goes on from JBNJGC010000029.1 coordinate 4,041, forward strand.
CGAGGTCAGCATCACCATGCTCGACTACCCGCGGGCAGCGATCACCATCACCGTGCATACGCTCAGCATGCAGGAGGGTTGGCTCAGTGTCTGATACGCGAACCCTCCCGACAACGTGGAGGCGGCTGATCGTGCTGCTAAGCCTGCTCGCTCCGCTGCTGGCCACGGCGGAAACTCAGCCCCTCGCCGATCCGATGCGCCCGCCGCAGCCGACCCCGGCCACTAACGCAGCCAAAGCGAAGGCGCCGCAGCACTACCATCTCAGCTCCATCCTCATCGCCGCCGAGCGCCGCTCAGCCATCATCAATGGCCGCCGCGTCGCCGTGGGCGAGGTGGTGGACGGCGCCCGGGTACTCGGCATCCAGGGCAAACAGGTCACTCTATCCATCGCGGGACGGCACAAAACCCTCAGCCTGCTCCCCCTCAGCATCAAAAAGCCAGTGGAGGCTTCGCGCTAATGAGAACCGCCCACCTATCACTGCGCACCCTCTCGGGCGCCATTCTGATTGCAGCGCTCGGCGCCTGCACCCAGCCACAGGTCCGAGACACCGGCATCAATGACCAGATGCAAGAGTCGTTCGAACTCGAGCAGCCACAGCGGGAGGCGGACGCCACACCGCCAGCGGAGGTGAGCGAGGCGCTGCTGCCGCCGGTACAGGTCAATCTGCCCGGGGTCGATGCCGACGCCGACCTGGAGCAGCGCTTTGATGTACGCGTCCGCCGTGCCCGCGCCCGCGACTTCTTCCTTAGCCTGGTGGAGGGGACGCCCTACAACATGGTGGTCCACCACAACCTCAGCGGCTACATCTCCCTCGACCTGAAGAACGTCAGCGTCCCCGAAGTGATGGATGTGGTGCGTACCGTCAACGGCTACGACTACAAACTCAGCGGCCACACCGTGCAGGTCTTCCCCAACACCATGCACACCCGCATCTTTCAGATCGACTACCTGGCGATGCAGCGCGCCGGCAAATCGGTGATCACCTCAAAGACCGGCCAGATCTCCATGTCCTCCGATGGAAGCGACAGCGACAACGATAGCGACGGCAATAACCGAAGCGGCGGTAGCAACAGCAGCTCCATCGCCACCTCTACCGATACCGACTTCTGGCGCGATCTCAAAAGCTCACTGGAGGTCCTGATCGGCGAGGAAGAGGGGCGACGCGTGGCGCTCAACCCGCAGACCGGTGTCGTCATGGTGCGCGCCATGCCCTCCGAACTGCGTGTCGTGGAGGAGTATCTGCAGAGCAGCCAACACATCGCTCAGCGCCAGGTGATCCTTGAGGCGCGGATCCTAGAGGTGCTCCTGGATGACGGCTTCCAGTCCGGTATCAACTGGGGGGCCTTGCATGAAAGCAATGGAGACTTGGTCGTTGCGGGTCAAACCGGTGGCGGTTCAGTATTTAACGGTAGCAACACATCGGCAATGCGTGGCAGCACCGATCTACTTAATACCGCATCACTACCCGCCACAATCAACAGTGCAACAGACGCCTTTGGTGGTGTATTCAGCCTGGCCTTGAGCGTGGATAACTTTTCCGCCTTTATCGAACTGCTCAAGCGTCAGGGCGATGTGCAGGTACTCTCCAGCCCGCGGGTCTCCACGGTCAACAACCAAAAGGCGGTGATCAAGGTCGGTTCCGATGAGTTCTACGTCACCGGCCTCGACACCGACACCACCACCACCGCCGCCACCGGCTCGACCAACCTCTCGGTGGAGCTCGATCCCTTCTTCTCCGGCGTGGCACTGGATGTCACCCCGCAGATAAGCCAGAAAGGGGACATTGTGCTGCACATCCACCCGGCGGTGAGCGAGGTCTCCGAACAGACCAAGACGGTCAGCACCACCCTCGGCACCCTCACCCTGCCGCTGGCGGCGAGCAATATCCGCGAGTCGGACACCATTATCCGGGCCGCCAACGGTCAGGTGGTGGTGATCGGTGGACTGATGCAGAACACTACCCAGGACGAAAACGCCTCGGTGCCACTGCTGGGGGATATCCCGCTCATCGGCGGGCTGTTCCGCCACACCAAACAGCGTTCACGTAAAAGCGAACTGGTGATCCTGCTCAAGCCCACCGTTGTTGATGCCGACGGGCGGGTCTGGCAGCAGGAGCTCAAGCGCTCCTCCGGCACCCTGCGCGGTATGGCGCAAGATATGTAGGCGCCGCCAACGCGGCGCCTACGGGACAGAGCACGGGACAGTTATGTACCTTGAACACTACGGCCTGCGCGAATTCCCCTTCTCCCTGACGCCCGACACCAGCTTTTTCTTCGCCTACGGCCACTACCGCGACGCCTTCAACACCCTGGTCGTAGCGCTGCAAAACGGTGAAGGTTTCATCAAGGTCACCGGCGAGGTGGGCACCGGCAAGACCCTGCTCTGCCGCAAGCTGCTCAACCACCTGGAGGGTGAGAAGCAGCCATTCACCACCGCCTACATCCCCAACCCCTACCTCACACCCAACGCCCTGCTGCTGGCCGTCGCCAGTGAGCTGGGCCTGGAGATCCCGCGCAACGCCGGCGCCCACAAGGCGATGGCGGCGCTCAACCAGCGGCTGGTGGAGCTCAACGGCGACGGTAAGCAGGTGGTACTATGCATCGACGAGGCCCAGGCGATGCCCGACCAGACGCTTGAGGCGGTACGCCTTATCACCAACCTGGAGACGGAGAAGCGCAAACTTCTACATGTGGTACTCTTCGGCCAACCGGAGCTGGACCAACACCTGGCCAAGCCCTCGGTGCGCCAGCTGCGCCAACGCATCACCTTCTCCTACACCCTCCAGCCCCTCGATCAGGCGGGGATCGAGTCCTACCTCGCCCACCGGCTGGTGGTGGCGGGCAGCGACGGGAGCGTCCACTTTGAGCCGGCGGCGATTCGCCGGCTCCACAGCGGTAGCGGCGGTATCCCGCGACTGGTCAACATCCTGGCCCACAAGGCGCTGATGCTCGGCTACGGCCAGGGCACTCAGCGTATTCGGCCCGATCACGTCACACGGGCCATCGCCGACACCGAGGGGGCGCGTCAGAGCGGACAGTGGCCGAAAAACCGCCTGCGCACATGGCTGCTCGGCGCCCTCGCCCTCACCCTTCTCGCCGCAGCGCTGCTGTGGCAAAACCTACCCCTCCCAGAGGTCTTCGGATGAGTCTGATCAACCAAATGCTCAAGGACCTGGAGTCCCGTCGCCCGGAGCAGGGCCCAGAGCACGATCTTATCGACGCCATCGGTCGTCCCCGGCAACCGCGCAGAGGTGCTCGGGGCAGACTTGCCGGGGGGCTCCTGCTGCTGCTCGCAGCAGCGGGCGTCGGCGCTTATCTGTGGTGGCAGCCTGAACATGGCAGCGCACCCTCGGCGACAGTCCAACCGCCGGCTAAGCAGGCAGAGCCTGCCGAACTGGCACAGCTTGAGCCCGACACGTTCGAAGCCGAAGCGCCGTCGGAGAAACCGACCCCGATACCGACTACAGCGGAGTCCCGGACCGACGCGCCGCAGCCGTCCGCCGTCGCAGGTGAGAGTGTAGAGTCGTCGGCAGAGGACGCGACTGAGCCGGAACCGCCACCGTCCAACTCCGCAGAAGAGGAGATCGAGTCGGCGCCGCGCACGGTCACCACCGCCCCGGCGCGTGAGGACGACGATGACGACCAGGCGGCCCCCACCGAGGCCGAGAGCCGCATCGAAAAACGCATCCGCCCGCTCAGCCCCGAACAGCGTGCCGAACAGCGCTATCAGCAGGGCTACGAGAAGCTTCAGAGCGGTGATAAGAAGGGGGCCGAAACGCACTGGCTCGCCGCCCTGGAGAGCGCACCGGACCACGCCGCCGCCCGCGAATCCCTGGCGGCACTCTACCTTTCGCAATCCCGACGCATTGAAGCGAGCGAACAGCTGCGCCGCGGCCTGGCCCACCACCCCGGCCACGGCAAACTGGCGCAGCTGCTCGCCCGCATCCAGCTTGAACAGGGCGATAGCAGTGCCGCCGTCGCCACGCTGGAGCGCGCCGCCGAGCTCCAGCCCCAGAACGGAGAGTTCTACGCCCTGCTCGCCGCCCTCTACCAGCGCCGGGGCGAGAACCACAAAAGTGTCACCGCCTACCAACGGGCGCTGCAGCAGCAGCCACGGCAAAGTGTCTGGTGGATGGGTTTGGGGATCTCACTGGAGCGTGACGGCATGCCCGGCGAGGCGCGACGCGCCTACGACAGGGCTCGGCAGAGCGGCGGGCTGACACCGAAACTGCAGGAGTATGTCGACGCCCGACTGGCGTCGCTGCGCTAAGGGGCTCAGCAAACCGCTTCAGCGGCGAGTCAGGGCCGCAGCCGCTATGCGGAGGCGGCTCCCTGCACCACCTCCACCCGGTTGCGCCCGGCGCTCTTGGCCCGGTAGAGCGCCTGATCGGCCCGGTTGATCAGCGCCTCCAGGCCACTACCGCTGTCGGCCTGCTCCACCAGCCCGATACTGACTGTCACATGGATACTCTCGCCATCGTGCTTGATCGGTAGCTGCTCTACCCGCTCCCGGATCCGTTCGGCGATCTCAGCCGCCTCCTCCAGTGGCGTCTCGGGCAGCGCCAGTAGAAACTCCTCACCGCCGTAGCGGCCCAGCATATCCAGTGGCCGCACCGTCGTCTGTACCCGCTGGATCACCTGCTGCAGCACGCTGTCACCCGCATCGTGGCCGTAGTCGTCGTTGACCCGTTTGAAGTGATCCAGATCGAGCATCAGCAGTGACAGCGGCGCCCCGCTGACCTTGCACCGTGCCAGCTCACGCCGCGCCACTTCATAAAAGTGGCGCCGATTGGCGATACCGGTCAGGTAGTCGGTGGAGGCGATCTGTGTGAGCCGCCGGTTGGCCCTCTGCAGCTCGCGGGTGCGCTCGATAACGCGCCACTCCAGCACATCCCGCTGGCTGCGGATCTCGTAGATCAGCAGGGCCAGCCCGGTGGTCATCACCGCCATCACCGCCAGATACTCCTGCATCAGCCAGACGGCATACTGCGGCGCCAAATCGGTATAAGGGTGGATGCCCCGCACCATAAAACCGGTGGCCATGGTCGCGATCAACAGCACAACCCAGCTGGCGCCGCGCACACCGAAACGCACCGCCGCCCAGACACCGAAGGGGAGTAGTACGGTCAGTGTCAGATGGAAACCGAGCTCATTCTCGCCCCCCTGAGGGAAGGCGTTGATCCCCAGCACCACCAACAGCGTACACAGCAGCGTCAACTCGGCCACACGCCGCCATTCAAAGCGAGGCAGGCCGTGCTCCAGCCAGCGCCCCAGCACCACCAGCAGCGGGGTCAACAGCAGCAGCCCCAGGGCGTCGCCAAACCACCACAACCGCCAGAGCGACCAGTAACTGCTGTCGCTGCGCCCCAGCAGCACATAGCAGAGCGCCCCCAGCATGGCCGCCGTGGCGGAGGCGAGCAGCGGGCCGTAGAGGAAAAAGTAGGCGCCTCGCTTGAGGCTGTCGAAATCGAAATGCTCCCCCACAGTCCAGCGGATCAGCCACGCCGCGAGCAGCGTCTCAAAGATGTTGATAAAGCCGAAAGCAACGGCGGCCCAGAGCGGAAAGCCGGGCAGGTCGGCGATAACCTCCGCCACCAGCGCCGCGGCGGCAAACCAGGGCCAGTAGGAGGGGGGACGCAGCAGGAAGGCCGCCAGCAGCACCGCATTGGGCGGCCAGATGATGGCGATCCCCTCGGGGGTGATGGTTTGGGTGACACCGAGCCAGGCCCCGGCGTAGTAGGCCAGCCCGACCAGCAACACACTGAGCAGGCCGTAGAGCGAGAACACCGCGCTTACCTCACCGCCGTGCGAAGGGGGCGGTAAGGCGGGCTCTCCGTCTGTGTCGGTTTCGGCGGCTGAGTGAGCGCTCACCACGTCGGTACCGCTCCCAGTCGGGAGCAATCATAACCTGACAAGCCCCTGGTGCAGCGCATCATACCGGCTCGACCTCACTCTCTCCGCCGAAGGCGTCCACCAGCTCCTGGATAAAGCGCGACAACTCCAGCGTCATAAAGGCAAAGTCGCTGTCAAACTGCACCACCGGGTCGTCATGCGCCTCGTCCATCTCCTCCTTGAGCGCGTCGGTGAAGCGCAGCCGCTTGATCGTCAGATCCTCGCCCAGCACAAACTCCAGCCGCTCGCGCCAGCTCAGCGCCAGCTTGGTCACCTGCTTGCCCGCCTCAAGGTGGCCCTGCACCTCATCGGTGAATGGGTCCTGGCGACGGCAGCGGACCACTCCCCCCTCCTTGTCGGCATCCTGCAGCTCATACTCATCCCCCAGCTCGAAATGGGCGGGGATACCCTCTCCGTGGAGCCATTGGGTCATCACCACCCGGGGGGACTCGGCGGTGTCAGGCAGACGCGCCCGCAGCGTCGTACCGGCCTCCTCCAGCGACTCACGCAGCTGGGCGACCAACTCTTCGGCCTTTTTCGCCGCGGACGCATCCACCACCAACCAGCCTCCCTGGCGATCCAGGTAGGCGAAGGTCCGCCCGGAGCGGGTAAAGGCCTGGGGCAGCAAGGTAAAGGTCAACTCCTCCTTGATCTGCTGGCGCTCCTTGCGCCGCACCGGTCGCGCCTCGGCCTGCTCAATCTGCTCCACCTTCTCCGCCAACTGCTCGTTGATCACGCTGGCCGGGAGCAGCCGCTCCTCTTTTTTGGCACAGACCATCGAGTAGTGGCCCACCGTATGGCAGAGCTCGCTGCCGTGCTGCGCCAACGGCGTACTCCAGCCGTAGCTGAACGGCACCGTCTTACCGACGGGCTGAAACCGCTGGGGCAGCAGCGCCGCCTGCAGGGCCTCGTGCTCAAGGTTGAGAGGCTGGGTCAGGCGAAACAGGTAGAGGTTCTTGAACCACATGGTCAGTGCTATTCCGTTCTCTTTAAGGGAGCGCCATTATGAACCATTCGCAGCTCAAGGATCACCCCTGCCATTCGATAGTTGCGAGAATGGCCCCCTTAAGCCGCTGCGGCACCACATACGGAAAAGCAACCAACCTACTGGCGACGCCAGGGTAAGCGCATACTTACATAACACCCTGCGTACAGCTAGTGTAAGCCCTTGATTTACACCAGCGATGACAAAGTATGCGGATGCCCTGCTGGCGACGCTGCAAATAGCAGCAGTCGGGCTGGATGCAGGGCGCACCTGCCCTTCCGCCTATTCACGACGACAGCGTCGTACCGCTCTCCCCCTTGGGCACCGCCTTTGAGGCGAATACCGGTAGCATGAAGCGAAGATCCAGATCGGGACCATGGACCTTGGCCTTTACCTCCAGCCGCCACTGATAGCACTCACTCCCCTCAGCGCTTTGCGGCAAATTTGCCGGCGGTTGGAAACCGAACCCCACCGTACCGCTGCGCGGCCCCGGCTCCACAGACGCCTCAAGGCTATCGTGCCACAGCGTCCTGATGGTCTTGGTGCGACCGCTATCGCTACCACTACTCTCCCAATAGATGTGAACACAACGGAGGCTCAGCGTCACACGCTCCCCCTTGTCCAGAGCCAGTGAGAGCTGGCCGCCAACCGTTCCACCCACCCGACCCGGAAACGGCTCCAGGGTCACCCTCGCGTCAGCAAAACGACGCCAACGGCGAGTATGGACGATGGCATAGAGCAGCAGTGCCACACCGACCAGCGGCAGCAGGAATGGGACGAGGGAGAGGGGTAACGCCTCCTGACGCATGAGGGCCGTGTAGGGCCATGCCAGATAGCTTCCGGCGAACCATAGCAGCATAACGATCCACACCCCCCAAACCGCACCCGCCCCCTCAGGGGGGATCCGATTATCCCGCCAGGCGGGGTGCTCCATCCAGGGTGTGTCCGATCGGCTGTCGGACCAGCGCCGACGCAGGGTGACGATGAGGGCGGCAACACCTGCGATGATGAAGATTAGCGGCACCAGACGAGCGCCACCCTTGTGACTGTCCAGAGTCACGCCGGAGTCCGGGTCGAGCAACGCCAGAGCATCCCCCTCTATCAGGTAGTTGATCCCGACCCCAATGAACAGCAAACTGATCGAAAGCGGAATGATCCTCGATACCGCACGCCGTACCACCCCTCCTGCCATCACGACCTCCTTTACCCCAATGAGAAGACTGAGCCCCCACTTTAAGCCGTCCCGGACCCTGCGGACACAGTGCATCTGTACTAGCCAGGGCAACCGCATACTTTGTCATCGCTGGTGTACGCGGGGTGTCATGTAAGTATGCGCTCACCCTGCTGTACTAGCACGCTCAGCCGCCACCGACTGAACCACGGAAGCTGCGCTATTGGTTTTTGGACGGCGTGCTCGCATCGCTGGCCAGCCAGTCGAGCAGCGGCTGCCACTGCTCGATGTCGTGTTTCACCTCGTAGGGGGGGAGCTCGACGATACCCAGCCCCTGCTGGGCCGCGCGGATATAGTTCTGAGTATCGCGCAGGGAAGTTAGAAAGGGGATACCGAGAGAGTCGAGAAAACGCTCCAGGCTGTGGTAGATGCGGGTCTGTTCACGTACCCGGTTGGCGATCACGGCGATGCGCACCTTGTCACGGGAGACGCGCCCGACCAAGAGTAACTCCTCGACGAAACGGGCAGTGGCGCGCATGTCCATGGGCGAGGGAAGTACCGGAATAAGCAGGGTCTGGGCCCGTTTGACGTACTGCTTGAGCCGCTTGCCGTGGATACCCGCCGGCGCGTCCATGATCATCACACCGTTGCCGTGGGGGATGAGAAATTCCTTGTCGTCGGCGAGTACGCCGTGGATAGCCGGGGCAGTCTCGGGGCGGGCATCGAGCCAGTCCATACTGCTACCCTGGAGGTCGAAATCGACCAGGTAGGTCTGCTCGCCGTTGACAGCATAGTAGCTGGCGAGATTGGTGGCAATGGTACTCTTGCCGCAGCCCCCTTTCGGGTTGAGCACCATGATTCTGCGCATTCTCCACCCCCTCTATGATTAGCACTCCCTTTCTACCAGAAAGGAGCAAAAACGGCCATCCCGGGGCAGCCTGCGGCGGGCATGGCCCGCCCTATGATGGGCGACACCCCGGCATGCCACTTGATTGTCATACCGGAGCTGTTCCGCTATCCATGCCTGAGGAAACCCCGGTGGTACGCCTGGGATGGATTCCGGGGCAAGCCAGGAATGACGGCATTGCGGCTCGTTTCCCACGCTCTGCGTGGGAACGCATAGGCCCATAGGGCGCCTCGCGGGCGCCGCCTCAGCCGTCGCAGTCCATCTCGCCGCAGCGCTGCGCGACGCGCGCCTCCACCTTCTTCACGGCCTCGTCGTAACGGGTCGGCAGATCGCGCTGGCCGCTGAGCGACATGCCCAGATCGCGCAGGAGGCCGTCGTTGATGCTGTAGATGAAGCCGTGGATACTCAGCTCCTGGCCCCGGTCCCATGCGTCCTGCACCACACTGGTCTGGGCGACGTTGACCACCTGCTCGATGACGTTGAGCTCGCACATGCGGTCAACCATTGCGGGGTGGCCATCGAGCGGCGCCAGGCAGGCGGTATGTTTGGTCTGCACATCCTGGATGTGGCGCAACCAGTTGTCGATAAGCCCCAGCTTGGGTTTCTCCACCGCCGCCTTGACCCCACCGCAGCCGTAGTGGCCGGTGACGATGATGTGTTTGACCTTGAGCACGTCGACGGCGAACTGCATCACCGAGAGGCAGTTGAGGTCGGTGTGCACCACCAGGTTGGCCACATTGCGGTGGACGAAGATATCGCCGGGCAGCATGCCGAGGATCTCGTTGGCCGGCACCCGGCTGTCGGCGCAGCCGATCCAGAGGTATTCCGGATTCTGCTGCTGTGAAAGGCGATGGAAAAAGTCGGCATCCTCCTCAAGGATCGACTCGGCCCACTTTCGGTTATTGGCGAAAAGCTCTTCGATGACTTTCTTGCTTGCTTGTTTATCAGACATCAATCAATCCCCAGTTCATCCCAAATCGTGTCAATTCGCTGTTTCACTTCGGCATCCATCTCGATAGGCTCGCCCCACTCCCGCTCGGTCTCGCCCGGCCACTTGTTGGTGGCGTCGAGACCCATCTTCGAGCCCAGCCCGGAGACCGGCGAGGCGAAGTCGAGGTAGTCGATCGGTGTGTTTTGCAGCATGGTGGTGTCGCGCACCGGGTCCATGCGCGTGGTCATGGCCCAGATCACATCCTGCCAGTCGCGGGTGTTGATGTCTTCGTCGACGATGATGACAAACTTGGTGTACATGAACTGGCGCAGGAACGACCAGACCCCCAGCATCACCCGCTTGGCGTGGCCCGGGTACTGCTTGCGGATGGAGACCACCGCCAGGCGGTAGGAGCAGCCCTCCGGCGGCAGGTAGAAGTCGACAATCTCCGGGAACTGCTTCTGCAGGATCGGCACGAAGACCTCGTTGAGCGCCACCCCCAGTACCGCCGGTTCGTCGGGCGGACGACCGGTGTAGGTGGAGTGGTAGATGGGGTCGCGGCGGTGGGTGATGCGTTCGATGGTAAAGACCGGGAAGCGCTCCACCTCGTTATAGTAGCCGGTATGGTCGCCGAAGGGGCCCTCGTCCGCCTCCTCGCCGGGGTGGAGGTAGCCCTCCAGCACGAACTCGGCCGAGGCGGGCACCTCCAACTCACTGCCAAGACATTTGGCCACTTCGGTCTTGCCGCCGCGCAGCAGGCCGGCGAAGGCGTACTCGGAGAGGTTATCGGGTACCGGGGTGACGGCGCCGAGGATGGTGGCCGGGTCGGCGCCAAGGGCCACGGCGATGGGAAAGGGCTCGCCCGGATGGCTCTCCTGCCAGTCGCGAAAATCGAGCGCGCCGCCACGGTGGGAGAGCCAGCGCATGATCACCTTGTTCTTCGCGATCACCTGCTGGCGGTAGATGCCGAGATTTTGCCGCGGTTTGCGCGTGCCTTTGGTGACCACCAGCCCCCAGGTGATGAGCGGACCCACATCGCCGGGCCAGCAGGTCTGGATCGGCAGTTTGGAGAGATCCACCTCGTCGCCCTCCAGCACCACCTCCTGACAGGGGGCCCTCTTCACCACCTTGGGCGACATGTGCAGCACCTTCTTGAACACCGGCAGCTTTTCGATTGCGTCCTTGAGTCCCTTGGGCGGCTCCGGCTCCTTGAGGTAGGCGAGCAGTTTGCCCACCTCGCGCAGAGCCTCTACCGACTCCTCGCCCATGCCCAGCGCCACCCGCTCGGGGGTGCCGAAGAGGTTGGCCAGCAGCGGGATATCGGAGCCCTTGGGGTTTTCGAACAGCAGCGCCGGGCCGCCGGCGCGCAGGGTGCGATCGGCGATCTCGGTGATCTCCAGCTTGGGATCGACCTCGGTACGAATGCGTTTAAGCTCGCCGCGCTGCTCCAGCTGGTCGACAAAGTCGCGCAGGTCACGGTATTTCATCGGCTTGTTACATACCTGTTGCTCACTAAAAACCGCAGCCTCGCGGCGGCCCAGAGAGGGGTGGATAAAGAAAATATCATAACACAGCCACAGCATCCGCCACGGCAAACAGCCATCACCCGCAGGGCAGCCGCATACTTTGTCATCGCTGGTGTAACTATGCGCTCACCCTGCCATCACCCGCAGAGTGGGCGCATACGCACTTCACACCCGGAGTACGGCCTGTGTCACCCCTTGGGCCCCGCATCGCTATTCCATCAACACTAGCGCA
>JBNJGC010000029.1:15784-21281 GCA_051747405.1 Pseudomonadota bacterium
GCCATCACCCGCAGAGTGGGCGCATACGCACTTCACACCCGGAGTACGGCCTGTGTCACCCCTTGGGCCCCGCATCGCTATTCCATCAACACTAGCGCACTCGCTATACTGTCACATCTGTTTCAGTGTACTGAGTATCATGACCGCATCGTCTCCACTACAACTGCGCCTGCTCTTCGGCAAGGCGATCGCCCTGGGACCGGGCAAGGCCGAACTGCTTGAGCGCATCGCTGAGTGCGGCTCGATCTCCGCTGCCGCACGGCAGATGGGGATGAGCTACCGACGCGCCTGGCTGCTGGTGGATACCATGAATCAGTGCTTCCGCGAACCTTTGGTCAAGACCGCTGCTGGGGGCAAAGGCGGTGGCGGCGCCTCCATCACACCGCTTGGCGAGGAGGTATTGGACCGCTACCATCGCATGCAGGCGCTCGCCAGAGCGGCTGTCGCCGACGAACTGGCAGAGCTGGCGCACGACCTCGCCCCGACACCTCCCAACGCCCCCCATTAACCCGTACAGACTCCGTCTGGCCGCCAGGCAGCGGCCTTACCCGCGGCGGGATAACAGAGCCTTGAGGCGTAACGACTCGCCGCCCCCCCCCTGACGTAGCGCTCTATTCCACGGTCATTGTGGCGGCGGCCACGGGCCGTCAATGCCTGACGAGCAATAGCCATAGGATGCGCTGAGCCTGCGAAGCGCATCATGCAGGAGCCTTGAAATTATTGCCACAGAGGACACAGAGGGCACGGAGGGCACGGAGGCCGTCATGCCGGAACAAGTCCGGCATGACGGCTTGTTGTGGGAATGGGACAAGCATGGGTGTCTGAGAAGATAGGATGCGCTGAGCCTGCGAAGCGCATCATGTTCGCTCTATGCCTGGAGCGTGGTAGCTCCGTACAGGCAGAAGCGCCAGGCAGCCGTGCAGCTCAAGCCCATCACCTTCGCTAGTGGTCCATGCATTGTCTACCACCGCCCTCCATGGCGGCCTCAGCGCCTCTGCGGTGAAAGATCTTCTCAGGGGGAGGGAGTAGTTACTTTGAAGCTACCCCGCGCTCACTCCAACCGCTGACCGAGCCGCATTGACAGCCCCGATGGCCGCCGGTAATCTTGTCGCTATATTCACACAGACATAGCGAATGTCGGTTTTGCTACAATCGGCATGGGCTACGGCAGCCGCCGTTGCGTGGCTGTCGGCTGGCATGAATATTGAGGCGTGATCGGCGCCTTTTATTTTTTGTAACGCTATATTCATACATGCATAGCGTTTCTCATTCACTTGATAAGGAGATAACCCGTGTCGCTGTTCAACTACCCCGTTCTCAGGCTTATCCTCATAACCGCAGTACTGCTCGCCGGCCCCTCGCACGCCGGCGAGCCGTTGCGTATCGCGGTGGCGGCCAACTTCTCCGCCACCATGGAGCGGCTCTCCCACACCTATGAACAGCAGCGTGGTGTACACAGCCTTGTCAGCGGTGCCTCCTCCGGCAAACACTATGCGCAGATCCGTCAGGGTGCCCCCTTCGACCTCTTCCTCTCAGCCGACAACGTCCGTACAGCCGATCTGGAGAAGGAGGGCCACGCCGTGGCCGGCAGCCGCCGGACCTATGCCCTGGGGCGGCTGGTGCTGTGGAGCCCCGATCCCGACATGATCCCGGAAGATGGGGGCGCCCTGCTCGCCAGCGACCACTATCAACGCCTGGCCATGGCCAACCCCCGCGTGGCGCCATACGGTGCCGCCGCCGAAGCGGTTCTGGACTCACTGGGTCTGGCGCTACCGCGAGGGCGGGTGGTCATCGGTCAGAGCGTGGGGCAGACCTTCAACTTCGTCTCCACCGGCAACGCTGAGATCGGCCTTGTCGCCCTCTCCCAGGCGATCAACTACGAGCGCGAGCACGCTAAGGGCTCCAGCTGGATACCTGCCGCTGAGCACTATCCGGCGATCACCCAGGAGGCGATTGTGCTAAGTCGGTCGCCACAGCAGCAGGCGGCCCGAGCGCTGCTGGAGTGGATGCGTAGCGACCCGGCGGCGCGGGCCATCATCGAAGAGGATGGCTATCGCTTGCCCACGGAGTGAGAGAGATGTTCAACACCTTCATCAACCCGCTGGATCTCGACGCCCTGTGGCTTACGCTGCGCCTGGCGGCAGTGACCACCCTCGTGCTACTGCTCCTTGGCACACCGCTGGCCTGGTGGCTGGCTCGCACACGCTGCCGTATCAAGCTGCTGATCGAGTCCATCGTGGCGCTTCCGCTGGTCCTGCCACCGACGGTTTTGGGCTTCTATCTGCTGCTGGTGCTCGGCCCCCAGGGTCCGATCCAGGCGCTCGGCGGGCCGGCACTGGCGTTCAGTTTTGCCGGGCTGGTCATCGGTTCGGTCTTCTATTCGCTGCCCTTTGTGGTACAGCCACTGCAGAACGCCTTCAGCTCGGTAAGCGCAGACCTGCTGGAGGCCGCCGCGACACTCCGTGCCAGCCCATGGGACCGCTTTGTCACCATCGTGCTGCCGCTGTCGCTGCGCGGCTTTCTCACCGCCTCCACCCTGGGCTTTGCCCACACCGTGGGCGAGTTCGGTGTAGTGCTGATGATCGGCGGCAACATCCCCGGGGAGACGCAGGTGGTCTCCATCGCCATTTATGATCACGTCGAGGCGGTGGACTACGCCTCGGCACACACCCTCTCGGCACTGCTGCTCGGCCTCTCCTTTGTGATGTTGATGCTGCTGTACCTGTTTAACGGGCGCTTCAGATTTGGAGCAGAAAGACTATGATCGAGATGGATTTTCACCTCCAGCGTGAGGGCTTCACCCTGCAGCTGGCCAGCACCGTTCCGGGGCGCGGTATCACCGCCCTGTTTGGCCGCTCCGGCTGTGGCAAGACCACCCTGCTACGCTGCATCGCCGGGCTGGAGTCCGGGGTGCGCGGCCACCTGTATCTACAGGGCGAGGTGTGGCAGGACAGGCAACGCTTCCTCAAGCCCGAGCAGCGGCCCATCGGCTATGTGTTTCAGGAGGGGCGTCTGTTTCCCCACCTGAACGTGCAGCGCAACCTGGAGTACGGCCTGCGCCGCATCCCGGCCACGGAGCGCCGGATCCAGCCCGCCGAGGTGGTGGAGCTGCTCGGCCTGGGCGATCTCACCCAACGCCTGCCCGACGAGCTCTCCGGTGGCCAACGCCAGCGCGTGGCGATCGGGCGCGCCCTGCTGACCAGCCCCGAGGTATTGCTGATGGATGAGCCGCTGGCCGCACTCGATGCGATCAGCAAGGCGGAGATCATGCCCTATCTCGAACGGCTGCACGGAGAGCTGGCGATCCCGGTACTGCTGGTTAGCCACAGCCTGGAGGAGGTTAGCCGACTGGCCGATCACATGCTGCTGCTCGATGGCGGTCGCCTGCTGGCCGAGGGGCCGTTGCAAGAGATGCTCACCCGCCCTGATCTGCCTCTGGCCCACGGCGCCAACGCCTCGGCGGTGCTGGAGGCCACGGTGGTCGAACACGGGGATGATCACATGAGCGTTCTGGCCTGTGACGGCGGTCATCGGCTGCTCATCTCCCGTGAAGCGGTGGCACCGGGGCAGCGGGTGCGGGCGCGTATCCAGGCCCGTGATGTCGCCATCGCCCTGGAGCCACCCAAGGCGTCGAGCGTGAATAACTGCCTGCCGGTGCGAATCACCGAGATCAGCGACGACCCCCACCCCGGCCATCTCCTGCTGCGCCTCGATCTGGATGGGCAGGCACTGCTCTCGCGTATTACCCGCCGCTCATGCGAGCGGCTGGCGCTGGAGCCGGGTAAAGCGGTGCACGCCATGATCAAGGGCATCACCCTGGATTGAGAGCGGATCGCGCACAGCCCGTCGCGAAGCGTTATGTCGAAGGTGTATCCTTTAGCGGACAGTCAACAGGAGTCAGCCATGCCAGCGCGGTTTTTCCCTACCCAGGCCCGTTACTTCCCCGGCCAGCGCTGGCTCAACATTCTGCTGCGCGCCGCCCACCTGATCGGCGTAGCCGGGATTGGCGGCGGTTTTCTGTTCGCCGTCGAGGAGAGCCTGTGGCGGCCCTGGTGGTGGCTCACCCTTGTCACCGGCGTGCTGCTCTCCCTGCTCTATCTCTACAGTGATGGGCGCTGGCTGTTACAGCTCAAAGGGCAGGTGATCCTGCTCAAGCTCATCCTACTGGCGCTGGCGTTCGCCCTGCCGCCGTGGCGCGCCGAACTGTTTGTGCTGGTGATCCTGCTCTCCGCGCTGATCGCCCACGCCCCCGGCGCAGTGCGGGGCTACAGCGGTCGGTTACGAATGCGCCGTGCGTCACGCTGAAGTACACTGACATACCCTATCTCGCTTCCCGGGGCTTTCAGCGGGTCGCGGAGTGGGCCAGATGGAAGGCGCGTGTACGCAGGGCGGCCAGCCCTCTCCGGCACGCGAGACGCTCTCGAAACCGGCCAGATAACCGCCATGCGCACACTGCTATTCACCCTGCTGTTATTCGCCTTGAGCGCCCATGGCGAGGAGGAGGCGGCGGCGACCTCCGCTATCGACGAACGGATCTCGCTGGAGTGGCAGGTGCGGGACAACCCCTTTGTCATTACCCCGCACCGGCCCAGTTACATCCTGCCGCTGACTTATAACGCCAACCCCAACCGCGACCCTTACCAGAACGTCGACCCGGACCTGGCGCCGGTGAGCAACGAGGTCAAATTCCAGTTCAGCTTCAAGGTACCGCTGGTGGAGGATGTGCTGTTTGGGCGGGGGCTGCTCTCATTCGGCTACACCCAGCAGTCCTTCTGGCAGGCGTACCGGAGCGACGCCTCCTCCCCGTTCCGCGAGAACAACTACGAGCCGGAGATCCTGCTTAATTTTCCTATCAACAAGCGTGCGCTGGGGCTGGACTGGCGCCTCGTCGGCCTGGCCCTCAACCACCAGTCCAACGGTCGCTCCGAGCCGCTCTCGCGCAGCTGGAACCGGGTGATGCTGGAGCTGGTGGCGGAGCGGGATAACTTCTACCTCAGCCTCAAACCGTGGTGGCGCATCCCCAACACCGATGGTGATGACGACAACCCCGACATCGAACGCTATATGGGCAACTTCGAGCTGCGGGGTTTGACGATCCAGCAGAACCACACCTTCGGCTTCATGCTGCGCAACAACCTCTCCCGCGACAACTACGGCGCACTACAGCTCGACTACACCTTCAAGCTCAATCGCCGCCTGCGCGGCTACCTGCAGATCTTCCACGGCTATGGTGACTCCCTCATCGACTACGACCACCGCAGCAACAGCATCGGCGTAGGCGTCATGCTCACCAATTGGTTGTGATTCAGGGAGGAAAAATCTTTTTAACGCAGAGGACGCGGAGGTCGCAGAGAAAACCATTATTTAACTCGACGAACGTTCGAGTCATAGAAGTACGTGCCACAGAAACATCGATGCGACTCAACCGGGTCTGCTGCCAAGGCTCTGCACGATACAGAGCATACGTCATTCCCGCGAAGGCGCAAAGGGTTAAACC
>JBNJGC010000030.1:0-21179 GCA_051747405.1 Pseudomonadota bacterium
CTGGGCTGCCGCCGCGAGCTGCCCAAGGTCAGCTTCAGCAACACCGTTAGGCTCAAGTCGGACGATGTGGTGCTGCTCTGCTCCGATGGCTTGTGGGGGCCGCTGGACGATGTACAGATGGGCGCGGTACTGGCCGATCAGCAACCGCTGGAGACGGCGCTCAATACCATCGCCGAGCGCTCCGAGCGGCTCAGCTACCCGCGCAGCGACAATATCAGCGCCCTGGGTCTGCGGCTTATCTCCACCGAAGAGGGGCAGCAATCGAAGCAGAGCAAGCGGAGTAAGCGCCAGGACGGGAAGCGTCACGACAATATCGATGATGCCATCGCCCAGATCGAAGCGGTGATCCGGGAGTACGAGGAGGAGTTCGAGCGCTGAGGGTTCACTCGCGCCGACGATCCGGCCCCGTTACAATGTGCGCACTTCCAGTGCTACAGAAAGGTAGGTTCCTATGCGCCCCAGCGGTCGCCAGCCCGACGAGCTCCGCCCCATCCGTATCACCCGCCACTACACCATGCACGCCGAGGGGTCGGTGCTGGTGGAGTTCGGCGACACCAAAGTGCTCTGCAACGCCACTGTGGAGGAGCGTGTGCCGCGCTTTCTCAAGGGCAAGAAGCAGGGCTGGGTCACCGCCGAGTACGGCATGCTTCCCCGCGCCACCGGTATGCGCATGGGGCGCGAGGCGGCGATGGGCAAGCAGGGCGGGCGCACCATGGAGATCCAGCGGCTCATCGGTCGCTCGCTGCGCGCTGTGGTGGATCTGACGGCACTGGGCGAGCGCTCCATCACCGTCGACTGCGACGTGATCCAGGCCGACGGCGGTACCCGCACCGCCTCCATCACCGGCGCCTATGTAGCGCTGATGGACGCCGTGGCCCATCTCAAGGCGAAGAAATTGATCAAGAAAGAGCCGCTGCACGGCCAACTCGCCTCGGTCTCGGTGGGGATCTTCGAGGGTACTGCCGTGCTGGACCTCGACTACGCCGAGGACGCCAACGCCGAGACCGACATGAACGTGGTGATGAACGACGGCGGCGCCTTCATCGAGGTGCAGGGCACCGCCGAGGGCCACGCCTTCCGCCGCGAAGAGATGGACGCCATGCTCGACCTGGCCGAAAAAGGCATCGCCGAACTCATCGAACACCAGCGCGAGGCGTTGAAGGATTGAAAAGCATGCAACGCAGAGGACGCGGAGTACGCAGAGGGCGCAAAGCTATAGTAGCTGTGAGGGTGGTTGGTTTTTCTGGCAGCTGAACATACCTTTTTGCTCCCCTTATTAAGCATTAGCATTTCTCTGCGTACTCCGCGTCCTCTGCGTTTAAACAGGGGTTTTCAATGAAAAAAATAGTTTTGGCCAGTGGCAACAAGGGCAAGGTTAGGGAGATCAATCAGATCCTGGCCGGGCTGGATATCGAGGTGGTGCCGCAGAGCGATTTCGATGTGCCCGAGGTCGAGGAGACCGGTTTGACCTTTGTCGAGAACGCGATTATCAAGGCGCGTAACGCCGCCGCCCACAGCGGTCTGCCCGCTATCGCCGACGACTCGGGGTTGGAGGTGGATGCGCTGGGAGGCGCGCCCGGTATCTACTCGGCCCGTTACGCCGGCGCCGGTGCCGCAGATGAGGCCAATCTGAACAAACTGCTCGAGGCGATGGCCGATGTGCCGCCGCTCGAGCGCAGCGCCCGCTTCCAGTGTCTGATGGTCTATATGCGGCATAAGGCCGACCCGACCCCGATCCTCTGCCAGGGCAGCTGGGAGGGGAGTATCACCACCGCGGCAGTGGGGGAGAACGGTTTCGGTTACGACCCGGTATTTCAGGTGGCCGGCGACAGCCGTACCGCCGCCGAGCTCCCCGCCGAAGAGAAGAACCGCCTCAGCCATCGCGGCAAGGCGTTGCAGTGTCTGCTCAGGCTGCTGCCCAAGGGCACGGCTCTGGAAGCGTAGGCGAGGCGGACCCCTGCCATGCTGCTGAGCTTCACCGCCCCGCCGCCGCTGTCGCTCTACATCCACTTCCCCTGGTGCGTGCGCAAGTGCCCCTATTGCGACTTCAACTCCCACGAGCCCCGCGGCCCGATTCCGGAGCGCGAGTATGTGGCGGCGCTGCTGCGCGATCTGCAGATGCAGCTCCCGGCGGTCTGGGGCCGTCCGGTGGGGTCGGTATTTATCGGTGGTGGCACGCCGAGCCTGATGAGCGCGGAGGGGCTGGAGCAGCTGCTCTCGGGGCTGCGTGCCCTGCTGGGGCTGACGCCGGCGTGCGAGATCACCCTGGAGGCCAATCCGGGCACCGTGGAACAGGGGCGTTTTGCCGAGTACCGTTCCGCGGGGGTCAACCGCCTCTCCATCGGTGTGCAGAGCTTCGAGGGTGAGAAGCTGGCGCGACTGGGCCGCATCCACAGCCCGACCGAGGCGATCCGTGCCGCCGAGGCGGCCCACGCCGCCGGGCTGGAGAACTTTAACCTGGACCTGATGTTCGGACTCCCCGGGCAGGATCGCGCCGGGGCACTGGCCGATCTTGAACAGGCCTTCGCCCTGGCGCCGGCGCATATCTCCTGGTATCAGCTCACCATAGAACCCCATACCGCCTTTGCCCACACCCCCCCGGTGCTGCCGCAGGATGAGTCGTTGTGGGCGATGCAGGAGGCGGGGCAGGCGCGCTTGGCAGAGGCGGGCTTCGGTCAGTACGAGATCTCCGCCTATGCCCGCGAGGGGCGGCACTGTCACCACAACCTCAACTACTGGCAGTTTGGCGACTATCTGGGCATCGGCCCCGGTGCCCACGGTAAGCTGACCGATGCGCCCGCAGGGCGGGTCGTGCGTAGCTGGCGTCTGCGCCATCCGCAGACGTGGCTGCACAGCGCCGGCTCCGAGGCGGCGCTGGCGGGCCGCAACGAGCCGGATCGTCAGACCCTGGCGCTGGAGTTTATGATGAACGCCCTGCGGCTGGTCGACGGTTTCGACAGTGGTCTGTTTCAGGCTCGTACCGGTATGCCGATCCGGCAGGTGGAGCAGCCGCTGCAGCGGGCGGTGGAGTTGGGGCTGCTGGAGTGGGGGCTGAGTCGCATTCGCCCCACCGCCCGCGGGCGCGACTATCTGAACGAGCTGCTGCAGCTCTTTTTGCCGGAGCAGGCGGCGTGAGTGGTTACAAGCCGGTGGCTTGCGCCGTACACTCGGCGTATGAGGTGGCGATTATGCGCCGCCGGCCCCTGCAACTGGTCTGGCACGAGGTGGCCGAGATCCGCCGCGAGGTGGTGCTGCCGCAGGATCTTCAAACCCGCGGCGGGGCAGAGTACCTTATCGCCCGGCGCGAAGATGGCTCGATACTCAGGCTCCGCCTGGATCGCATCGACTCGGCGAGTCCGGTAGCGGATGGTGCAGACAACCAAAGGTGAATCGTGATGAGTGGTGGCGAGATTTTTTCCGTGGTGATCAACCTGGCGGTGGGGCTCTACTTTGCCGTTATCTATCCGCGCAGTGTACGCAAGCGCTTCAGTGCGCTGAACCGGCCCCGCGCCTTCACCCTGCTGCTGAAGGTGGTGCCGGTGGTCGGTTACCTGATCATCGCCATGACGCTCATCTACGCCGTCGCCCTGCTGGGCGGTTGGCTCGACTCGGCGGCAGGGAGCTGAAGTGACGCTGGAGATGAACCAGGGGCCGGAGCAGCCGGGCGAGGAGATCGACTTCCGCGCGGTCAAGCGCCGCTTTATGCTGCTCAACCGTGCCCGCTTGCAGAAGGCGCGCGCGGCGCTGCGCGACAAACAGGAGCAGCTGCTGGATCTGCTGCCGCTGCTGTTCCACGTCAACCACCCGATGCTGCCCGGCTTCGCCTCCAAGGATACCCCGGTGGGGGTCTGGGGGTATGAACCGGACCGGCTCGCCCTCAATCTGGCCAAAACCCTGGCCAGGAGCTTTAGCTACCGCCGCACGCCCAAGCGGCAGAACGCAATCCATGCCATCTACTTCATGGGCAGCACCGGCACCATCGCCCACGCCGAGGGCAGCGACTTCGACTTCTGGCTCTGTTACGACCCCAAGCTCAGCAACGATGAGCTGGACAAGCTGCGGCTCAAGGCGCAACGCATTGAGGCTTGGGCGGCGGAGTTGGGCCTGGAGATCCACTTCTTCTTCATCGACCCGGAGCGGTTTCGCCAGGGGCAGCACAACGCGCTCTCCAGCGAGAGCAGCGGCAGCGCCCAGCACAACCTGCTGCTGGATGAGTTCTACCGTACCAGCGTGCTGCTCTGCGGTCAGTTTCCGCTCTGGTGGCTGGTGCCGCCTGAGTATGAGGCCGCCTACGGGATCTATGTGGATGAGTTGCAGCGCAAGCGCTTTCTCTACGCCCGTGACTGTATCGACTTCGGCGGTCTGACCCGCATCCCCGCCGAGGAGTTCTTCGGCGCTGCGCTGTGGCAGCTCTCCAAGGGGATCGACGCCCCCTACAAATCGATCCTCAAACTGCTGCTGATCGAGGCCTACGCCAGCGAATATCCGGCGATGGAGCTGTTGAGCAAGCAGCTCAAGCAGGCGGTCTACGACAACCGCGCCGAGCCCGAGCAGCTCGACCCCTACCTGATGATGCTGGAGAAGGTCAGCGATTATCTCAGCGCCGGTCAGGAGCACCAGCGCCTGGAGTTGGCGCGGCGCTGCTTCTACTTCAAAAGCGAGCTGAGGTTGAGCGAGCCCCCCACCGCTCGGCGCCACGACTGGCGGCGCGAGCTGCTGCGCGAGATGGTCAAGGCGTGGCACTGGAGTCGGGCGGACCTGATGCTGATGGACGCCCATCGGACCTGGAAGGTGCACCGCGTGGTCGAAGAGCGGCAGATCCTGTTCGAGGCGCTGATGACCAGTTACCGCTTCCTCTCCGACTTCGCCCGCAAGTATGCCGGCCTGTCGATGATCAGCCAGCATGACCTGACCACCCTGGGGCGTAAGCTCTACACCGCCTTTGAACGCAAGGCGGGCAAGATCGATATCGTCAACCGGGGCATCGATGCCGATCTCTACGAGGAGCAGATGACCCTCTGCGAGGTCTACAACGAAAAGGGCGAGGTGAGCGGCTGGCACGCCTTTCGCGGGGTACTCAGCCGAAGCGAGATCAAACTGGGTGTCCCGCTCAAGCGCAGCCGCAGCCTGGTGGAGCTGGTCGCCTGGTGCTACTTCAATCGGGTGATCGGCAAACGGACGGTATTTCTGGTCCACAGCCCGCGCAGCCGGCACACTGCGCGAGATGTGGAGAATCTGCTGCAGGAGATGTGGGGCAACTTCCCGCTGGCGCTGCTCGACAGCAGCGATATGCACGACTTCTCCCAGGTGTCGCGCCTGCTGGTCAGTGAGCTCTATATCAACGCCGGCGTGCATTTGAGCGATAACATGATGTTGACCCGCAACATCGCCGCCATGGGGCAAACCGATCCTTTCTGCTATGGTCACGACCGGGTGAGCATGATTCGGGCGGTGGACCACCTGCAGGTGAACAGCTGGCACGAGGTGCTGACGCAGCGCAATGCCGGTGAGAATGCGGTGCTGGAGAGCCTGTGCGATTTTCTCAAGTGGTATCCGCGCTCGAGCGGCGTTATCCCCGATGTGCCGCGGGTCTACACCATGGGCAGGGTGATGGGCAGTGCGGTCGGTCATCGCGTGGAGGAGCTGTTGCGCCAGGTCATCGCGCTGTTTTACGACCATGAGAAGGGCCCCTCGAGCCGCTACATACTCAACATCGCCCGCTCCTACTACGTCATCGAGATGGGTGGCGATGTTCCCCGCTATGTCGAGCACCGCACGCTCCAGTCGCTGCTCCAGTACCTGGGCAAGGCCGGTGAGCCGTTCCACCACCTGATGTTCGATGAGCGCTCACTCCAGGGCAGCCCGCTGCCGCTTATCTACCGCTACAACAAGCCCGGCGTGGTGCAGCTTTTCTACCACGCCGCGCTGGATGGCACCGAGCTCTATGTGCTTGACGAGAAGGGGGCGCTGTTTACGCAGAAAAACAGCGAGCATGAGCAGGAGACCCTGGTAAACCACTACCAGCGCTTCTTCGATGCGGTGAGCAACCGGATCAACTTCATGCTCCAGGAGGGGGCGGTGGGAAGCCGTATCGACGGGATGGAGTTTTACGAGATCAACCGCGACGCCCTGGGCAAGCAGCGCCTGCGGAAGGTGGAGCCGCCGCACCAACAACCGGGTAAGCGCTTTTTCAGCCTGCAGGTGATTGTCGAGCAGAACGAACTGGGAGAGTCGATCTTCACCCTCTACTGCGACGGGCGCGAGTTCTCCACTCTGGAGTTCGGCAACAAACTGTTCGACGCGGTGGTCAAACACGTCCTGCAGCTGCGCCAGAGCGGGCAATCATACCCGATCTATATCACCGATATCAGCCTCGACAACTCCGTGATCGGCGAGGAGAACATGGGCAGGATGCAGAGCGTCCATTTTCTCAACTACAAGCGGCGCATCGAGGCGCAGATCAACCGCAACCTCTGACTCGCCGCTCCCGTCCTGTTTCGCGTCGCCGGTCGGTGGCGCCGACTCAATACGCGCGCATATCGTCCATGATGGAGAGGATGTCGCTCTGCCAGCGCATCAGCTGGAAGTGGAACGCCTCATCCTCAACGATGTCGCGCAGGGCGATGGGGTCGAGCGAGACCAGCACGGTCTCCTCCTCCTCGGCGAAGATGGTCATCATCAACGGTAGGTAGGGGATCATCTCAGGGTGCTCCCGGCTGATCCGACGCACCTCTTCGGGTTTGCCGAAGAAGACGATGCGGTACTTGTCGGTCTCGAAACCGCTACCGGTCAGGCCGATGTCGACCCGCTGCACGCGCGAGACCGTATAGCCGTACTCGCCCAGGGTCTTTTGCAGGGCCAGCATCGCCTCGGGGAAGGACTGGGTGGAGCGCATCATCAGCAGGCTCTCGTCCCCGGCTGTGGCGCAGTTCAGTTGCAGCCCCAGAACCAGGGCCGCCAGCAGGCGCAGAAGTCTGTTCACAGTGTCGCCTCCTCCATGATCGATTCGTAGATGTTGTACATACGGTCGCAGGCCTCATCCAGCTCGGCGTTGTTATACATACGGCTCATGTAGCGGGGGTTGATGGCGCTGAGCTCCACCGTGCCGTCCGGGTACTCCACCGCGTTGACGCGACAAGGCATGAACATCCCCACCCGCGGGTCGAGGCTGAGCGCCTCGTTGATGAAGTTGAAGTTGCAAAAGTGCACCACCACCTGACGCAGGTTTTGCTCATCCTCATCGAACAGGCCATCCTCCAGCGTGGTGGTGCGGATGACGCGGAAGTTCTTGCCCACGGCGGCGCGCTTGATGTTCTCCACCGTGGTCTCCAGGTCGTACTCCGACTCCATGGTGATGCTCGGGCCCTCCTCACTGTCGTAGCGCCAGTGGATGGGGTCCTCCTCGAAGCGGCGGACGAAGCTGACAATGTCGTCGATATCCTGCTCATTGAGCCCCAGCTTGAGGAAGGAGATCATCGGCGTCCCCTCGCGCCCCTGCATCAGGGTATGTTTGATCATGCGGTCGTCGGCAGCGGCGAGAAAGCCGGGATTGTTCAGCGCCGGCGCCATGATCGGCAGCTCCCGTGGTCGGGAGAAGGTGACGCCGGTGCCGTGTCCCCCCTCACCGTTGGCGCCGTGGCAGTGGGCGCAATACTCGGCGTAGAGCTCCTTGCCGCGCCGCGGATCGCCGTGGGCCGGTTTGCCGCTCTTGGCCTGCGGCGGTCCCGGCTCCTCGCCCCAACTGCGGATATGGCCGATGATCGCCTCCACCTGGGCATCGCTCAGGGCGCGAAAAGCGGGCATGACCCGTCCGGGGCGCCCCTCGCGGATGGTGGTAAAGAGGTAGTCGTCGCGCACCGTGGCCTGAAAGCTGGGTAGCGCCAGCGGCACCCCTACGCCCCCTTCACCCTCCAGCCCATGACAGGCCGAACAGTGGCGTTCGTAGAGGCGGGCGCCGTCCGGGGCGGCCAGAAGGGCGGTGCTGAAGAGCAGGCCGGCAAGTATGACAGGTAACTTTTGCAGCATAGTGTTTGGTCCGTCAGGTCAGGTCACTGGGTTATATATTAGCCATCTCTAATAAACTAGCATTGATATAAGTCAACGAAAAAGCCTTTTTCTCTCCCCGATCGCAGGGTCGTATCGTCCGCCTCATGCCCGCACCTATCTAAGGCCGGAAGGTAGTGGGCAGCCACTGTAACAATTTCTTCATCTTTATTGTCACGTTTTTGTCATGAAGGGGTGGTTAGATAGGCGTCGCTGAACAGCCTTGAGGTTGGCTCGGTGCGTACCGCGAGCACAGTTCCGTCGCCCGGTGCGGTTAACCCGGAATTTTTGTGTCCACCATGTTTGGGGGTTCCAATGTTGAAAAAAGCAGTACTCGTATCGGCTGCCGTCACTGCCCTGATGAGCGGTAACGCTCTGGCCGACTCCGCCCGCGATTACGTCAGTATCGTCGGTTCATCCACCGTCTACCCGTTTGCCACCGTGGTGGCCGAGCAGTTCGGTAAGACCACGCAGTACAAGACACCGAAGATCGAGTCCACCGGCTCCGGTGGCGGCCTGAAGCTGTTCTGTGCCGGTGTCGGTGTCGAGCACCCGGACATCACCAACGCCTCCCGCGCGATCAAAAAGTCCGAGTATGAGCGCTGCCAGAGCAACGGCGTTGAGGATATCGTCGAGATTAAGGTCGGCTACGACGGCATTGCCATGGCCAACTCCAAGCAGGCGCCACAGTTTGAGCTGAGCCGCAAGGAGATCTTCCTCGCCCTGGCCAAGCAGGTGCCGGGTAAGGACGGCAAACTCATCGACAACCCCTACAAGACCTGGAAGCAGGTCAACCCGGCCCTGCCCAACGTCAAGATCGAGGTGCTCGGTCCGCCACCCACATCCGGTACCCGCGACGCCTTCGTCGAGCTGGCGATGGAGGCCGGTGCCAAGAGCTATGCCGATCTCAAGGCACTGCGTGGGGCCAAGGGCGACGATGTAAAGGGCTACATGAAGAAGCTGGGCATTCCCATGAGTGCCTACAACAAGAAGGGCAAGAGTGTCTTCAAGGCCGTGGCCCACGCCATCCGTGAAGACGGTGCCTACGTCGAGGCGGGGGAGAACGACAACCTGATCATCCAGAAGCTGGACAGCAACCCCGATGCCCTAGGTATCTTCGGCTACAGCTTCCTCGATCAGAATGCCGACAAAGTGCAGGGCTCCAAGATCGAAGGCAACCTTCCCACCTTCGAGGCGATCTCCAGCGGTGACTATCCGGTCTCCCGTTCACTCTTCTTCTATGTGAAGAAGGCGCACGTCGGGGTTATCCCGGGCATGCATGAGTACATCAAGGAGTTCACCAGCGAGAAGGCCTATGGTGAAGAGGGCTACCTCACCGACAAGGGGCTTATCCCGATGCCGCGCAAGGAGCGCAAAGCGTTCACCAACGCGGCGCGTGAACTCAAGCCGATGTCCATGTAAGGCACTAGCGGTCGGACCTGCGGGTCCGGCCCCTCTTTTTGTTTCGAGGCAGGAATTTTGCGATGTCTCCATCCCTATTGATGTTGTTGCTTCTGGCACTCTCAACCGTCGCCTTCTATCTGGGGCGACGTCGCTCGTTGGGGCTGGCCGGCGGTTCCATTCGCAACCTTCACTCCCTGCCCAACCATTACGGTTTCTATGCGGCGTTGTGGTGCGGTATCCCGGCACTGATTGTGTTCGGACTGTGGCAGGTTTTTGAGTCGACCCTGGTTATGCAGTTGGTGGTCGCCGACCTACCTGCGCATATGCGTGATCTGCCCGAGGCGAGATTGGGTCTGTTGCTCAACGATGTGCGCAACCTGGTCAGCGGCAATATCGTCTCCGCTCAGGTGACCGATGAGATCCGCATCGCCGCCGAGCACTATCGCTCCATGCAGGCGATGAGCAACGCGGCACTGAGCGTGGTGCTGTTGGCGATCGCCATCGCCGGTATGAGCTATGCGCTGCACAGCATCCACCGCGAGAAGCGGGCGCGCAATGCGGTGGAGCGGACGGTGGAGGCGTTTCTTATCCTCAGCTCCACCATCGCCATCTTCACTACCGTGGGCATCGTGCTGTCGGTGCTGTTCGAGGCGATGCGCTTTTTCCAGACGATCCCCCTTACCGATTTTATGTTCGGGACCGAATGGAGTCCGCAGACGGCGATCCGCGCCGATCAGGTCGGCTCGACCGGCGCCTTCGGCGCCATACCGCTCTTTACCGGGACGATGATGATCTCGCTTATCGCGCTCATTGTCGCCGTACCCATCGGCCTGATGTCGGCCATCTATCTGGCCGAGTATGCCGGCCACAGGGTTCGTGCGGTGGCCAAGCCACTGCTGGAGATACTGGCCGGGATACCGACAGTGGTCTACGGCTTCTTCGCCGCGCTGACAGTGGCGCCGTTTATTCGCGACACCGGCGGCATGTTGGGGCTGGATGTCTCCTCCGAGAGCGCGTTGGCCGCCGGAGTGGTGATGGGGATCATGATCATCCCCTTTATCTCCTCCCTCTCCGACGATGTGATCAACGCCGTACCACAGGCGATGCGCGATGGGGCCTATGGTCTCGGTGCGACCAAGTCGGAGACGGTGCGCAAGGTGATCATCCCCGCCGCGCTGCCGGGGATCATCGGCTCAATATTGCTGGCCGCCTCACGCGCCATCGGCGAGACGATGATCGTGGTGATGGCCGCAGGGTTGGCGGCCAACCTGACCGCCAACCCGCTGGAGGCGGTGACCACAGTGACGGTGCAGATCGTCACCCTGCTGGTCGGTGACCAGGAGTTCGACAGCCCCAAGACCCTGGCGGCCTTCGCCCTGGGTCTGATGCTGTTTATCACTACCCTGATTCTTAACGTCATCGCACTGCATGTGGTGCGCAAGTATCGAGAGCAATATGAGTAATAGAGACGATAGCGGTATGCCAAATAAGCCGCAGCGAACCATCGACAAGGTCAACCAGGGGCTGGCTCGGCGTTATGCCGCCGAAAGACGTTTTCGCCGCTTCGGCATCAGCGCGATTGTGTTGGGGATGGCATTCCTGTCGCTGCTCTTTATCAGCATCATCGGCAAGGGCTATGGTGCCTTTCAGCAGACCTATGTGGCGCTGGATGTGGAGTATTCCCAGGACTATGTTGACCCGCGCGGAGACGCCAGCCAGGAGAGCCTTTCCGTGGGCGACTATAACGGCATCGTCAAGCGTAGTCTGCGCGAACTCTTCCCACAGGTTACCGCCCGGCGCGACAAGCGATCGCTTTACCGGATTGTGAGCAGCGGTGCGGCTTACGAACTGCGTGATCGGGTGATGGCCGACCCGGCGTTGGTGGGTCAGACAGAACGTGTCTGGGTGCCGGCCGATGATAATGTCGACATGCTTGTCAAAGGGCACATAAACTTCGAAGAGGGGGAGGAGATCCCCGCCTCCAGCCAGCAGCTGATGGGCTGGGTGGATGAGTTGCAACAGGCAGAGCGACTGGAGAAGCGCTTTAATGTCAACTTCTTCACCCATGGTGATTCCCGTGAGCCTGAACTGGCAGGTATCTGGGGGGCGGCGGTCGGCTCGTTCTACACAATCCTGGTAACGCTGGCGCTCTCCTTTCCCATCGGTGTGGCCGCCGCGATCTACCTGGAAGAGTTTGCGCCGCAGAATCGCTGGACCGACCTGATTGAGGTGAACATCAACAACCTCGCGGCGGTGCCCTCCATCGTCTTCGGCCTGTTGGGTCTGGCGGTGTATATCAATTTCTTTGGTCTGCCGCGCTCTGCGCCATTGGTGGGTGGGCTGGTGTTGACGCTGATGACCCTGCCGACCATCATCATCGCCAGCCGTGCGGCGCTTAAATCGGTGCCGCCGTCGATCCGCGAGGCGGCGCTGGGTGTCGGCGCCTCGCGCTTACAGACCGTCTTCTACCATGTCCTGCCGCTGGCCATGCCCGGCATGCTCACAGGCACCATCATCGGGATGGCACAGGCGCTGGGCGAGACGGCGCCACTTTTGATGATCGGCATGGTCGCCTTCATCGTCGATATTCCCGCTAGTGTGACTGATCCCGCCACCGTTCTGCCGGTGCAGATCTATCTTTGGGCAGACAGCCCCGAGCGGGCCTTTGTCGAGAAAACCTCGGCGGCGATCATGGTCCTACTGGCCTTTCTTATCACCATGAATGCGCTGGCGGTGATCCTCCGCAAGCGTTTCGAGCGGCGCTGGTAGCCGCAAACAGGCGAGGTGAACGTAATGATGCACAATGCAGTGGTGAATAACCGTATGAGCTTCAAAAACAGCAAGCAGATCGAGGGCGAGAGCGCCAATAACTCCACCGCGACGGTTGACCGGGATGTGCGCAAAACCGTCGGTAAGCAGAAGGTGGACGACCCGCGTGTTCGCTGCGAAAACGTCAACGTATTCTACGGCGATAAGCAGGCGGTTAGGGACATCACACTCGATATCGGCAAGAACGAGGTGGTGGCGATGATCGGCCCCTCCGGTTGCGGCAAATCGACCTTCCTGCGCTGCATGAACCGTATGAACGACACCATCCCCGGCTGCAAGGTCAGCGGAAAGATAACCTTCGACGGTATGGATATCCTCGGACGGGGTGTCGATGCCGTACCGTTGCGGGCGCAGGTGGGGATGGTCTTCCAAAAGCCCAACCCGTTCCCCAAGTCGATCTACGACAATATCGCCTTCGGGCCGAAACTCCACGGCCTGGTTCAGAGTCGCGCGGAGACTGATGAGATCGTCGAAACCAGCCTGCGCAAAGCGGGCCTGTGGGACGAAGTGAAGGACCGTCTGGACCAGCCCGGGACCGGTCTCTCCGGTGGACAGCAGCAGCGCCTCTGTATCGCCCGCACCATCGCCGTCAACCCCGAAGTGATACTGATGGATGAGCCCTGCTCGGCGCTCGACCCCATCGCCACCGCCATCATCGAGGAGCTGATCGACGAGCTGCGTTCGCAGTACTCCATCGCCATCGTCACCCACTCGATGCAGCAAGCGGCCCGTGTCTCACAGCGCACCGCCTACTTCCATCTGGGTGATCTTATCGAGATCGGCGATACCAACGAAATCTTTACCAACCCTCGCCACAAGCTCACCGAGGACTACATCACCGGTCGCTTCGGGTAAACGGGAATAAGCAGAAAAAGGAGAGAGCGCATAATGACACAGCCGCTTGAAGGACATACCGTGCAGCGCTTCGATGGCGAGATGAGCAACCTACACATGCTCGCCATTGAGATGGGCGGATTGGTGTTGAACCAGGTGCAGCGTGCCCTCGAATCGCTGGAGCAGGAGGAGCCGGATATCGCCCGTGAGGTGGTCAGCCGCGATCAGGAGGTCAATGAACTGGAGATGAGAGCGGATGAGCAGATCGTCAGTCTCATCGCCCGCCGCGCGCCGGTGGCGCGGGATCTGCGCGGCATCATGGCCATCTCCAAGGCGATCTGCGACCTGGAACGTATCGGCGATGAGGCGGCCAAGATCGCCGCGGCGGTGATCATGGTCTACGACAGCGAACAGAATAACCCCAGCTACCAGCTGATGCGCGATGTGCAGAAGATGGGCAAGTTCGCTTCACGGCTTCTGCGCCAGGCATTGGAGGCCTTCGACACCATGGACCTGGCAAAGGCCGAAGAGGTGACCAACGAGCACTA
This sequence comes from Pseudomonadota bacterium, assembly GCA_051747405.1. Lineage (GTDB taxonomy): Bacteria > Pseudomonadota > Gammaproteobacteria > Thiohalomonadales > Thiohalomonadaceae > JAPHTQ01. The sequence continues at coordinate 13,659 of JBNJGC010000030.1, forward strand.
CGAACTGGGCGCCGAGTTCGCCGCCGGCCTGCGCCGCCTGATGACCTTCATCATGGAGGACTCGCGCAACGTCGGCCACGCGGTCAACGCCGTGGTGATCACCAAGGCGCTGGAGCGCATCGGCGATCACTCCACCAACCTCGGTGAGTACGTTATCTACATCCTCAAGGGGATCGACATCCGCCACCAACACACCCCGGAGCTGCCGGACGAGTAAGACCATGCTTGACTGGGAAGAGCTGGAGCGCGATGAGCAGATCAATTTGCTCATCGAGTATGGCGATTACTTGGATGGGTTGCCGCCCACCTGCTCGATGGAGACCAAGGAGCAGCGGCTGAGGGCGTGGTTGGCAGAAAAGGGGATCGACTACGCCGCAGGTTGATGCGTAGGTTGGGTGAGGAACGCCCCCCAACATCTGCGTTAACACCGCGTTGGGGTTCGCAGGCTCACCCCAACCTACAGACAGCCTCAATAGAGAAGTTGGCGTAGCGTGAGATGCAAAAAACCACCCGCGCCAAGCGTTGTGAACAACAACAAAATACCGACTGGGTGGCCGCGCCAGCGCTGATAGGCTCCCAATAGCACTCCCAGTATGCCTACCCCGAGGCTCAGGAAATAGCTGAAGCGGGCGGCCATGGCCCAGCCCAGTGCTCCCCATCCCTCGGTTCCGGCGCTCCCTGCCATGACGTAGATATGATTCACAAGGCTGAGCAGGGCGAGCCCGTAATAGACCCTTTCCAGCCAGTTGATTAACACCCTGTCTTGCATTGAGTTCCGTCTCCTAAAGCTGCTTATTCTGAAATGCGTAGTTCGTAGCTTGGGGGTGAGCCTGCGAACCCCAACGGTTGTTTTGTCGGGTAACGCAGATGTTGGGGTTTGTCCCTCAACCCAACCTACCGGCCAGCCACTGCCCAATCGCCTGCACCTCCTCCATGCAGACGCTGTGTGGCATCGGGTATTGGTGCCACTCGACGCTGTGTCCCAACTCAATCAGTTTGTCGCGCGACTGTTCGGCAAAAGCGAGCGGGATGATGGGGTCTTCACTGCCGTGGGCCATGAAGATCGGCACATCGGCATTGGCGGCGTGTTTTTCGTCGGCGACGGTCTCTTCCAGCGGCAGGTAGGTGGAGAGTGCCATGATGCCGCCCAGTCGTTGCGGGTAGCGCAGGCCGGTGTGCAGGGCGATGGCGCCGCCTTGGGAGAAGCCGGCGAGGATGATGCGCTCGGCGGGGATGCCCTGGGCGATCTCATGTTCAATCCAGCGTCGTAGCAGCTGCTCTGACTCGCGCGTGCCCGCCGCGTCCTGCCCCTGGCTCAGGTCCGGCGCGGTGATGTCGTACCAGGCGCGCATCTGTATCCCCATATTGACGGTGACCGGTCGTTCCGGTGCGTGGGGGAAGATGAAGCGCAGTGGCGCATCGTCCAGCCCCAGCTCCGGTACGATGGGTTCGAAGTCGTGGCCGTCGGCGCCCAGGCCGTGCAGCCAGATCACCGCGGCGGTGGCCGGTTGCGGCGGTTCGATCACCAGCGCATCGAGTAGCTCCTCGCTCATCCCTCAAGCTCCAGCGCCTCGGCGCCCTGATCCACCAGGGCGTCGTTGAGCATCTTGATAAATGGGGTACCGTCGCTGTCGAGCACCCAGCCGCCGGCCTCGTCGGACCAGTCGAAGTGGTAGCCGCTCTGGCGGGTAGCCAGCCAGAGCTGCTTTACCGGCCCCTGGCGGTTAATGATGATCTGGCTGCCGTTGGCCTCGATGGTCAGTGTGAGGATGCCGGCGGCGCTCTCGTAGTCGATGTCGGCGCCCGATTCGTCGATCGCCTCTTCGATGGCAATGAGGGTGTCGTCGACCCGTTGGTTGAATTCCGATTCGTTCATGGTGTCTGCCCCGGTTGCATGAGTGGTTGGCCGAAAATTACCCGTAATGGTGCCAATACGCAAAGGGAGGTTTTGCCACAGAGCACACAGTGTGCACGGAGGGCGAATGCAGCACCCAGCCCAATATGCACCTCTGTGTTCTCTGTGCCCTCTGTGGCAAACAAGCCAGTCGCATGGCCCGTTTTGGGAAATCCCCCGCCAAACCCATATAATGGGGGATTACGCTGAATTTTCGAGGTGGTTTATGCGCATCTGCTGGGCACAATACGCACTTTGGGCGGTGATCGCTGCCTTGGGGGTGATGGCAATGCTCGCCGGCTGTGGTGCCAAGGGGGAGCTCTACCTGCCCCCGGAGCAGGAGCAGAGCGCAGCGCTGGATACCGCCCCCTTTTACACAAACCGAACAGGTTGACGAGGCTGCATGGACTATTTCAACTATCACGACGGTCGACTCAGCGCCGAGCAGGTCGATCTGGCGGGGCTGGCCGAGCAGTACGGCACCCCCGCCTATGTCTACTCCCGCGCCACCATCGAGCGCCACTGGCGCGCCTTCGATGCGGCACTGTCCGGCGTCGACCACCTGGTCTGTTACGCGGTCAAGGCCAACTCCAACCTGGCGGTGCTTAACCTGATGGCACGGCTCGGTTCCGGTTTCGACATCGTCTCGGTGGGCGAGCTGGAGCGGGTACTGGCCGCCGGCGGCGATCCGGCCCGGGTGGTCTTCTCCGGCGTAGGCAAGCGCAGCGAGGAGATCCAACGCGCGCTGGAGGTGGGGATCCACTGCTTTAACGTCGAGTCCGAGTCGGAGCTGGAGCGGATCAACGCGGTGGCGCAGATGATGGGCGTGAAAGCGCCGGTCTCGCTGCGGGTCAATCCGGATGTGGACGCCAAGACCCACCCCTACATCTCCACCGGCCTCAAGGAGAACAAGTTCGGCATCGCCATCGAGCGGGCGACGGAGGTCTATCTGCGCGCTGCCGAGATGGAGGGGCTGGAGGTGGTCGGTGTCGACTGCCATATCGGCTCGCAGCTGACCGAGGTGGCGCCCTTTGTCGACGCCCTGGAGCGGGTGCTGAAGCTGGTGGACGAGCTCTACGACGAGGGGATCGCCCTGCAGCATATCGACCTCGGCGGCGGCCTGGGGATCACCTATCGCGATGAGACACCGCCGCTGCCCGGCGATTACGCTGCGCCGTTGCTCGATCGTCTGGCCGGGCGCGACCTCAAGGTATTGATCGAGCCGGGGCGGGCCATCGTCGGCAACGCCGGGGTGTTGCTGACAAAGGTGGAGTACCTCAAGCACCACGAGGAGAAGAACTTCGCCATCGTCGATGCGGCGATGAACGACCTGATGCGCCCGGCGCTCTACCAGGCCTGGCAGGCGATCATCCCGGTGGTGCCGCGCGAGGGCGAGGTGCCCCAGCGCTACGATGTGGTCGGCCCGGTCTGCGAGACCGGCGACTTTCTCGGCAAGGAGCGCGAGCTGGCACTGCACGAAGGGGATCTTTTGGCGGTACGCTCCGCCGGCGCCTACGGCTTTACCATGAGCTCCAACTACAATAGCCGCCCGCGTGCGGTGGAGCTGATGGTTGATGGCGACACGGTGCATGTGGTGCGGGAGCGCGAGTCCTTTGCCCAGCTCATCGAAGGCGAGAGGCTCCTGCCGCAGTGATCCATGCGGGGCTCTGAGACTGACATTATTTCCCGTATGGACCACTTCTCATGATCGATCGCATCCCCGAACCGGAACTGATGGACGATGCCGAGCAGGCCCGCGCCTATGCGTTGGCCGATTTCGAGGCACCGCACAACCAGTTCGTCGAACTTTTTCGTGAGCATTTTCCCGACGAGGCGCTGGACGGTGTGGTGCTGGATCTGGGCTGCGGCACCGGCGATATCACCAAACGCTTCGCCCGCGCCTTTCCCGCCTGCCAGTTGCACGGTTTGGACGGTGCCGAGGCGATGCTTTCGTTTGCTCGCCAGATGATCGCCGATGAGCGGCTACAGGAGCGGGTGTGTCTGATTTGTAGCACCCTCCCCACCGAGCGCTTGCCGCGGGAGCGCTACGATGTGGTGATCTGCAACAGCCTGCTGCACCACCTGACCGAGCCGCAGGTGCTATGGCAGAGCATCAAGCAGTTCGCTAGGCCCGGGGCCGCGGTTTTCGTCATGGATCTGAAGCGGGTGGAGTCGAAGGAGCAGGCGGCGCAGATGGTGCAGCAGTATTCGGTCGACGAGCCCGAGGTGCTCAAGCAGGATTTCTACAACTCGCTGCTCGCCGCCTTTACCCCCGATGAGGTGCGCCAGCAGCTGGCCGAGGCGGGGTTGGGACATCTCAATGTAGAGGAGGTCAGCGACCGCCACCTGGTTGTCAGCGGGCACCGGTGATTTAACTTTCACCGCAGAGGCGCAAAGACGCGAAGATTTAAACTCCACCCTGCTGGCACTGGGCAGCCCTCATCCCACACAACTTTGCGCCTCTGCGCCTTTGCGGTTAGATATTTTCCAGGCAAGAGTCGTGATCATTCACGCTCCAGCCGCTTGAGGCGGGTGTGCAGCTCGTCCAGCTCTTCGAGTAGTTCGATGGCCAGCGCTACGCCGGGCAGGTTGACGTCGAGGTCCTGTTGCAGTCGCACCGCCTTGCGCAGCCGTACCAGGTCGCGTCCGTTGAAGTACCACTGCTCCGGCTCTTCGCCGCGGGGTTCCAGTACCCCTTCGTAGACCATCTCCACCACCATCTCGGTGTGTACTGCGCAGCGTCGGGCCAGATCGTTGAGGCTCAGCTCCAGGCTCTCGTCGAGCAGCTCTCCCAGGGGGATCATCTGTTTCTCGCTCATCTTAGATTCCTCTGGCCTTGCGCGGGTTGAAGGGCATCGCCTCAGCCATTTTGCGGTAGAAGGCTTTGGCGGTCTCGGTGTCGGCGGGCGGGGTCTCGATGTGGAGCACCAGGTATTGATCCCCCGGCGGGCTTCCCGGCAGCCCCCGGGCCTTGAGTCGGAGCTTGCGCCCGCTTTGTGAGCCGGCGGGGATGCTCATCTCCACCCGCCCACCGAGGGTGGGGATGCTGAGTTTGGCGCCCAGCGCCGCTTCCCAGGGGGTGATGGGCAGCTCGAGGAAGATGTCGCGCCCCTCGGCGTGGAACAGTGGGTGGGGGGCAAACCTGACCTCGAGGTAGAGGTCCCCCGGCTCGCCGCCACCCATGCCGGGGCCGCCCTGGCCGGCGAGGCGGATGTTCTGCCCCTCGCGTACCCCTTTGGGGATCTGCACGTTGAGCTGACGGGTGCGCTGGCGCACATTGCCCTGTTGGTCGATGTCCGGGGCCTGTAATGAGAGGCTGCGGCTGCCGCCGTTGTAGGCGGTCTCCAGGGTGACCTCGATGGTGGCGTGTAGATCCTGCCCGCGCATACGAAAGTCGCGCTGTTGGTGGTGGAAGCCGCGCTCGCCGCCGCCGAAGAATTCGGAGAAGAAGTCGCTGAAGCCGTGTAGATCTTCGGCGCTGAAGCCGCCACCGGCACCCGCACCGGCGTCCCAGTCCGGGGGCGGGTGGAACTCCTGCCCCTGCTGCCAGCGGGCGCCGAGTTGGTCGTAGGCCTTGCGCTTCTCCGGGTCGTTGAGGACGTGGTAGGCCTCGTTGATCGCCTTGAAGCGGGCCTCGGCGTCGCTCTCCTTGCTTACATCCGGGTGGTATTTGCGTGCCAGCTTTTTGTAGGCGCGCTTGATCTCCGCCTGGCTGGCGTCGCGCTCGATACCGAGGATTTTGTAGTAGTCTTTATATTCCATTTGTGTCGGCGGTTGTGCTGAAGGGGTGTCGACAGCATAGGTGATGCGCCGGGAGGTCTCAACCGAGTGGTGCGGCTTGTGGCGCGGTTTATGGTATTGTGTCGAGCTTGAGCCCCGCGGAACTCGGGCGGGGCAGGAGGGTCCCAATTCGGGCCGTGTTGCAATGCCGGGAATCGTTGCCTAACAAGCCAGATCATGACTACCGCTCTGTTGCCTTTTATCATTGCGCTGCCACTCTTTGGCGCGCTGTTGCCGCCGCAGTTGATGCGCTCCGGTCGTACCGCCAGTGCCTGGGGTGCGGCGCTGATCGCCGCTGCGGCACTGGCTCTTTTGCTGCTGCTGGCACCGGCGGTGTTCGCCGGCGAGACGCTGCTGTTCTCTCTGCCGTGGCTGCCCGAACACGGTCTCAACCTCGCGCTGCGCCTGGACGGTCTCGGGCTGCTGTTTGCGCTGCTGATCCTCGGCATCGGCCTGCTGGTGATCCTCTACGCCCGCTACTACCTCTCCGAGCAGGATCCGATGGGTCGCTTCTACGGCTTCTTGCTACTGTTCATGGCGGCGATGCTGGGGGTGGTGCTGTCGGAGAATCTGCTGCTGATGCTGGTCTTCTGGGAGATGACCAGTCTCAGCTCCTTCCTGCTCATCGGCTACTGGAAGCACCGTAGCGACGCCCGCCAGGGGGCGCGCCTGGCACTTACCATTACCGGCGCCGGCGGGCTGGCGATGCTGGCGGGTATCCTGCTGCTGGGGCAGATCAGCGGCAGCTACGAGCTGTCGGTGGTGCTCGCTTCGACCGATACCATTCAGGCCCATCCGCTCTATCCGGTGACCCTGGTGCTGATCCTGCTGGGGGCTTTTACCAAGTCGGCCCAGTTCCCGTTCCACTTCTGGCTGCCCCACGCGATGGCCGCTCCCACCCCGGTGAGCGCCTACCTCCACTCGGCCACCATGGTCAAGGCGGGGGTCTTTTTGCTGGCCCGGCTGTTCCCGGCGCTGGCCGGCACTGAGCTGTGGTTCTATCTGGTCGGTTCGATCGGCATGATCACCCTGCTGCTGGGGGCCTACCACGCCATCTTCAAACACGACCTCAAGGGGCTGCTGGCCTATTCGACCATCAGCCACCTGGGGCTGATCACGCTGCTGTTTGGCCTGGGTACGCCACTGGGGGCGGTGGCCGGTGTGTTCCATATCATCAACCACGCCACCTTCAAGGCCTCGCTGTTCATGGCCGCGGGGATCATCGACCACGAGTCGGGCACCCGCGATATGCGCAAACTCAACGGCCTGTGGCGTTATATGCCCCATACGGCCACCCTGGCGATGGTGGCGGCCGCCTCCATGGCCGGGGTACCGCTATTCAACGGCTTTCTCAGTAAGGAGATGTTTTTCGCCGAGACGCTGCACCACAGCTGGCTGGGCGAGTGGAACTGGATCCTGCCGCTGGGGGCGACGGTGGCGGGGATCTTCGCCGTGGCCTACTCCATCCGCTTTATCCACGATGTCTTTTTCAACGGCGAGCCCATCGACCTGCCGCGCACCCCGCACGAGCCGCCGCGCTACATGAAGGTGCCGGTGGAGATCCTGGTGGCGCTCTGCCTGCTGGTGGGTATCGTGCCGGCCTGGACCGTGGCGCCGCTGCTGGCCACCGCTGCGGGCAGCACCGTGGGGGCTGAGCTGCCGTACTACAGTCTGGCGATCTGGCACGGCTTCAATACGCCGCTGCTGATGAGCGTCATCGCCCTGGCGGGGGGCGGGCTGATCTACGCCCTGCGCCACCGGCTGTTCGCCCTGCACGGGCGCTTCTTCCGCCCCTTCGAGGCGAAGATCCTGTTTGAGCGCCAGCTGGATCGTCTCATCGCCCTGGC
>JBNJGC010000031.1:0-21050 GCA_051747405.1 Pseudomonadota bacterium
TATCCAGTCTGCATGCAGGATCAGAAGTAAAGCCTGCCGTTATTTGAAAAACCCGTGCTCAGCCAAAAAGGCCTCGCTGATCCCCGCGCCGCTCGGCTCAGCTGCCCGCTCCCCCAGCAGCAGCCGCTCCAGGTAGCGGGCCAGGAGGTCCACCTCCAAATTGAACCGCTGGCCACTGACACAGCCGGCCAGGGTGGTCTCGGCCAGGGTGTGGGGCACGATATTGAGGGTAAAGTGCGCCCCCTCCACCTCATTGACGGTCAAACTGACCCCATCCACGGTGATCGACCCCTTGCGTGCAATATAGCGTGCCAGGTTATCGGGCGCGCGAAGCCGCAGCTGCACCGAGTCGCCCGCCGCCTGTCGCTCCAGCAGCACCCCCACCCCATCCACATGGCCGCTGACCAGGTGACCGCCGAGACGCGTGGTGGGGGTGAGCGCCTTCTCCAGATTGACCGGGCTGCCCACTCTGAGTTCGGAGAAGGAGCTATGGCGCAGGGTCTCAGCCGATACATCGGCACTGAAGCCCGCCGCGGAGAGTGAAACCACGGTCAAACAGACCCCGTTGACGGCAATACTGTCCCCCAGCGCCACATCGGCCAGATCCAGCCCACCGGTGTTGAGACGGATGCGCATCTGCCCGCCCTGCGGCGCGATCGCCGCCACGCTGCCCAGCGCCTCGATGATGCCGGTAAACATCAGTCCGGTCGTTCCACACGGGCGGTGATGCGCCAATCGTCGCCCACCGCGCGCATGTCGTTAATCGTGAGCGAGACCGCATCGGCCAGCCGCTCCAGACCGGGAGTGTGGAACAGCCCCCGGGCACCGTCACCCATCAGCTTGGGCGCCATATAGATCACCAGCTCATCGATCACCCCCGCACGCAACGCGGCACCGCTAAGAATGGCGCCGGTCTCCAGCAGCACCTCATTGATCTCCCGCTCGGCCAGTAGCGTCATCAGCCGCTGCAGGTCTATCGCATCACTCCCTTGGGGCAGGGCGACAACCTCAGCCCCGGCCTCCTCCAGCACCTCCTGCATCCCGTCACCCTCCACAGCGGTGACAATCAGGCAGTGGCCGGGCTGTCGCAAAAAACGCGCATCAGGCGGCGTGCTCAGGTGCGGGTCGAGCACCACGCGCAGCGGCTGACGCGGCGCCAGTTGACCATCGGGTCGGCGCACCGTCAGCGACGGGTCATCGGCCAACACGGTACCGATACCGCTCATGATCGCGGAGCTGCCGGCGCGCAGACGGTGAACATCGTGACGTGCCGCCTCGCCGGTGATCCACTGGCTCTCGCCGGAGGCCATGGCGGTACGACCGTCCAGACTCATCGCCAGCTTGCAGCGTACAAAGGGGCGCTTTTCGCGCATGCGCAGGACAAAACCGGGGTTGAGCGCCTCAGCCTCACCCTGCAGCAGACCGCTCTGCACCTCGATACCCGCCTGACGCAGCCGCTCAAGCCCCTGCCCCGCCACCAGCGGATTGGGGTCCTCCATAGCCACCACAACACGCGCCACACCCGCCTGAATCAGCGCCTCACTGCAGGGCGGCGTTTTGCCGTGATGGTTGCACGGCTCCAACGTAACGTAGGCGGTGGCACCCTGGGCCGCCTCTCCCGCCTGGCGCAGGGCCAGCACCTCCGCATGGGGCTCGCCGGCCCGCTCGTGCCAGGCCTCGGCCAGCACCCGCCCCTCTGCCGCCAGCACACAGCCGACACGGGGGTTGGGATCGGTGGTCTCGAGGCCACGCGCGGCTGCCTGCAGAGCGCGGCTCATCATTGCAATATCGGTGGGGGTAAATTCGCTCATCTGTCACTCAGGGCTTCTGTTTGTCGCTCTTCATCGAATCGAGCAGGGAGAGCTGATTCTTGCGTACCGCGGCGGAGGGTTCGCTCTGCATGCGCTCGATCTCCTCGCGAAAGGCGTTGACGTCCTGGAAGCTACGATAGACCGAGGCGAAGCGCACATAGGCCACCTCATCCAAGTCCCTCAGCTCATCCATCACCCAAGCGCCGAGCTGACCGGAATCGACCTCCCGCTCACCGGTGGCGCGCAGATTGTGCTTGATGCGGTTGATCGCCTGCTCGATCGCCTCCATCTGCACCGGGCGCTTCTCCAGCGCCCGCATCATGCCTGAGCGCAACCGCTCCTCATCGAAAGAGGCGCGGGTTCCGTCACGCTTGACGATGCGCGGCATCACCAACTCCGCCGTCTCGAAAGTGGTAAAGCGCTCACCGCAGGTGACACACTCGCGCCGCCGGCGCACCGAATCCCCCTCATTGGCGAGGCGCGAATCGATGACCTTGGTTTCAGGTTCTCCACAGAACGGACAGCGCATAGTTTGGTTGCTGCTTTCTGGTAGTTAGTGGCTGGAAATAGGGCGGGCCGTGCCCGCCTGTCGATGGCGCCCGCGGCACACCCTATGGCAGTTCAATACATTAGCCATAAACCGGCAGACGTTTACAGACCTCCAACACCTGAGCCTTGACCTTATCGATCACCGCCGCATCACCACGGGCATCGATGAGGTCACAGATCCAGCCGGCCAGTTCGATCGACTCGGCCTCAGCAAAACCGCGGGTGGTAATGGCGGGGGTACCGATACGAATACCCGAGGTGACAAACGGCGACTGCGGGTCGTTGGGCACGGCGTTTTTATTCACCGTGATGTTGGCGGCGCCGAGCCAGGCATCCACATCCTTGCCGGTCAGCGCCTGTTTGATGAAACTGACCAAAAAGAGGTGGTTGTCGGTACCGCCGGAGACGACATCAAAGCCCCGCTCGATGAAGACGCCGGCCATGGCGCGCGCATTGGCCACGACCTGCGCCTGATACGTCTTGAACGAAGGCTCCAGCGCTTCCTTAAAGGCCACCGCCTTACCGGCGATGACATGCATCAGCGGACCGCCCTGGGTACCGGGAAAAACCAGAGAGTTGAGCTTCTTCTCGATCTCAGGATTGGACTTGGCCAGAATGATCCCGCCCCGCGGACCGCGCAGGGTCTTGTGGGTGGTGGAGGTGGTCACATCGGCGATCTGTACCGGACTGGGGTAGACGCCCGCCGCCACCAGGCCGGCGACGTGTGCCATATCGACAAACAGGTAGGCGCCCACCTCGTCGGCAATATCGCGAAAACGCTGCCAATCCACGGTGCGTGAGTAGGCGGAGAAGCCGGCGACGATCATCTTCGGCTGATGCTCACGGGCCAGCCGCGCCACCTCGTCGAAGTCGATCTCGCCGGTCTCGGTGTCGATGCCGTACTGCACGGCATTGTAAATCTTACCGGAGAAGTTGGGCTTGGCGCCGTGGGTAAGGTGGCCACCGTGGGCCAGGCTCATACCGAGGATGGTATCGCCCGGCTGCACCAGTGCCATGTAGACCGCTGCATTGGCCTGCGAACCGGAGTGGGGCTGAACGTTGGCATAATCGGCGCCAAAGAGCTCCTTGAGCCGGTCGATGGCCAACTGCTCGGCCACATCCACATACTCGCAGCCACCGTAGTAGCGCTTACCGGGATAGCCCTCGGCGTACTTGTTGGTCAGCACCGAGCCCTGAGCCTCCATCACACGGGGGCTGGTATAGTTTTCGGAGGCAATCAGCTCAATGTGCTCCTCCTGACGCACCCGCTCCTGTTCCATAGCGGTCCAGAGCTGGTCATCGTAATCGCGGATAGTCATCTCTTTGCTAAACATTCAGCACCCCTGATCGCCAAAAGCCTGTAAATTCAATATATTGGAACCCCCTTTGCAGCACAGTGGAGAAGTCGCCACAAGCCACCGGGGAAAACGGCATAGATTAACCGATCCGGGCCGATTTTTCACCAGCCGAAAAAAAACCCCGCCGAAGCGGGGTTGAGTAGGGGTGGATATCCTATCCTGAATTTCTCTGTGGTAGCAGAGGCTCTCCCTGTGGCCGATAAGGCTTCTCTTTATATACTCCCCCCAGAGTATGCTTACATCCAGTAATCCTCTTTCACTTCACCACCGGCGGCCTCGGTCAGCGCCTCTTTGATGGCTTCAGGGGATTCTACGATATTCATAAAGCTGTTGTCCCCCATCATCGACAGATCCGGGAAGTTGATCGCGATGCGGAAACGGGCGTAGAGGTGGTACACCTTATCACCGGAGACCAGGATCTCATAAGGAAGATGGGCCGTAGCCTTGAGATCCTTGAAATCGATGATGTTCATAATATAGCTCTCGTCCATGTACTTGTCGCCGTTGGCCGGCTTCTTACGAGAGACGCCGAAGACCACCTCATCCTTACCCGGGATGTCGATGCGATAGACCTGCTTGACCCCGGCCACCCCTTTGGCCAGATTCTCCGCCACGGTCTTGAGCGCTCTGGCGTGGTCGGGATACTGCGCCAGTTCGTGGGCGTTAAGGTCGTCGAAATACTCCATACCGAACATATAGTGGTATTTGCGCAGCTTCTTCACCCGCATGCCGCGCTCAGAGCCGAACTCCTTCTGTTTGCCCAGCACCTGCTCAAGCTGCGAGCTCACCCCGGCCAGGTCACCCTCCATGCGGTAGGCGTGGGCCATGTAGGTGGGGTTGGTGTAGCTCACCTGAATCTCACCGTCGACCTCCGTGAGCGCCACCCGCTGTGCAGCGCCATAACCACCGAACTCAGAGGCGGCGGCGTTCTGCTTGAGTGCGTCGTTGGTGATGGCGATCACCGCGGCCCCATCGTAGGGGGAGTAGCTTCCCACCACCTCGAAACCGGCGTCGCGCAGCTTCTGCGTCACCTGCTGCTGCACAGCGGCAAGCTCACCGCTGGTGACCTCGGCCAGGATAAAGGGCTTGAGCCGCTCGCTGGCAGCCTGCGCACCGACAGCCAGCACTAACATAACGCCGGCCAGTAAAAGTCGTATTGTCATTTTCATAGAGATACCCTGCATTCAAAACACGTTCTCAGCGCAAAGCGGGGCAGCAAGCAACCAACCTGCCACCCCGCTCTACCTCAACCCTTATCAAGTCCAATCCGCTATCGATTAGAACTTGTGGCTGTACATCATCTGCCAGTTCATCTGGCTCATGCTGGTTTCGAATCCGTTCTCACCCCCACCGGTCACCTCCGGAACATAGCTGATGGCGAAATCGACGCTATCGGCCCGGGTAAAGGCGTGGCCGACACCCAGGGTGTAGTGCTTCTCGGTGATAGCCGGGAAGAGGTAGTTGAGCTTGTCATCGGGCACCGGGTTGGAGGCGTAGTTATAACCGGCACGCACGGTGGTGGCGTTATTGACCATGTAGGAGACACCCAACTGGGCGACAGTCTGGTCCTCCCAGTCCTGATACAGAACCGCCTCCATCTCCTTACCCGCAAACTGTGCGGTCACATCATTTCCGCCCATACTTGCCGACTTGGGTGTAAAGACCATGGTGAAATCGGACATCACATCGGACCAGTTGATACGCTTGACATCTGCGGCAACCATCAATCTGTCGTTGGCCTGGTAAGCCATACCAACCGCCATGGTTGCGGGCCACTGGAAATCTTTTACCTTGATGTTACCGACCATATCGACCGGCATGGCCTGCAGACCTGAACCGGTGTCATACAGGACAGACATCGATACCTTAGCACCACTGGCATCCAGGTCGCTCATGCTGGTTTCACTGTGGTAGGTCGCACCGATGGTCAACTGCCGATTGACCTTAAACGTCGCACCGATTTTCCCGGCAAAACCGTCACCCTTGGCCTCACCGGTAAAGTCATTGTCGTTGGTAAAATCGAAATAACCATAGTTGAGACCGTAGATAGGCCCGCCATTGTTCGCCATCATGCCGTCAACGGTATCAACGAGTTCGCCAGAGATGCTGCCGTAGGAGGACTGAGGGTTCATCATCATGTCCCCCATCATCATGCCGTTCATCGCCATCTGCAGGTCCATACCGGCCCAGACATAGTCGATGCTGCCGCCCACGATCAATTGCTCGTTGACGTCATAAGAGAAGGGGGCGATCAGGCGACCGACACCGACCTCGGAGCGCTCGGTCAGCGCCATTGCGTCGACAGCACCTGTGTCCAAGCCAGTCCCACTAAGATTGGCTGGATTGCAATCACCCGGATTCCCGCCACTGACAACATCACATGGAGAAGGAGCTTGCGCGCCTGGATCAAAAGCTGTCGCAGGAGATGTCATCCAGCCCGCACTGAAGCTTCCACCCGGTGAGGTATCACCCGAGTACTCGGTCCCCATCCCACCCTGGGAGAACATGCCGACGCCGTAGCTCATCTTGCCGCTCTTCTTCACCCAACCCAAGGCAGGCATCATGAAGGAGTCGGAACTGGAATCCCATTTGGTGTTCATCATCTCGGACTCTGTGGAAACATCCGGTCGCATATTACCGAGAGCGACATCCAGGCGGCTGCCCTCCTCCATCAAACCGAGTGTAGCGGTGTTGTTCATCATCGCCGCAGTACCGTTGTCGTAGGCCATGGAGGCACCGCCCATACCGCCGGCGACGGGGCCGTAGGCTTCCAGGTTCATGCCGTTGGTGGCATGGGCGCTCATCGGCGCGGTGATGGCGGCAGAGACTGCCAGGGCAAGCAGGCGCTTGGAACTTCTCATGTGGTCACTCCTCACTGTGATAACCGAAGTTGTGTTTATGTCGTTGCGTTTTTATTGAGTTGCGCCGATTTTTATCGGCTTGTTTCACGGAAACTACGATATGGCTGGGGTATAACGATGTCAAGCCGTTACGGCGCCATTTTCCCTTTATTTTCAACGCTTTATAAGATATTAAGAATATTATAATTTACTTTTTTGCAACAAAAACTTTTTGTGAAACAGGCGGTTGGCAAGAAATATAAATTCTTTGTATTGAATCAGCCTATTTATCAGGTGGGCCGGGGATCATGGGAATGGCGGGGTAATGACTCGCCCCTTCTGACACGGTTTTTCACCGCAGAGGCGCAAAGTTATGAAGCGGATGTTAGTTCGTAGGCCAGGCTGCCCCGTCCGGATGCGTGTGCGGCAATGCCATAGCGATGCCTAGCGAAGGTGATGGCCTTGAGCTGCACGGCTGCCTGGCGCTTCTGCATGGACGGAGTTACCACGCGGCAGTCATTGACCGAATAGGATGCGCTTCGCAAGCTCAGCGCATCCTATGGATAGTGCTCGCCAGGCATAGACGGCCCGTGGCCGCCGCCATACTGACCGTGGAATAGTGCGCTACTTCAGGGGGGGCGAGCGAGTAGTTACCATAAAACAGATCAAGATCCCGGCCCGACTGGCACTTACTTGAGCAAATGCTTCGTCATTCCCGCATGCTTGTAGCGGGAGTCCCGCCGCCAGAAACCTGGTTTCCGGGCAAAAAAAATCCCCCGTTGCCGGGGGATTTTTTACGCAGAGGCGCCCGAATCAGATGTAGAGCGTGATATCGGCCTCGCCGGCAAACTCGAAGAAGGTTGCCGCTCCGCCGAACTCCACGCCGTCGATGAAGTCGGAGGGGTTCATCTCGAACAGGTCAACGGTCATCTGGCAGGCGACCATTTTGACATCTGCTTCGAGGCACAGCTCACGCAGGTCTTCCACGCTGGCCACACCCTTCTTCTTCATCTTCTGCTTCATCATGGCGGTCATCATGCTCTGCATGCCCGGCAGGGCCTGAACCATGACCGGCATGGGCATGGGCATCGGCATGCCCGGATTGCCCAGCGAGGTCACTTGCAGGTTCAGGTCCTTTTTCAGGCATTGCAGGCCGTAGAAGGTCCAGAAGATCTGAACCTCATACCCTAGCGCCGCTGCGGTGGACGCCAGGATAAAGGGCGGGTATGCCCAGTCCAGGGTCCCCTTGGTCGCGATAATCGCCATCTTCTTCTGATCTGACATCGGGACTTCCCCCCATTAACTTGTGGTGTGGTGCGTGTTTAAGCCTTTTTAATGGAGAAGACGAACTTGCCGCCCTCTTCGCCGGACTCGAGAAGCTCGTTGCCGGTCTGCTTGGCAAAGGCCTCGAAGTCCTTTACGGAACCCGGGTCGGTGGCGATGATACGCAGGGTCTGACCCGCTTCCATGCCGGCGAGGGTCTTCTTGGCGCGCAGGATCGGCAGCGGGCAGTTCAGGCCGGATGCATCGAGTTCTTGGTCGAAGTTTGCCATTGTCTTATCTCCTAATGGATTTTTTGGATGAAAAAGCGCCTCTCCAACACCCTCCGGTGCCATCGAGTCGCGTGTGAAAATTAGTATTCAATAGCGTACTTATATGCCAACTGCCGTTTGAAAGCAACCCTCGATCAACCGTGTCTTAGACGGTGCGCCGCTGTCCGTTCCGCTAGGGGAAGCGGCGGCAAGGATAAAATTACTTTATAATCAATATATTGAATTTGCACCAAAGGTCCTGGCAAACTTTTGCCGCGAGTCACGGTCATACACCATTACCATCACGCAAGCCGCGCCCGACAACAACCACGGATTAGCATGAGACCGAGATTCTTCCCACTGGCACTTCTGTTTACAGCGCTGTTAGCACTGCTCAGCGGCGGCGCCGCTGCCGCACCGCAGGAGCGCCACGCGCTGCCGGAGATGGGGGACAGCTCGGCCACGCTGCTCTCTCGCGAGGAGGAGATGCGCATCGGCGCCGAGATGATGCGCCAGCTGCGGCGCAACGGCATGGTCGTCGACGACCCCGTTGTTAGCCAATATATAGAGAGTGTTGGCCGTAACCTGGCCGCCTCGGCGGTCACCGACCGCAACCACTTCCACTTTTTCGTGGTGGACGCCCCGAGCATCAACGCCTTCGCCATGCCCGGCGGCTATATCGGTGTCCACAGCGGGCTGATCCTCGCCAGCGAGTCGGAGAGTGAGCTGGCGGCGGTGCTGGCGCATGAGATCGCACACGTCACCCAGCACCATATCGCCCGCAGCGTGGAGAAGGCCAACCAGATGAACCTGCCGGTCACCGCCGCGGTGATCGCCGCCATCCTACTGGGCGGCGGCGATCCCCAGGTGGCGCAGGCGGCACTGGCGACCAGCTTGGGCGCGAGCAGTCAGATGCAGCTCGACTTTACCCGCTCTAACGAAAAGGAGGCGGACCGCATCGGTATGCAGCTGCTGGCAACGACCGACTTCGATCCCCGCGGCATGGGCGGCTTTTTCGGCAAACTCCAGGCCCAGAGCCGCTACTATGGCAAGGGCGTACCGGAGTTTCTGCGCACCCACCCGGTGACCATCAGTCGCATCGCCGAGGCCGAAGATCGCGCCCGCCAGTACCCGGCGTCGGAGCGTAATGACTCCATCCATTACCACCTGAGCAAGGCACGCTTACGGTTGCAGCTGGCCGAATCGCTGGATCGATTGAGCAAAGAGCTCGAGGCCGAACAGCCAGCCACACCACGGGCCAGGGAGGCCAACAGCTACCTTAGGGCACTAATCACCCTGCAGCAGAAGCAGTTTGACCAGGCGCGCAAGGCGCTGCTGGCGCTGCGCCGTGAACACCCCGACCGCATCACCTACATGCTCACTCTGGGCGAGCTGGAGCACTCACAGCAGCGTTACGCCCGGGCCCAGGCCGTCTACCAGGAGGGGCTGGAGCAGTATCCGGCTAACCCCCAGCTCACTCTCGCCCTGGCCCGTACACTACTGGCCGACGGTGAGATCGAGAAGGCCCGCTCCCACCTTGAGTCACTGCTGCGCGAACGGAACCAGCGGGAGGGCTACCGCCTACTCGCCAAGCTGGAAGCCCAGAGCGGCAACCGCGCCGCCTCCCATCTTGCGCAAGCCGAGTACCTCTACCTCAGCGGCGAGCTGCACAGCGCCATCGATCAGCTCAACTCCGCACAACGTATCGACCCACTCCCCCACTACTACGCCACCCGAATCGAGTCGCGGCTGGAGCAGATAAAAAGTGAGGCGACACTGCAGCGAGGGCGCTAGCGGCTGCCCTCGCCTCACACTGATAGCCGGCGTTTATACGCGACAGACCATGAAGAGACACCGAGCAACCCTATTTTCGACTGTCATAAAACCGCAACAACAATCGGTGCCAAGCCCTTATTTTTTCGAGCAATTCGATGATTAACGATTTGCTAATATACTAATATATATGCATTTTTTCCGTTTACCCCCTTGCGTTCCACCTCTCATTGGGTATGCTTACACCTGTCCTGCTAGACAGGACCCGATATCATGGTCCTGATGCGACTAAGGATGCGGCAAGGATGGAACTGCATAGCAGTCTACGTTAACCAGGAACGAATTGCGGAATCTGCTATAGCTATAAGCAAAAAACTCATTCTTAGGAGGAAGCAATGCGGAAAACCGCACGACTTGTAACTTCAGCAAGCGCTCTTGCCACCGTCATCGGTGCCTTGAGTCTATCCCCCCAACTGGCTATCGCAGCTGATGCCGAAGTGATCGAAGAGGGCAAGCAGATCTCCTTCGACCGCAGAAAAGGTAACTGTCTGGCCTGTCACCAGATCGAAGGTGGCGACCTGCCGGGTAACGTCGGCCCACCCCTGGTGGCGATGAAAGCCCGCTTCCCGGACAAATCCGTTCTGCGTGCACAGATCTGGGATTCAACCAAAAACAATCCCAACACCATGATGCCGCCCTTTGGTCGCCACGAGATCCTCACTGAGAGTGAGATCGACAAGGTCGTGGAATACATCTACAGCCTGTAATTCCACCCCAAGCATCAACTGCCAGCAAATCTAGAATTTTGAGGAGTTTTACCGTGAACATGAAACGTCGAGTTTTCCTTAAAGGTACCGTTGCAAGTGGTGCGGTTGCCGTTGCCGTCGGCGCCGGTATCCTGAGCCCGCGTCAAGTTCTGGCCGCATGGCCCAAGTCCGCTTTCGAGGCCGAAGGCTACCCGGCAGCGATGGACAACCTGCACGGCAGCGATGTCGCACCGGCCAGCGGCGACGTCACCGTTGACGCCCCGGACATCGCCGAGAACGGCGCCGTGGTTCCCGTCACCATCAGCACCGGCCTGGCAAACGTTGAGTCCATCGCCATCTTTGCTGAGAAGAACAACACCCCGCTGGTTGCCAACTTCAACATGACCGCCAAGGCCGAAGGCAAGGTAGCCACCCGCATCAAGATGGGTGAGAGCTCCAACATCATCGCCGTGGTCAAAGCGGGCGGCAAACTGCACAGCGCGCGTAAGGAAGTAAAAGTCACCATCGGTGGCTGCGGCGGTTAATCGCTCCCCCCTTACCGAGAACCCTTATACAGAATGACGAGTTTGGAGATATTGAACAATGGCTAAGACAATCAAGATTCGTGCACGGGTCAAAGGTGACGCTTGCGAAGTAAAGGCCCTCATCAAGCACAAGATGGAGACCGGCCTGCGCAAGGACTCCAAGACCGGCAAGACCATCCCGGCGCACTTTATCCAAGAGGTTAACTGCGAGCACAACGGCAGCGCCGTAATGAACGCCGACTGGGGCACCGCGATCTCCGCCAACCCCTACCTCTCTTTCTCCTTCACCGGCGCCAAGAAGGGCGACAAGTTCAAGCTCAGCTGGGCAGATAACAAAGGTGAAAGCGACTCCGCAGAAGTTACCATCAAGTAACCGACGCTGGAATATAAGAATTTCGCACCATAACTATCCGGATGCTAAGGAGTCATAAAATGCGAAAAATCGCCATAACAGCCGCAGCGCTTGCCCTGTTCACCGGCTTGCCGATGGCTGCACAAGCGACCCCGGCGGACGACCTGAAAGAGTTTCGTGAGCATTACATGAAACGCTTCCCGGGTGTACCGCTGGAGGAGTATCAGAACGGTGTCTACGCGATCAACGCCGATGCCCGCGCCTCCTGGGAGGCGATCGAGGACTTCCCTCCCTACGAGGATGCACTCGAGCATGGTGAAGAGATGTTCAACACCCCGTTCGCCAACGGCAAGACCTACGCCAGCTGCTTCCCCAACGGAGGCAAGGGTATTCGCCAGAACTACCCCTACTTCGATAAAGAGAGCGGCCAGGTCAAGACCCTGGAGCAGGAGATCAACGAGTGTCGCACCGCAAACGGTGAGAAGCCGCTCAAGTGGAAAAAGGGTGACATCGCCGCCCTCTCCGCTTACATCGCCTCCACCTCCAACGGCAAGAAGATCGACATTGAGGTTCCCGACGATCCACGCGCACTTGAGGCGTACAACCGGGGCAAAATGCACTTCTACGCCAAGCGTGGTCAGCTGAACCTCTCCTGTGCCAACTGCCACTACGACAACGCAGGCCGCATGGTCCGTGCCGACACACTGAGCCCGGCCCTCGGCCACCCGACCCACTTCCCGGTCTACCGTCTGAAGTGGAACGGTCTGGGCACCATGCACCGTCGTTACGGTGGTTGTAACAAGCAGGTTCGTGCCAAGCCGTTCCCGGCACAGAGCGACGAGTATAGGGCGCTGGAGTACTTCCACACCTATATGAGTAACGGCATCCCCGTTAACGCTCCGAGCTCACGCAAGTAAGTTATTGCATGTAGCTAGCCCGGCCTTCAAGGCCGGGCTTTTTTTTGTCTATAACCCCAATTGCCATAGCCCACTGAGCGAAAAAGGCCTTATCAAAAAGGCGAGCGGTTGCGTTTCCCCAAGCCTGCATCGTGCGCCGGACTGTGATAACATCACGCGGCTTTAATACTTTCTTTATATCAACAACATATCGGGCCGCAAAGGCTATTCAGAACCAGTGAGGGGAAAACCGTGGTCGAGCTTACTACCGAGATGATATGGGTGCTGGGTATCCTGGCATTTACCATCTACCTGTTTGTTTCCGAAGTTGTCCGTGTCGACGTCGCTGCCGTACTTGTAATGGTCCTGCTCGGTCTGACTACGGTCATACCCGACAATGTGGTCCCCTCACTGGTAGACCCGAGGAACCTCTTCGTCGGCTTCTCGAGTAATGCGGTCATCTCGATTATTGCGGTCATGATCATCGGTGCCGGCCTGGACAAAACCGGCCTGATGAGCAAATTCGCCACCTTTATCATGAAGATTGGCGGCTCCACCGAAGGGCGCATCATCCCGCTCATCTCCAGTACCGTCGGCGTGATCTCCAGCTTCATGCAGAATGTCGGCGCTGCCGCCCTGTTCATCCCCGTGGTCAGCCGCATCTCCGGTCGCACAGGCCTACCGATGTCGCGCCTGTTGATGCCCATGGGTTTTACCGCCATCCTAGGCGGCACCATGACCATGATCGGCTCCAGCCCGCTGATTCTTCTCAATGACCTGATCATCACCTCCAACCAGTCGCTCACTGAAGAGCAGCAGATGCGGACCTTCGAGCTGTTCGATGTCACCCCCATCGGACTGGCGCTGGTGGCCACCGGCATCGTCTACTTTATGATCGCCGGACGTTTCGTTCTGCCGGTCAACGACAAGACCGAGGCCACCGGCGCGGGCAACACCCTCAGCTACTTTCGCGACACCTACGGCCTGGAGGGGGATATCTTCGAGCTGAGCATCCCCGCCGGCAACCGCCTGGCCGGTATCACCGTGGAGGAGTTGGAGGCCAATCTGGAACACACCGTCTCCATCATCGCCATGAAGAGCGGCAACAATACCCGCGTCGCCCCCTCCCGTGATGTAACGGTCGAGCCAGGCACCACCATCGCCCTGATGGGGCCCCCTTCCCCCATCAAGGTCTTCGCCGACACCTACGAACTGGAGGTCTCCGGCGAACTCAGCGAACTGGCTGAGATCCTCACCCACAGCCGTTCCGGCATTTCAGAGGTGGTGATCCCGCCCAGCTCAAGCCTGGTCGGCAAAAAGCTCAGCGAAGTGCGGATGCGCAAAAGCTACGGGATGAACATCTTGGTGGTCTACCGCGGCAACGAGGCGATTAAAACCGATCTGCGTGAGCTTAAACTCCAGGCCGGCGACACCCTGGTACAGCACAGCACCTGGGATGACTTGGCGGCCATCGCCAAAAACCACAACGACTTTGTCGTGGTGACACAAGACTACCCGCATGAGGAGCTGCGTCCGCAGAAGGTCCCCCACGCCACCGTCTTCTTTGTCATCGCGCTGGGGCTGATCCTGTTCACCGATGTGCGTCTCTCCATCGCCCTGCTCACCGGCGCGGTGGGCATGATCCTCACCCGCGTACTCACCATTGATGAGGCCTACGAGGCGGTAAGCTGGAAGACGGTCTTCCTGCTCGCCAGCCTGATTCCACTCGGCGCCGCAGTGGAGACCACCGGCACCGCCGAGTGGATCGCCAAGGGAACGCTCGATATCGTTGGTGACGTCAGCCCGTTTGTCCTACAGGCGGTGATCGCGGTATTGGCCACCTTCTTCACCCTGGTCATGTCCAACGTCGGTGCCACCGTTTTGCTGGTGCCGCTGGCGGTCAATATCGCCATCGCCGCACAGGCCCAGGGGATCGATGCCAATCCGGCAGTCTTTGCCCTGACCGTCGCAATCGCCACCTCGAACTCCTTCATCATCCCCACTCACCAGGTCAATGCCCTGATCATGGGGCCGGCGGGTTACCGGGTGAAGGACTTCATGCGTGCCGGCAGTATAATGACCATCCTCTTCCTCATCGTCATGATGGCCATGCTCAACATCGTGTTCTGATAACCAGCACCGCCACAAAAAAGCCCGGACAGTTTATGTCCGGGCTTTTTTATGCCCGCTTGATGTGTGGATGGGAGAACATCAGGGCAACCGCATACTTTGTCATCGCTGGTGTAAGCCCTTGATTTACGGTCGTCTACCGCAAGGACGCGGCAGTCGAGCCTCCAGGGAGGGATTCACGGCGTACCGTAAATCAAGGGCTTACACTAGCTGTACGCGGGGTGTTATGTAAGAATGCGCTCCCCCTGAGGAGGACATCAGAGTGCTTGCCCCCTTCCACAGCGTGATAATATAGCTCAGCCCCGACGGGTATGTTCCCCCGGCAACAGCGCCAACGCCCCCAAAAACACAGCGAACCAGAGGGTGGCCAAGCGGATGATCACCGTGGCAGCCACCGCCTCCCCCTGCCCCATCCCGTGCAGCAGCAACAGCGCCACCATGGTGATCTCCGCCCCACCCAATCCCCCTGGCAAAAAGCTCACTGCCCCAACCAACATGGAGAAGGCATAGATAAACATCGCATTGGCCAAGCTAAGCTCGGCGCCCATCGCCTGGGCGAGATAGAAAAAGGCCAACCCCTCGGCCCCCCAAGCCACAAGGCCGAGCAGAATGCTATACCCGAGCAGCGGCAAAGTGAAAAGGCGCGAAGAGTGGAGGATACTCTCGACCAGACCGGCAGCGAGCCGACCGATTCGCCCAGGAAGGCGTTGTCTGAGCCGCACCTCCAGCCAGCGCAGCAGTCGCTTCTGCTGCATAAACAGCAGCGCCAGAAGCAGCAACCCGCTAACTAGAGAGACAACCAGCACCCCCTTTGGGTAAGCGATCAGACCGATAGAGGTCAGCAGCAGGATCGCCGCCAAATCACCAAGGCGCTCCGCCAACAGTGCAGCTAGACTGTGTGGATAAGGGACGCCGTAGGGCTGTAGCAGTACGCTTCGCAACGCCTCACCCGCTTTACCGGGCGTAGTGGTCAGGGCAAACCCCCCCAGATAGATACGCAGATGCCTACCCGGCGGGATCCTGTGACCGAACAGCACCAGATAGTAGTGCCACCTAAGAAATCGCAGACCATAGTTAACCAGTGAGAGCAGCAACAGCGAGCCCAGCAACAACCAGGAGATGGCCGACAGCGCAGCGGTCACCTCACGCCAACCGCCCCACAATGAAAACACCAGATAGCCCACTGCCGCCAGTGCGACAGATATAACGAGCGCGTTGCGCCCCCGGGCCATACCCTGCTGGTGTCCTGTTTTCGCCTCCATTAGGCCAACAACCAGATGGTCAAGCCGCCCCACCCCAATACAGTCAGCAAAAGATGCGGGTCGCGCAGCAGATCGCTAGCCGGGTCCTCTCCCGCACCCAGCCCGATTGTGCGATAGAGATAGCGAAACAGACCATAGAGGACAAAGGGAACGGTGTAGACCAGATCTGTCGTCTGATGAATCGTCACTGTCTCATCGCTCATGGTGTAGAGACTGTAAGCGATCACCACGCCTGCGGCACAGACCCCGATAAAGAGATCCAGCATAGGCACTGAGTAGTTGTGCAGCACCTTCCGCGCCGCAACCTCCCCCTCCTCGAGTACCGCCAGCTCGGAGCGGCGTTTCACGAAGCCGAGAAACAGCGTCACCATAAGCCCGGTCAATAAGAGCCAGGAGGAGGGGGGGATACCGACACCGACTGTACCGGCGAGAATCCGTAGCATGAAGCCGGCCGCGATGATAAACACATCCAAGATCACCACCTGCTTCAGCCGCCAGCTGTAAAGCAGATTCATCACTGCATAACCGAGCACGATATAGAGCACTGTTAGGGAGGCCTGTGCCGCCAGTAACAATCCGGTAGCCGCCAAGAAAACCCCAAGCACCATCGCCAGCGCGGGACTCACCACACCTGCTGCGAGAGGACGATGACACTTTTTTGGGTGCAGGCGGTCAGCCTCACGATCACTCAAATCATTGATCACATAGATAGCACTGGAAACCAGGCAGAAGGCCGCTGCCGCCATCAGCACCGCAGTCAGTGTGTCGATATCCCCCCAGGCATGACCAAAGAGCAGGCCGACAAAGACAAAACCGTTTTTCAGCCACTGGTGCGGGCGCATCAGCCGCAGCAGTGCAAAAGGTTTAGTGCTCATCACTTCCTCCCGGCATACATCGGTAGTAGGCGTGATCGGCGACCGCCAGCAGCTCGCGATCACCGCGACTATCACCGTAAGCGTAGAGTACTGCAGGCTTCTCCCCCCACCACTCCAGCAGGCGTCGAACCTTTTCCGCGCCGTAGCAGTTACTCCCTGCATAGCGCCCCTCTACGCGCCCGTCAGCCAAACGGCGTAAGCCGGTGGCCAATACCGCATCAAAGCCGACCATCCTGGCCCATGGCGCAACATAGTCCTCCAGTGAGGCGGAAATCACCACACAGCGGTGCCCCTGCTGCTTGTGCCAAGCCAAGCGTGCCAGCGCCTCGGGGCGGACCATCTGAGGAAGACGATCGGCGGCGAAGCGCTCCGCCAACACCTCGTAACGAGAGGCGGGCAGCCCGTGCAAAAAGCGGTGAAATACCCGCTCCTTGGCCACACTATTGCTAACCAAGCCTGCGGCATAGCCGGAAAGGGTAGGCAAAAGCGGTAGCGCACTGCCCACCAACCGCACCGGGCCGGCGATAAAGTTCAGAAACGCCAGCAGCGTATCCCGTCGGGTGATCGTGCCATCAAAGTCGAAAGCGGCCACCACGCCGGTCTCCGTTCCGGTGTTCACAGCTTGAGCCTTTTGAAGATACGCTCTGGGATATGCTGGATAATAAGCATGATATAGCGCCAGAACCAGGGAACGTAGAGCACATCGCGGCGCCGCTCAAGCGCACCGACGATCCGTTCCCCCACCATTTGCGGGGATGCGACCAGAAAAAGCCCTGGCATCCCGTAGGTCATGGCAGTATCGACAAAGCCGGGTTTGATGGTTAGTACCGCCACTTCGCTGGACGCCAAGCGGTTGCGCAGGCCTTGGAGATAGAGGGCAAAGGCGCCCTTGGCGGAACCGTAGGTGTAGTTGCTCTGGCGACCGCGATCTCCGGCAACCGAGGCGATGCCGGCGATAAACCCGCGACCTCGCTGCTCAAGGTAGCGGGCGCAGAGATCCAGCACCGAGACCGCCCCCAGGTAGTTACGCTGGACGATGGCAAGCGTCTCACCGAAGTCCTCTGCCGCCCGCTGTTGCGAGCCGAGATAACCGAAGGCCACCACCACACCCTCCAGAGGCCCGGCAGTATCGACCACATGATCCAGTAACGGCCCATGCTCGGCATAGCGCTCCGCGTCGAAGGGCCCGCAATGAACGCTCACGCCGTAACGCAGCTGAAGATCCGCCGCATCACGTTCCAACTCGGGCAGGTCGCGCCCGGCCAGATAGAGCGGAAAACCGCGACGAGCAAGCGCCGCGGCCGTTCCACGGGCAATCGCCGAAGTGGCACCCAGGATCAACACCGCCCCCTTCACGTTTCACCCCCCAGGCGCAAGCGCCGCGACAGACTCGACTGTACCCGCCCCTGCGGATCGTATTGTGCCTTGACCTGCTGCCACTGTTTGAGGCGGGGATACATACGGTGAAAGCTTTCCGCTGAGAGCCGGGCATCCTTGGCCAGATAGACTCGGCCACCGTGCTCCAGCACTACCTCATCGAGCCGCTCCATCAACGCCAAGGTGTTGTCGCCGCGCATGGGCAGGTCCATGGCGAGCGTATAGCCCGGCATGGGAAAGGAGAGGTACCCTTCACCTTCCGCACCAAGCCGCTTGAGCACGCCGAGAAAGGCAGCATGACCACTGCTCCGCAGGCGCTCAAGAAGTTGCCGCAACGCGGTTGCTGCCGTCGCTTCCGGTACCACGCACTGATACTGCAAAAAACCCTGTTTGCCGTAGAGCCGATTCCAGCTTCCCAGTGCATCCAACGGATAGAAAAACCGCTCATAATCGGTGATGAAGGGCTGGCGCTTACGCCCCTCAAGGCGGTAATAGAGTGCATTGAAAGCTCGGATGCTTAGCGGATTGAGCAACCAACCCGGCATATCGACAGGGACGTTGCGCCTGCCGCGCTTTGGCAGCTGCAGCGGTTCGCTGCCACCAGCGGTCAACTCATCCTTTGTGGCGTGCTCACCCGCCATCACCACACTGCGCCCGAGTCCTCTTCCTCCGCTGGCCAGGTCGATCCAAGCCACAGTATAGCGAGCATCGTGCTCCTCATCCGCGAGCAGATGCAGTGCCTGCTCCAGATCATCGGCGGGGGTATGGCGGGCTCGAATATAGGCCGACTCAACCGGCTGTAACTGCAGCGTTACATCGCCGATGGCACCAGTCAGACCCATACCACCCAGTGTCGCGCGGAAGAGTTCGGTATTGTCCTCTGGTGAGCAACGGTAAACCTGCCCATCAGCACCAAACAGCTCAAACCCCTCAACGCTCTGTGCAAAGCCGCCATCACGGTGGTGGTTCTTGCCATGGACATCGGCGGCGATACAGCCGCCCAGAGTGACAAACCGTGTCCCCGGCGTCACTAGCGGAAACCACCCCTGAGGTACCACCAACTCCAGAACCTCTGCAAGAGTAGTCCCCGCCTCGGCGATCAGTCGCCCCTGCTGCGGATCAAATACACAAAAGCGATTCAAACGCTCCGTCAACAGAAGCGGACCATCGGCATTGAGAGCCGCATCGCCGTAGCTGCGCCCCATACCGCGGGCAACCCCCCCGTCGGTGATCGCACTGAGCTCGGCGTGGCGCTCGGGGCGCCGCAGCTGACACGCCGCCATGGGGTAGCGCCCCCAGCCGCTGATGGTTTTTCTCAGAGTCTGCATCTTCAGGGCAGGTGCTCCATTTGCTGTTGCGGAAAATAGCGCCGGTAGAAATAGCACCCCCCAACGGGGAGCCACTGCGGAAGTCGATAATAGCGCTGGCGTATCGGCTCCAGCACCTGACTACGATAGCGTTCATAGAGCAGGCCATCACCCAACAACAGGTGGACGCTAACACCATGTAGGACAACCCGGTATGTAGTGGTGTCCCGGAAAAAGACGCGATACTCATCAAGTTGGTGCTCATGCTCCAACACCAGCGCCACCGATTCGACCTGACGATAGTCGGTCAGTATATCGTCCTGCCGGGCGTATTTCGAACCGCTACCGAAAACCGCCACGCGCTGCTTGCTGCCATACTCAAGCACGGCGGATTTGGTATAACTGGTGGTGGCGAGCAGTCGCTCCCCCACCAGCGGCTCAAGTTCCTGCCATAGCTCACCGGCATGCATTCCAAGCATCAAGTCATACTGGAGCCCCGGACGCGATTTCCACTGCTCCACCGGCAAGACCAGCACCACTACCACAGCGAGCAG
Organism: Pseudomonadota bacterium; assembly: GCA_051747405.1. Lineage (GTDB taxonomy): Bacteria > Pseudomonadota > Gammaproteobacteria > Thiohalomonadales > Thiohalomonadaceae > JAPHTQ01. The sequence continues at coordinate 19,908 of JBNJGC010000031.1, forward strand.
ATGCAACGCAGAGAATAGCCCCATGAAAGTCGCGGTTCGGCGTAGTTGCTGCGTATCAAACAGCGCCACCAGTGAGAAAAAGACGAAGGGGTAAAAGGTCAGCAGCCAATGCAGCCCGATTTTCGCCTTCCACGAGAGCAGCAGAAACAGCCCCAGCGGTAACAACCACAGCCAGCCGAATAGCTCACCGTCACGCACTGATTTGAGCCACTGACAGCGCCTGCGCCACCCGTACCAAAGCAGCACCGGAGTGAGCAGGTAGCTTAACGTAACCAGATAGAGCAGCGGCCCCTGCCACGTCATCGGCTCGCTATGACGGTTGAAGATATTGAACAGGATATTGTTCCAGCAGTGCTGATAGTTCCAAACAATATTGACTGCGGCAAAAGGCAGTACTGCAAGAAGTATCAGCAGCAGCCCCAGGGCATTGCGCCTGCCCGGACGAACCAACAGCAAATAGACGCCATAAACAAGCCCCAGCAGTACGGCAAAGTATTTGGAGAGAAATGCCAACCCCAGCATCATCCCGCTGAGCAGAAACCAGCGGTAGCCCCCCGTCCCCTGCTGCAGAGCCCGCCAAAGGGCAAGCGCCGAAAGGAAACCGAAGAGGATGAGCAGCGTGTCGGTGGTGATCAGTACCGCCACCAGACTCATCGGTGCCAGCAAATAGGCGAGCCCGAGCAGTGCAGCCCTTTCACGACCAAGACGCACTTTACTGACTCGATAGAGGCTCAAGCCGATTAGACTTCCCAGCAATACAGCGGGCAGGCGCAACCACCACTGCGCATCGCTGACCTGCATCAGCAGCGTTAGTACCCACCCTACCAGCGGCGGGTGGTCATAGAAGCCGTAATCGGGGTAACGCCCCCAGAGATAGAAGTAGACCTCATCGCCAGTGAGGGGCAGCCACGCAGCTAGGGCGAGTTTCAGCAGCAGGGTGGAGGCGAACCCCCACCAGAAAAGCCGCACCGGATCACTCACGCGCACCACCGGAAACGACGCTCAATCGTGCGACAGAGATGGTAGACCATAGCGTGAGCGAACCGGCTCAGGTTTTAGGCAGGGTGACACCGCGCTGGCCCTGGTACTTGCCGCCACGGTCCATGTAGGAGGTCTCGCACTCTTCGTCCGACTCCAGGAAGA
>JBNJGC010000032.1:0-18823 GCA_051747405.1 Pseudomonadota bacterium
GCTGCGCGCCGACTCACTGGCTCTGCTGTTCCTCAGCCTCTCGGCGGTGCTCTGGTTGGTGACCACCATCTACGCCATCGGCTATCTGGAGGGGGCGCCCCACCGGAGCCGTTTTTTCGGTTTCTTCAGCCTCTGCGTCTCCGCCACGGCCGGGGTGGCGCTGGCGGGCAACCTGCTGACCTTTCTACTCTTTTTCGAACTGCTCACGCTGACCACCTGGCCTCTGGTGGTGCATCGGGGTACTGACAAGGCGCTTCGTGCCGGTTCGGTCTACCTGGCCTATACCCTGGCCGGCGGTGCTCTGCTGCTGTTGGGGACGGTCTGGCTCTACACTCTGTTGGGGCCGGTGGTGTTCGTGCCGGGCGGGGTGGCGGACCCGTCCGGGGTGATGAGCGAGGCCACCTGGCGAGGGGTTGCTGCACTGCTGTTGCTGGGTGTCGGGGTGAAAGCGGCGCTGGTGCCGCTGCACGGCTGGTTGCCGCGGGCGATGGTGGCCCCGGCGCCGGTCAGTGCGCTGCTGCACGCGGTGGCGGTGGTCAAGGCGGGAGCCTTCGGTATCGTGCGCATTCTCTACGATGTGATTGGGATCGAGCGGGCGGTGGCGCTGGGCATCGCCCCGCTGCTCGCCGCGCTGGCGGCACTGACGATCATCTGGGGCTCGCTGCGCGCGCTGGGGCAGGACGATCTCAAAAAACGCCTCGCCTTCTCTACCGTCAGCCAGGTCTCCTATATCACCCTGGGTGTGGCGATGGCCGGGCCGTTGGCGCTGATCGGCGGGCTGGTGCATCTGGTGCATCAGGGGTTGATGAAGATCACCCTCTTCTTCTGCGCCGGTAATCTGGCCGAGACGCTGGGGGTGCACACGATCTCGGAGATGGACGGTGTAGGGCGGCGCATGCCCCTGACCATGTTCGCCTTCACCCTGGGGGCGCTGGGGATGATCGGGCTGCCGCCGATGGCCGGCTTTGTCAGTAAGTGGTATCTGGGGTTGGGTGCGATGGAGGCGGGACAGGGGGGTTGGGTCGCGGTGTTGGCGCTGAGCAGTGTGCTTAATGCCGCCTATTTTCTGCCACTGCTGCACCGTGTCTGGTTGCGTGCGCCGTCAGCCGAGGCGCAGCGCCCGTCGCGGTTTGCCAGTCGGCATGAAACCTCGCTGGCCCTGCTGCTGCCGACGCTATTCGTGGCGCTGGCGGCACTCCTGACCGGGCTCTTTGCCGGGCTGGCGAGCAGCCCGTTGGGCTGGGCGGAGTTTATCGTCAGGCGGGAGTACTTCCGATGAGTGTGCTGCTGTCAGCAACCCTGCTCGTGCCGCTACTGCTGGCGCTGGTGCCGGGGCTGCGCTGTGGCGGGCGGACTCTGGCAACCCTGCTACCGTTGGCTGCGCTGCCGGCGCTGTTGAGCGCGGTGTGGCTGCCCTCGGGCAGCCGGCTCGATTGGCCCGGCGTGTTGCTGGGTTTGAGTCTGGAGCTGGACGGGATCGGGCGGGTCTTTCTGCTGCTCTCGGCGCTGCTGTGGTTGGCGGCGAGCCTCTATGCCCGTGACAGCCTGCGCGGCGACCCCGGGGCCAAACGCTTCAGTCTGTTCTGGTTGCTGGCGATGGCGGGCAATTTCGGCCTGGTGTTGGCGGCGGACGCGGTGGGGTTCTATCTCTTTTTCACCCTCATGAGTTTCGCCTCCTGGCCCTTGATTCTGCACAGCGGCAGGGCGCAGGCGCGCCAGGCCGGTTGGGTCTATCTGCTGATGGTGGTGTTGGGGGAGGGGCTGGTGCTGGCCGGGATGTTGTTGGCGGTGGGGGCCGCCAATGGGGTGGCGGAGTTGGCGCTGGTGCGTGTGGCGCTGGTGGATGCGTCGTGGCAGGGGGTGACCGTCGCCCTGCTGTTGGCCGGCTTTGGCGTCAAGGCGGGCCTGTTGGGGCTGCATGTTTGGTTGCCGCTGGCCCACACCGCGGCGCCGGTAGCCGCCAGTGCGGTGCTCAGCGGGGCGATGATCAAGGCGGGGCTGTTGGGGTGGATGCGCTTTCTGCCGCTGGGCGAAACGGCGCTGGCGGCGGGGCCGTGGCTGCTGGGTCTGGGGCTGGCCGGGGCGCTGTTGGCCGTGTTCTACGGCCTTGCCCAACGCGACAGTAAGGCGGTGCTGGCCTACTCCTCGGTCAGCCATATGGGGCTTCTCAGTGCGCTGGTGGGGCTGGCCTTGTGGCAGCCGGAGTTGTGGGCGGTGCTGTCGCCGGTGTTGCTGCTCTATGCGCTGCACCACGCACTGACCAAAGGGGCGCTGTTTCTCGGTGTGGGATTGGTTCGCGGCGGGAGCGCGATGTTTCTGTTGCCGATAATGGGGCTGCTCTGTCTGAGTCTGGCCGGGGCGCCGCTCACTGGCGGCGGGGTGGCCAAGAGCGCGCTGAAGGCGGCGCTGGCGCAGCAGCCGGCATGGTTGGGTTGGGTGCTGACCCTGGTGGCGGCAGCCACGGCGCTGCTGCTGGGGCAGTTTATGCTGCGGCTGTGGCAGGAGCGGGGGGCCGCCGCAGGTTCACCACCGGCGGCGTTGGCGGGCTGGGCGGTGCTGCTGCCGGGGGGGCTCGCTGGGGGCGGGTTGGCAGCGTTTTGGCTGCTGGATGGGGCGCCGGAAGTGGCGCTGTGGAGTCTGCTCTGGCCGCTGCTTCTGGCGCTGCCGCTGCTTGGCGCGCTGTGGCGTTACCCCTTGCCGCCCTGGCCCAACGGTGATCTGGCCGCCTGGGCGCTGGCCGCGCGACAGTGGTGGCTGAGGCCGCTGCGTCTGCCGTTGTGGCATCTGCCGCTTTGGCAGGGGTGGCGTCGCGGGGTGCCACTGCCCACGGGGGAGCCGCTGGCCGGTGTCTGGCTGGGGCTTATTGGTCTGCTGCTCTATCTGGCGGTAGAGCTTTGGTAGCGGTAGGAGAGGGGCAGGAGGAGGGCGTAACATAAGTCACGCCCTGAGTACGGCTTGCACCGGACGTGGAGAAATATGAGGTTGCCCTGAGCAGAGGCGGGGGTGGTGTGTACTCGGCGCGCCTGTTGCCGCGGGGCCCCTGACCACCCTCTGATGGTCAGGGGGATGGCTTAAAGTTTGAACTGGCCGACCATCTGACGCAGCTCCTCGCCCAGCTTGCTCAGTTCGGTGCTGGAGGAGGCGGTCTGTTCGGCCCCGGCGGCGGTCTGCTCCGAGACCCCTTGAATGTTGCTCACATTGCGGTTGATCTCATCGGAGGTGGTCGACTGCTGCTCGGCGGCGCTGGCGATCTGGGTGTTCATCTCCAGAATCGTCCCGACCGCGCGGCTGATGCTATCGAGCGCCTGGTCGGCCTCCTCGGCCTGATCCACCGTAGCGGTGGCCAGCTCGCGGCTGGTCTCCATCGCGCCGACCGCTTGTTGGGCCCCGCTTTGCAGTGCCGCGATCAGCTCTTCGATCTCGGTGGTGGAGTCCTGAGTGCGCTGGGCCAGGGTGCGTACCTCATCGGCCACCACGGCAAAGCCGCGTCCCTGCTCGCCGGCACGGGCCGCCTCGATGGCGGCGTTGAGGGCCAGCAGGTTGGTCTGCTCGGCGATGCCCTTGATCACATCCAGCACGGTGCTGATGTTTTCGCTGTCGCCGCGCAGCTTGCCGATGACGTCGGCGGAGTTCTGCACCTCGCGGGCGAGGTTGCCGATGGAGCTGATGGTCGATTTGACCACGGCGTTGCCCTTTTCGGTTTCGCCGTTGGCCTCATTGGCGGCGCTGGAGGCCTCCTCGGCGCTGCGGGCCACCTCACGCACGGTGGCGTCCATTTCGTTCATGGCGGTGGCCACCTGTTCGGTCTCGGCCCCCTGCTGCTGAACCCCGGCGCTGGTCTGCTCGGTCACGGCGGAGAGCTCTTCGGCGGCGGTGGCGACCTGGTCGGTGGAGGCGGCGATGTGGCCTATGATGCCGTGGAGCTTCTCCACGAAGGCGTTGAAGTTGTCACCCAGCTCACCGATCTCGTCGCGGCTATTGACCGTCACGCGCTTGGTCAGGTCCCCTTCGCCCTCGGCGATGTCGCGCAGCATGGCGTTGGTCTGGCGGATGGGGGTGACGATGCCGCGGGAGACCAGCAAGGTGATCGCCAGGCCGGCGATGGCGGCGATGAGGGTGAGGCCGATGATGACACCGCTGGTGGTGTCGATGACACCCTCGACGACCTCGCCCTGCTCTTTGAGTGAGGCGAAGACGCTCTGTTGCAGGTCGGTCGCATCCTGTGCCATCACCGGACCGCGTTTGTCGAGGATGTTCTCAACACCGTTGTTGCGCGCCACGATTGCCTGTTCGACTTCGGCGAAGCCCTTTTGGTAGTCGTCCATCGCCTCCTGGGCTGCGACGGTCAGGCGACGGTACTCGGGGTTTTGTATGTACGAGAGCATCACCTCAAGTGACTCCTGGGTTTGGCGCAACTCCTCGTTTGCCCGCTGCCGCAGGGTTTTGTCGTTGTCCACCAGGTAACGAAAGACGTAGAGACGTGCCAGCAGCAGGTGCCGCTGCGCAATACTGGCCTGGAGTGCGGAGTCGGCATCGCCGCTGCCGAAAGCGGTCTCCATGATCTCGGAGAGGCTCTTTTCAACGACCGGCCCCTTGACGTTGAGCACGTTCTCCACCAGCTCATTGCGCTTGCGCATGTTGGTGACCACCACATCGTGGAAGGTGCGGGTGTACTCATTGTTGAAGGCCTCGATCTCTTTGATGAGCGCCACCCGATCCGGATGGCCGATATCGGTGTGTGCCCTCTGCAGCAGCTGTGAAAACCCCTGCTCGGCCTGGTCGAAGTCGGCGATGGCCTGCTCGCCGCCACCTTGCAAGTAGTCCTTGACCACCAGGCGTTTGCGGTAGACCTGGCGCATCATATCCGAGGCGGTGCCGGAGTCCGGCGCCAGGTCCTGGGTGATCCCGGTCACCTCGGTGTTGATCTCACCAAGGTTGGAGTAGGTGACACCACCGATGATCAGCATCAGCAGCAGGAAAACAGCCGGAGCAATCAGGGTCTTTACCCCGATTTTGAGGTTACGGAACTGCTGGAACAGGGCGTCCATGGTTCTCTCCTTTGGGTCTCGTTACATCTCTCACAGCGAAATTGCCATGGTGTAACAGTAGGGACCGAGGCGCCCCGGCGGTATGGGAGTTTCCGGCTCTCTTTTTGTCGGTGTATGGACTACAGGGGGGAGGGGACTGTCTGCGCTCGCCGCGACAGCCATGCGGTAAGCAGTGCGCAGAGGGCTAGGGTGTAGACTACGGTGGCGCCGGCGGGCAGATCCAGCAGCGCCGCCAGGGCAAGCCCCAGGGCGTAGCCGAGGAGGCCGACGAGATAGCCCACGGCGGTGGCGTAGCGGGGCTGTCGGCGTACCGCCAGTGCCGGGAGGATCAGGGTGGCGAAGACCAGATAGACTCCCACCAGCTGGACCGAAGCGGTAATGCTGAGGGCGAACAGCAGATAGAACGGTAACGAGGAGCGGTGACGACGCAGCGCCACCATCGCCCCCAGCACCGGAACGTAGAGCAGCGCCACGGGGAGCAGCTGCTCGTAGCCGACCCATAGCACCTGTCCCACCAGCAACTCCTTGAGGTGTTCGCCGCCGTGGGGGTTGCTCGCCAGCAGCAGAATGCCGCCGCTGGAGGCGAGCACGAAGAGGCTGCCGATGAGCGCCTCCTGGATCTCCGGCCAGCGTTTTTCGCTCTGGTGCAGCAGGACGGCGCCGAGCAGCGCCGAGGCGAGCGCCACCGCCTGCACCTGCCAGCCGCCCGGTTCCCAGTCGAAACTGTGGGCGGCGATGAGGCCCAGCCCGGCGATCTGCGCCAGGGCCAGATCAAGGAAGATGATCCCCCGCGCCAGTACCCGGCGCCCCAGCGGTACGTGGGTGGATACCACCAACAGCCCGGCGACAAAGGCCGGGCCGAGGATGGTGAGATCCAGCGCCTCCCAGTTCATCGCAGCGCTGCGAGCAGCTTGTCGAGGGTGTCGTCGAACAGGCCGACAAGATCACCGGCCCGCTCACTGCCGCCCACGGTATAGGGCAGGGCCACCACTGGGATACCGCTCATCTGCGACAGCCGTCGCGCCGCCCGGTCGCTCTGGTAGGCGGTGTGGAGGATCGCCGCAGCCGGCTCCCGGCCCAGCTCGCGCTTGAGTCCGGCCAGGTGACCGACGCTGGTGGGCAGCCCCGGCTTGGGCTCAAGTGTGCCCGCCTCGTTAATGCCCAGCCAGTCGAACAGGTAGACCCAGTCCTTGTGGTGGACCACAAAGCGCGCGCCCTTGAGCGGGACGGCCTGCTGCTCCCAGCGGGCGATGGCCGCTTGCCAGCGCTGGGCAAAATCGCTGTGGCGCTGGCGATACCAGTCGGCCTGCTTCGGGTCGAGCTCGGCCAGCCGTTCGGCCAGTGCCTCGGCGATGCTGGCGATGCGGTGCGGGTCGAGATGGACGTGCGGGTTGCCCGCGGCGTGCACGTCGCCCTCGCTGCGGTCCAGTTCGGTGGGCACCTCCAGTCGCTCGACGAAAGTCGAGGCCTCGAAGTGGCCGGGCCGCCCCGGCAACACCGCCGGGTTACGCGCCTGGCGCAGCAGCATCGGCAACCAGCCCACCTCCAGCTCGGCACCGCTGCAGACCACCAGATCGGCGCGGCGCACCTTGGCGATCAGGCTGGGGCGGGCCTGGATGTGGTGCGGGTCCTGCCGGGCGGTGGTGGCGCTGTAGACCGATACCTTGTCGCCGCCCAACTCCTCGGCCAGTGCAGCCCACTCAGGTTCGCAGGCGAACACATCGAGGCCGGCCGCCGCCGGGGAGGCGGCGGCCAGCAGGGTGATGAGTGTGAGAATCCGTTTCATAACACCTCCTTAAAATTGGTGTGCGCCGTGGGCACCGATGCTCATTACGTATTGCAGGGTGACGATGGTGTCGCTCTCCTCGTAGGAGTCGTCCTGTGCCACCTGCAGACGGATGCGGCTGTACTCGCTGCGCGAGTAGTCGAGCATTACGGTGGTGCGGCTCGGGTCGTGCCCCTCGGTATCCAGCCCGGTCTCGTGGGCGAACTCCTCGGCGTCGATGCCGGTGAGTGCGTAGTCGCTCAGTTTGTTGTCCGCCTCCAGCTGGTCGTAGCGCAGGCCGACGCGCCAGCGCGGCATGAACTGGTAGACCGCCTGGGCGTACCAGCCTGTCTGCTCGCCATCGAGTGCTGCGCTGCCTGATTCGGTATCGTGGGCGAACTCTACCTCGCCCTTTTCGTTGCGCACAAAATACTCAGCCTGGAAGGTAAGGTTCTGTCCCGTGGAGTTGCCATTGGGAGCCCACTTCCAGACGAAGTCGATGCCGGAGACATCGCTGTCGCCGCTGTAGTGGATGTGGGCTGTTTCGCCGCCGTGGGCGTGACCACCGCCGCTTTCGCGCTCCTCCACATCGGCCTGCCAGCGGGAGAGACCCAGTTGCCAGGCGTGGCCGACGCCGACATCGCCGCCGATCTTCACAAAGGCGACCGCGGCGCCGGCGCCGTCGTTGGCACTGCCGCCGGCAGGGAACTGTGCGCCGCGGGTCGCCTCGACGCCCAGCTTGAGATAGCTGGCGGTGGGGGCGACCCAACTTAGCTGCACACCGTCATCGCGCAGCGCGCCGCCGAACAGCCCCTGGTAGACCAGCGGCGCATCGGCAAAGTCCCAGCTGTGGGGGTGTTGGCTGTTGAGGTAGCCGATGCCGGAGAAGAAGCGGCCGGCCTTTACCGCCGCACCGCCGCCGAGCCCCAGGGTCTCGATAAAGGCCTCCTCCAGCTCCACCTCGGTCTCGCCGTCGTGGTCGGCGATCACGGTGGTCATCTTGCCGTAGTACATATCGTCGATATTGGCGCTCATCACCAGCTCGTTGTGGCCGAGCAGGAAGCCCTTGCCGCCGCGACCGGCCTCGCCGCCGAGCATGAAGCCGGGCAGTTCGTACTCGCTGTCGTTGTCGTAGCTCTGGTAACGGCCATCGAGGATCAGGCTGATATCGGGGTTGAACTCGCCGGCGGCGTGGGTGGTGCTGACGAACAGGCTGGCCGCAACGGCCAGCGCTAACGGGGATTGCTTGAACATGTTTTTCTCCAAACGCATGGGTGCGGCGCACCTCGGGTGCCTCCGCAGATGGGAATAGTCAACAAAGTCGGGTTGCGATTAGAGAGAGGCGGGTGGGGCGCGGGTGGCGTAGTGGCGCGGTGTGAGCACGACGTAGCCCACGCTGGCGTGGCGCAACGGCGTGTCGCTGCCGTGGATGGACGGGAGTCTCTGCGTGGCCGGTGAGGCGGCAGCGTGGCCGGCGGCGCTGATGCAGATCTCGCACACCGTACCGTCATGGCCCTGAGGCGAATCATGGTCGTGATAGGCGTGCGCCGCCAACCCCCACTGGGTGAGCAGGGTGATCACAGCCAGCAGTGTCAGTAGTGTTCGGCGCATCAAGCCTGATGTTGGTATGGAAAGAGGGGTGAATCTAGGCCCGGGTCGCCGCGGTGTCAAGCGGGGCTCTAGTTTTGATAGTTTACAGCAATCAAAGGTATCGAATTAAACGATTTAACAAACGAGTCAGTGATCGCTAGTATTCTTCGCAACGGACAGGCAATGAGCGAGAGCCGGCCTTTCCGATACCTCCCCAATACCAGAGCGAAACAGGAGAAAGATCATGGAAAACCAAACTGAGAATGCCGTACCCGCGATGCCGCGTATCAACGAACCGGCCCCCGCCTTCGAGGCGCCCACCACCCACGGGGTGAAGAGGCTGGAGGACTACAAGGGCCAGTGGCTGGTGCTGTTCTCCCACCCGGCGGACTTCACCCCGGTCTGCACCACCGAATTCATGGCCTTTGCCAAGGCCCATGAGCAGTTCCAAGCCATCGGTGCCGAGCTGCTGGGGCTGTCCATCGACAGCCAGCACTCCCACGTCGCCTGGGTGCGCAACATCAAGGAGAAGTTCGGTGTGGAGATCCCCTTCCCCATCATCGCCGACCTCTCCATGCAGGTGGCCAAGGCCTACGGTATGATCCAGCCGGGCGCCTCCGACACCTCGGCGGTTCGCGCCACCTTCATCATCGACCCCGATGGGATTTTGCGCGCCATGGTCTACTACCCGATGACCAACGGTCGCTCCATTCCGGAGTTTCTGCGTCTGGTGCAGGCGCTGCAGACCTCCGATGAGCACAAGGTCGCCACCCCCGAGGGCTGGCAGCCGGGCGATAAGGTGATCGTACCGCCGCCTGCCGGTGTGGCCGAGGCCGAGGCGCGCATGGATGAGGGCTATGAGTGCACCGACTGGTACTTCTGCAAAAAGGCGTTGTAATCTCGGGCCTGCAGAGGTATGAAGCAGAGCCGCGGGGATAGGCCCGCGGCTCTTTTTGTGTCAGAAACGATATTCTGTAAAGCACAGAGTGTGCGAAAAAGGTAACGAACATGAAGTGGATGATCGGATTGGTGTTGGCCGTGGTCGGGGCACAGGCGACTGCAGCAGAGTTGACGGTGACGATAGTCGGCATCGAAAACAGCAAAGGCCATATCCGCCTGGCCCTCTACAACGACCCGGAAAACTTTCGTGACGAAGAGAAGGTCTTCCGCAGCGCCAACCAGGTGGCAGAGGCAGGCAGCGTCACTTTCACCTTTAATGAATTGGATGCCGGCGACTACGGCATCATCGTCTATCACGACGATAACGACGACGGTAAGATGAACCGCTTTCTCGGTATGGTCCCCACCGAGGGCTACGGCCTCAGCACCAACCCCGAGGTGAGCGGTCCGCCCGACTTTGACGATGCCCGTTTTACCCTGGAGGAGGGCGGCAGCGCCATCACCATCAACCTCAACTATTGAGACGGTTTTGTCACTACCCACCCCTTGGCATAGTTTCGTTGAGTTAAGGGGGTGTGTCACTGCGAGCGCCCAAAGCGATCGGGTTTCGTTACGCAGTGAGATTGCTTCGCGTTGCTCGCAATGACGGCTCAGAGGCATCGTTTCCAGATGTTTTTCTTTCTCTGCGGCCTCTGCGTCCTCTGCGTTAAGATCTTTTCCGTGAACAGGCACCGCGGAACTAAAAAGGGCCGCGAATGCGGCCCTTCTCATTTCCCCTGCTGAACGCGCGTTTAGTCGAACGGCGTCGGACGCGGGGTCTCATCCCCGGACGGCGGCAGGAGCGGCAGCTGGAAGCTGGGCTGTTCGCCGGTGAGGGTCTTGAGGAAGGCGACGATCTGCGCGTTCTCCTCCTTGGTGAACTTTTTGCCCAGCTGTAGCCGCCCCATGATATCCACCGCCTCGGTCAGGGTGTCCGCCGCGCCGTCGTGGAAGTAGGGGTAGGTCAGCTCCACATTACGCAGAGTCGGCACCTTGAATTTGAAGCGGTCTGCATCCTTGCCGGTGACGGCGGCGCGGCCCTCGACCTTGTTGTGGGTCTGGTAGGGCTCCATGACGCCCATCTTCTGGAACGAGGTGCCGCCCACGGCCTGGCCCTGGTGGCAGGCGACACAGCCGCTGGTTTTGAACAGGCGGTAGCCGGCCAGCTCTTTGTCGTTGATCGCATCCTCATCACCCAGCAGCCAGAGATCGAAACGGGAGTTGGGGGTGACCAGGGTCTCTTCGAACTCGGCGATGGCCTGGGTGACCTGATCGATGTTGATCTCATCGGTGCCGAAGACCTGCTTGAACTCACGCCGGTAGCCGGGGATCGACTCCAGTACATCGATGGCCAGGGTGTGGCTGAAGGCCATCTCGCCCGGGTTGGCGATGGGGCCGCCGGCCTGCTCCTTCAGGTCCGCAGCGCGACCGTCCCAGAACTGCGCCACGCTGAGGCTGGAGTTGAGCACGGTGGGGGAGTTGATCGGTCCCTCCTGCCAGCCGTGGCCGATGGAGGTTGGGATGTTGTCCGTGCCGCCCATGCTGAGGTTGTGGCAGGAGTTACAGGAGATAAAGCCGGACTTGGAGAGTCGCGGGTCGAAGTAGAGCTTCTTGCCCAGCTCCACCTGAGCGAGGTTGACCTCCTTGACAGGCTCGATCGGTTGAATAGGCTCCTGGGCAAGGGCAGTGCCCGTCGCCGCAAAGAGTACGGCACCAAAAATCAGTGAGGGGGTTCCTTTCATGGCTAAACTCCTTAATGTATTTTGCCAATAGCATCGGGGTGTTGCTGTATGAGTCACAGGACCGTACCGCGGGCGTCGAGGTATCGAATCCGCGCAGGCGCTGCGACCAAAGCCGAATAAGTACCAAGCTTATTCGCCCCTATCACACCATAGTTAGTAGGGGTTTGTGGAATTGAGATTTTCAGGTAAAACCCCGCCTTCGATAGCGGCTGGCTATATCCCTCAAGCCTGTGTCCCAGGGTGAGCGCATACTTACATAACACCCCGCGTACAGCTAGTGTAAGCCCTTGATTTACGGTACGCCGTGAATCCCTCCCTGGAGGCTCGACTGCCGCGTCCATGCGGCAGACGACCATAAATCAAGGGCTTACACCAGCGATGACAAAGTATGCGGTTGCCCTGGCCTGTGTCCCAGTGCGCTGCTTTACGGGGGTTCTTGGGTTAGAATGGATGGTTTCACAGGAAAATCAGGATCACCGTTGGACGCAACCGAAGCCACTCTGAATTGGCGCCTGGGCGGGGCGCAGGGGAGTGGTATCGATACCGCCGCCCACCTCTTCGCCCGCGCCTGCATGCTGGCCGGCCAGTCTGTGGCGGTGCGGCGCGAATACCACTCCAACATCAAGGGGCGCCACAGCTATGTGGATGTCGCCGTTGCCGGAGTCACGCCCGAAAGTGTCAGCGAGCGGCCCGACCTGCTGCTCGCCCTCGATGCCGAATCCCTCTTTCGCCACCTGCCCATGCTCGCCCCGGGCGGCACGGTGCTGTTCGATGAGTCACTGGGCGATAGCCGCGCCGACAAACTCGTCTATCTCGACCCGGAACTGAAGCGTCGCCTCGGTGATACGCCGAGGGTGGAGCAGTTGTTGGCGCAGCGGGAGGCCGAAGGGGTACGCGCCTATGCCATCCCGGTTAAACGATTGCTCGGTGAACTGGCCGAAGCACTCGGCACCAAGGGCAAGGCCGTAGAGCGGCTGCGCAACACCCTCGGCGTCACCATCTCTGCACTGCTCTGCGGCATCGACGAACAGATCGTGGCGGAGGCGGTGCGGCAACACTTCCAGCACAATGAAACCCGCTTGAAGCAGAATCGGCTGGCGGTGGAGCTGGCCTGCCGTCTGGTCGCGGTACACCCCGGACCGCGCCCCCCCCTGCTGCCGACCGACGCCAAGCCGGGACGACTGCTGCTCAACGCCTGCCAGAGTGTGGCGCTGGGCAAGCTCGCCGCCGGTCTGGGGCTGCAGAGCTACTACCCCATCAGCCCCGCCACCGACGAGAGCACCTTTCTCGAGGCGCACCCTTCGCTGCAGCGGCGCGACGGCACACCCTACGCCCCGCAGGTGGTGCAGACGGAGGATGAGATCGCCGCGATTACCCTCGCCGCCGGGGCGGCGCTCACCGGTGTGCGTGCGGCCACCGCCACCTCCGGGCCGGGGCTTTCTCTGATGAGCGAGGGGCTGGGCTGGGCCGGCATGAACGAGGTGCCGCTGGTGGTGACCCACTACCAGCGCGGCGGCCCCTCCACCGGTATGCCCACCCGCACCGAGCAGGGCGACCTGCAGTTCGCCATCCACGCCGGCCACGGCGAGTTTCCGCGTATGGTGATCGCCTCGGGCAGCGTGGAGCAGGCCTTCTATGACGCCATGTATGCCTTCAACTACGCCGAGCGCTACCAGTTGCCGGTACTCCACCTGCTGGACAAGCACCTGACCAGCCGCTACGAAACCATTACCGATCTCGATAGCGCTGCGGTGGCGGTCGACCGCGGCGAGCGCTGCGAGGCGAATGCCGCGGGCGAGAGGTTGCGCCCCTTCCGGCTCGACGAGGATGGCATCTCGCCCCGCGCGCTGCTAGGGCCGCCCGGTTGCCAGCACTGGCAGACCGGGGTGGAGCACGACGAGACCGGCCTGGTGACAGAAAACCCGGAGCTGCGCGAACGGATGATGGAGAAGCGCGCCGCCCGGCTCGCGGCGATCCCGCGAGAGTTGCCGCTGGCGGAGCAGATCCGCTGCGATGGTGAAGAGGACGCGCCGCTGCTGCTCATCGGCTGGGGCTCCACCCGCGGCGCCCTGCTCGATGCCGCCGAGCGGTTGCGGCACGAGGGGTGGCGGGTACGGGTAATGTCGGTGCGGTTGCTCTGGCCCTTTCCCGTCGAGGCGATACGGACCGAGTGGGAGCGGTCGCCAACCCGCGTGGTGGTGGAGGAGAACCTCTCCGGCCAGTTCAATGCACTGCTGCGCGAACAGACCGGGCTGCGCAGCGAACACCTGATCGTCAAATACAGCGGTCGACCCGTTTGCGGCGACGCCCTGGCCGATGCCCTGCGAAGTATCCTCGCCGGTGAAGGCGGGCGGCGCATGGTGCTGCGCAACCCCTGGGAGTGAGCGATAAATGACTAAAGAGCGGACGATAAAACCCAAGGACTACGCCGCACCCCAGCCCAGCGATTGGTGCCCCGGTTGCGGTAACTTCGGCATCCTGCGCGCGATCCAGGGAGCGCTGGCCGAGCTGGTGCTGCCCCACGACCAGGTGGCGGTATTCGGCGGCATCGGCTGTTCCGGCAAGACCCCCTACTATCTCTCCACTAACGGCATCCACACCCTGCACGGTCGGGCGCTCCCCTTTGCTATGGGAGCCAAACTGGCCAACCCGGCGCTGACAGTGCTCGCCGTCGGCGGCGACGGCGACGGCCTCTCCATCGGCGCCGGCCACTTCGTCAACGCCGCCCGGCGCAATGTGGACCTGACCTACATCCTCTTCAATAACGGCGTCTATGGCCTGACCAAGGGGCAGGGGGCACCGACCCTCAAGCAGGGCGAACAGACCCGCTCCATGGCCGCCCCCACCGAGCTGGCCGCACTCGACCCGCTGAGCCTGGCCGTGGCAAGCGGCTATAGCTGGATCGGTCGTGGTTACGCCTTTGATGTGACGCAGCTGATCCGCCTGCTGACCGAAGCGATCCGCCATCCCGGCAGCGCGATCCTCGAAGTGCTCCAGCCCTGCCCCACCTACAACGACATCAATACCCGCGACTGGTACAGCGGCAGCGATCCCGAAACCGGGTTGCCGCGCCTCTATGATGTGGCGGAGGCGGGTCACACGACGACTATCCCGGCAGATGCCGGGGACGATGAAGTGGCCGCGGTACGCGCCGCCTGCTTCGAGCGGATCCTCCAGCGTGACGGCAGGATACCGCTGGGGCTATTCCTGCAGGATTGCAGCCGCCCGGTTGCCGCAGGGGCGCTCAATGCACCCTCCGGGGCAATTGCCGACGAGCGGGGGAAGAGTTTGACGGACCTGTCGTCGCTGCTGGATACACTGCGCATCGGTTAACGCTGTTCGTTCGTAGCAACCCACGTGCGTCATCATGCGGCGGGCATGGCCAGTATATGGCGCCCCTTAATCTTACAGCTTCATTGGGCACACCGCGGGCGCCGCATCGCGGTGAGTGAGACAGCCACAATCACCTCGTTTGATTAATAGATGTAACCTTCTGAATGTTTTTGTATAAACGATTTCAAAAATCATGCTCTCTGCGCCAGACTCCAACCATGGATCAATCAAAAGAGGGCAAAACCATGGCTAAGACCGCATCGTTTGCAGCCGTACACTTCAGCGTGGCGTTCTCCGTCGGTTACCTCATGACCGGCAGCATCGCCGTCGGTGGCGCCATCGCCCTGGTGGAGCCGGTGGTCAACACCGTCGCCTACTTCTTCCACGAAAAGGTATGGGAGCGTTTCTCCGCATCGGCAGAAGCGGTCGAAGAGGGGATGAGTGCCTGACAGGGATTTATACGCTTGCACCGATGAGGGGGAAGAGAGTGAGCCCGTAGGCTGGGGTGAGCTTGCGAACCCCAAACTACGCGCTGCGTCGGGATCCATCCTTACGCTTCTGTGGATGTCGAAGCATGGATGCCGGGTCAAGTCCGGCATGATGCCATCCTTGTCATTCCGGCCTTGAGCCGGAATCCATCCGTACGCTGGCGTCGATGCCGAAACGAGTCCGGCATACCAGGCAGCAATGTCACTTCAGTCGGCGCGCATAGAAGGTCTCGCCGCCATAGCTCACTTCACGCAGTTGCCCGTTATCGAGCAACGCTTGCACCGTTGCCCACTCTGCGTTGTTGCGCTTGAGCAGTTCCAGTAGTGCCGAGTGGCGCAATGGATGCACCGCACTGATGCTGAGGATGTCTGCAGTGGTATCGCCGCTGGCGGCGAAGGCATCGCCCTCGTAGCCGATGAGCAGCTCGACCTTTTTCAGCCGGTCGGTGAACTGTTGCCAGGCGCGGGTGAGGGTGCGCTCGTCGGGGCCGTGTACCGCCTTGTCCTCGGTCGGGCGGGTAGGGACCGCGAGATAGGCGGTGTCGAGCGGCAGTGAGGCAAGGAAGTCTGCCACCTGGGCCACCCCCGCTTGGTCGTCGTTGATGCCGGCCAGCAGCATGGTCTCGCTCACCAGGGTGCCGGTGAACGCTTGGGCGAAGCGCTCCATGCCGGCCAAAACCTGTTTGAGTGTCAGTTCATGGTAGGGCCGGTTGACCCGCCGCCAGGTGTGCTCATCCACGCTGTCGACCTTGAGCGACACCCAGTCGGCCAGCTGTAACGCCGCGCGTACCTCTTCATCCCAAAGCAGCGAGGCGTTGGTGATCACCGCAATGGGAATGCCCAGCGGTCTGAGCGCATCGATGGATGCACCGAGGTTCAGATCCAGGGTCGGCTCGCCGTCGGGGACGAAGGTGAGGTAGTCGATGGGCTCGCCGTGTTCGCGGCTCTGTTCTACCTGCCGCTCCACAGCCGCGACGATCTCCGCTGTGCTGTAGAAGGCACGCCGTTCGATGGTGCGGTCGGTCGTCCCGCCCACCTGGCAGTAACGACAGGCGTAGCTGCAGTGTTTGGGCGGGATGTTGTTGATACCGAGGCTGCGGCCGAGGCGACGCGAAGGTACCGGGCCGAAGGCGATGGCGGTTTCCATAGAACTTCCTTTATTGCGAAACTTCAGGCAGACGCACCGCATAGAGTGCGGCGATGAGCGAGACCAGCGCAAGTAGCCCGATGACACCGGCGGTGCCGATCCAGATCGCGGCGACGCCGACGATGCCTGCGCCGAGCATGACAAGACCAACCACGGTGTTGCTTACCGCCACCATTGCGGCACGGCTCTGCTCGCTGGCCATGTCTACAAGATAGACCTTGCGCCCCAGGCGCACACCACTGTGGGCGATGATTAGGGTGAGGTAGGTTAGCGCCATCACCCAGGGGTTGCCCAGCAGTGCCGATTCGCTGAGCGCCAGCAGCGCGACCACCAGTCCCAGCAATCCGGCCAGGGTGGAGGCCAGCGCCATTACCCGACGGCTGGAGCGGTCGGCCATGTGCCCCCAGATGGGGGCACTGATGCTGTCGGCCAGCCCCACGGCGATGATCAAAAGACCCAGCCCGGCCAGTCCGGCGCTGTATTGCTGAATCAGCAGCACATAGAACGGCGGCGTCAGCGCCACGCCGAGCAGCAATATTCGTGTGACGACGAAGCGGCGAAAGTCGGGATCGGTTTTGAGCAGGGCGAGGTTTTCCAAGGCGGCGGAAAAGGCGTTGCCTCCCCCTTCGGTGGCGCCCGGCTGTTCGCGTAGTGTGGCAAAGCTGAACATCGCCGGGAGCCACAGCGCAGCGCTCAGCAACAGCAGACCGCTAAGCAGCGCTGCCCCGGCATCGCGTCCCAGGGTCTCGATGCCAAGACCGATGAACAGGGTGAAGGCACCGGCGATCCCGGCGGAGAGCCCCATCAATCGCCCGCGGCGGCTCTTGGAGACGGTCTTGCCCAGTACATCCTTGGCCGAGACTGAGCAGAGACCGCGGGAGAGGCTGAACACCAGCAGCGCGATGAGCATCGCCCAGCCGGCGGCGACGCCGGTGAGGCTCACCCCCGTCAGTCCCATCGCCAGCAGCGAGGCGGCGCTGAGCCCGGCGCCCAGCACCCAGACCCACTTGCGGATCGCCATCCGGCGGATCCAGGCGGCCACCGCCAGCTGCGGCAGCAACACCCCCGACTCGCGGATAGGTACCAGGAAGCCGACGAAGGCGGCGGGCACCCCCAGGACCCCGAACAGCCACGGCAGGATCAACTTGGCCGAGGCGATCTCGTCGGCCACCTTGCCCAGCAGGTTGGCGCTGAGATAGGCGAAAAAGTTGTGCGGCTGGTCGTTGCACGCCTTGTCGGGGATGTCCTTGCAGACGCGTGCATCTTCATCGCCGGTGACCAGGTTGTAGAGGCTTTCGATCTTGTCGTTGTGGTACATCGGCCTTTTCTGTGCGGAGAGGGGGATGACCCGAATGGCACTGACTTAAACAAATGCTTCGTCACTCCCGCATGCTTGTAGCGGGAGTCCCGCCGCCAGAAACCTGGATTCCGGCCAAAACCATGCCGGAATGACGGCTTCGATATGCTGTTTACGCTTAAGTAAGCAACATTCGGGGGATGGCCCTACTTTGTCACCAGCGGCAATACGAAGCAATCATGTGCGGGGGGCACAAGTTTGTGTGTCGCTTCGGGATAGGGGGTAGGGCAAACATCTTCCCTAGCCCCCCGCCCAGCTGTTACTCCTCAATGCAGATCTCTTTGCGTTGCACCGCCTGTACGGTCTTCACCACCAAAGTAGTGATAAGCAGGCTCAGCAGCGCCAGCAGCACAACGGCCAACCCCTTGAAGAAGGGCAGCTTCAGCTGTTGGTACATCAGGAATGTGGCGATGGTCATTGCCGCCAGCGGGAAGGAGTAGGCCCACCAGGAGAGGAAGAACTGCAGGCGCACGAAACGCCCCGCCTGGGTCAGCAGCATCAGGGTGAGAAAGAGCGCACCGTAGTAGAGGATGCGGGCGAAGGCATCCACGCTGCCGGTCAACTGTACCCAGGATATGAAGCCCACCGCCGGCGGGGCGATGAGAATGAACAATGTCGGCAGCAGCTTGGCCGGTAGCGGTTGGTGGAACACGGTGCGGTAGATGATGATGGTAAACAGTACCAGCCAGAACAGCAGCCCGATGCTGAAGAAGAACCAGGCGATCTCCGGCGAGGCGTGGCGGACGCCGGCGATGGGCACCAGGATGTTACCGACGATGGGGATGAACCAGGCCGGGTTCATGTGGTGAATATCGAAGTGGGTATGGTGCAGCCAGGCCGAGAGCACATAGAGGGTGAACGCCAGATGCAGGGTGCTGCCTACCGCCCAGAGGAAGAAGGACACATCCTCCTGGTAGGGGAGCAGGGCAATGCTCAGCAGGATCATGCCGATGGAGATAGTGGGGAAGAAGTTCAGCTTGATCGGATGGCCGAACTCACTCTTCACTGCAGCGCCAAAGCGCACCGCCTTGAGGGTGTAGATGAGGGCGAGCACGGCAAACACGGCCACGGTCGCGCCAAGCAACCAGGGGCTGATGTGCAGCGGCAACTCCAGAACCGCCTCGGCCCGGTGCCAGGCGATGGTCAGGCCCGCCAGCCCCATCACCATGGCGAACCAGGAGATAGGGAAGTGTTGTAGTCGTGATTGTTGTTCCATCATCTCACCTTATTGGGTTCAAGGTTCAAAGTCAGCTTTTCAGTGGTGGTGGCCATGACCATGACCATGGTCGTGGTTACACCCTTCACCGGCGCCCAAGGTGTGCAGCTTTCCATTCAGCCATGCGGTGACCGCGGCATCCGGATCTTTTTCGGCGGTAACGATGCCGACGATCCCCTTATCGGCGAGGCGGCGGAC
>JBNJGC010000033.1:0-16430 GCA_051747405.1 Pseudomonadota bacterium
CGGCTCAGGTTTTAGGCAGGGTGACACCGCGCTGGCCCTGGTACTTGCCGCCACGGTCCATGTAGGAGGTCTCGCACTCTTCGTCCGACTCCAGGAAGAGCATCTGCGCGATCCCCTCGTTGGCGTAGATCTTGGCCGGCAGGGGGGTGGTGTTGGAGAACTCCAGGGTCACATGCCCCTCCCACTCCGGCTCCAACGGGGTGACGTTGACGATGATGCCGCAGCGGGCGTAGGTCGATTTACCCAGGCAGATGGTCAGTACGCTGCGCGGGATGCGGAAATACTCCACGGTGCGTGCCAGGGCGAAGGAGTTGGGCGGGATGATGCAGACATCGGACTTCACATCGACGAAGCTGTTCTGATCGAAGGCCTTGGGGTCGACGATGGCGGAGTTGATGTTGGTGAATATCTTAAACTCATCAGCGCAGCGCACATCATAGCCGTAGCTGGAGGTGCCGTAGGAGACGATACGCTCGCCTTCGACCTCACGCACCTGGCCCGATTCGAACGGCTCGATCATGCCCTGCTGCTCCACCATGCGGCGGATCCATTTATCCGATTTGATACTCATTGCCGGCCTTTGTCGTTATCTGCAAATAAAAACGGCGGACCCATCTAATGGGCCCGCCGTCATTATAAGGGTATTGCCACCCGAAGGCAGCCCACCCCGCCGATTAATCGTTGGAAATGACGATTTTCGGGAACTTGGCGCTGTAGTCTTTCGCCTTGAGTGAGAGCTTGGCGGCGGTACGGCGCGCGATCTCACGGTAGATCTCGGTGATGCGGCTCTCCGGCTGGGCCACCACGGTGGGCTTGCCGGCGTCGACCTCTTCACGGATCTGCATATCCAGCGGCAGCGCCCCGAGGAGGTCGACGCTGTAGTCATCGGCCATCTTCTGACCGCCGCCCTCACCGAAGATATGCTCTTCGTGACCGCACTTGGAGCAGATGTGCATGGACATATTCTCCACCACACCCAGTACCGGCACCTCCACCTTCTCGAACATCTTGTAGGCTTTGCGCGCATCGAGAAGGGCGATGTCCTGCGGGGTGGTGACGATCACCGCGCCCGAGACCGGTACCTTCTGTGCCAGGGTCAGCTGGGTGTCGCCGGTGCCCGGCGGCAGGTCGATCACCAGATAGTCCACCTCGCGCCAGTTGGTGTCGTTGAGCAGCTGCTCCAGCGCCTGGGTGACCATGGGGCCGCGCCAGATCATCGGGGTATCCTCTTCGATGAGGTAGCCGATGGACATGGACTGTACGCCGTAGTTGACGATGGGCTCCAGGGTGGTGCCGTCGGGGGAGTCGGGCTTCTTGTCCGCCAGGCCCATCATGCGCGGCTGGGAGGGGCCGTAGATATCGGCATCGAGGATCCCCACGGTGGCCCCCTCGGCGGCCAGGGCCAGGGCCAGATTGACCGAGGTGGTGGATTTGCCCACGCCGCCTTTACCGGAGGCGACGGCGATGATGTTCTTCACGCCCTTGATGTGATTGACACCCTTCTGGGCGGAGTGGGCCACAATGTTGCTGTAGACATCCACCTCGGCGCTGCTAACGCCCTCGACGCCCTCGACGATCGTCTTGAGCTTCTCTTTGAGCTCCTCGATGTAACCCGCTGCGGGGAAACCGAGCGAGACCTCGATCCTGGCCTTGTCGCCGTCAACCTCGAGGCGCTTGACACAACCGGCGGAGACCAGGTCCTTACCCAGATACGGATCTTCGTACCCCTTGAGTGCCGCTTCGATTTTGGCCTGTGACTCGTCTGACATCTTGCTACTCCTGGTAGATACCGGAACCGGAATACCGGCTGCCCAATAACTGATTGATAAAATAGGTTATTGTCACAAAACGCCCGGCGCGTGACAACACAAACCCGTTAGCATAACAAAACTCTCCGGGCGCCAGCCCAACAGCTGGCGGGAATACAGCATACTTGGTACTGTATAGCGACTTTTTCAAGCCACCACCGGCAAATTGCCGCGGCGGTGGTACCGCAACGAACCGACTAGACGAAAAATGGCCGAGACGAAACGTAAAATCCTGGTAACCAGCGCCCTGCCCTACGCCAACGGTCCCATTCACCTGGGTCATCTGGTGGAGTATATCCAGACCGATATCTGGAGCCGCTTCCAGAAGATGCGCGGCCACGACTGCCTCTACGTCTGCGCCGACGACGCCCACGGCACCCCGATCATGCTACGTGCCCGCAATGAGGGCATTCAGCCGGAGGCGCTCATCAGCCGGGTCGCGCGCGAACACCAGGAGGATTTTGCCGGTTTTCACATCGGTTTCGACAACTACCACAGCACCCACTCGGCGGAGAATCGCGAACTGGCCGAGCTTATCTACACCCGCCTGCGCGAGAACGGCCACATCGACTCACGGGTCATCACCCAGGCCTACGACCCGGAAAAGGAGATGTTCCTGCCCGATCGCTTCATCAAGGGCACCTGCCCCAAGTGCGGCGCCGAGGAGCAATACGGCGACTCCTGCGAGAAGTGCGGTGCCACCTACCAGCCCACCGAGCTGAAAAACCCGGTCTCGGCCATCTCCGGCGCCACCCCGATCGAGAAGGAGTCGGAGCACTACTTCTTCAAGCTGGGCGACTTCGAGGGGATGCTGCAGTACTGGATCAAGGGCGATCACCTGCAGAGCGAGATCGCCCACAAACTCAAGGAGTGGTTCGACGCCGGCCTGCAGGACTGGGACATCTCCCGCGATGCCCCCTACTTCGGCTTCGAGATCCCCGACGCCCCGGGCAAGTTCTTCTACGTCTGGCTCGATGCGCCCATCGGCTATATGGCCAGCTTCAAAAACCTCTGCGACCGGCGCGACGACCTCGACTTCAACGACTACTGGGGCAGGGAGAGCAGCGCTGAGGTCTACCACTTCATCGGCAAGGACATCGCCTATTTCCATACCCTGTTCTGGCCGGCGATGCTCACCGGTAGCGGTTTTCGCACCCCCAATGCGGTCTACTGCCACGGCTTTCTCACCGTCAACGGCCAGAAGATGTCCAAATCCCGCGGCACCTTCATCATGGCCCGCAGCTACCTCGACCACCTCAACCCGGAGTACCTGCGCTACTACTTCGCCGCCAAGCTCGGCCATGGCATCGAAGATATCGACCTGAGCCTGGAGGATTTCCAGCAGCGGGTGAACTCCGATCTGGTGGGCAAGGTGGTCAACATCGCCAGCCGCTGCGCCGGCTTCATCAACAAGCGCTTCGAGGGGAGGCTCGGCAGTGATCTGGTCGAGCCCGAGCTCTACCAGGAGTTCGTCCATGCCGGCGAGGAGATCGCCGCGCTCTACGAGCACCGCCAATTCGGCCAGGCGATGCGCCAGATCATGCATCTGGCCGATCGGGCCAACCAGTACATCGACGAGAAAAAGCCGTGGGTCCTGGCCAAGGAGGAGGGCCAGGAGAAGGCGGTACAGGATATCTGCACCGTGGGTATCAACCTCTTCAGCGTGCTGGTCGCCTACCTCAAACCGGTGCTACCGGTCATGGCCGAAGGTGCCGAGGAGTTTCTGCGCATCAAGCCGATGACCTGGAACAACCACTCGGTGCCGCTGCTGAGCCATACCATCAACAAATTCAAGCCACTGATGACCCGCGTCGAACCCGAAAAGATCGACGCCATGCTAGAGGATGCGAAGCGGGATCTGGCCGCCGCCCAGGCCCCGGCCAAAGCCGAACCCAGCGGCCACTTGGCAAAAGAGCCCATCGGCGAGACCATCAACTTCGAAGACTTTGCCAAGCTCGACCTGCGCATCGCCAGAATCGCCAAGGCCGAACACGTTGAGGGGGCCGACAAGCTACTGCGGCTGACCCTCGATATCGGCGGCGAGAGCCGGAACGTCTTCGCCGGTATCAAATCGGCCTACTCCCCCGAAGCGCTCGAGGGAAAGCTCACCGTAATGGTCGCCAACCTCGCCCCGCGCAAGATGCGTTTCGGCGTCTCCGAGGGGATGGTGCTGGCCGCCGGCCCCGGCGGGAAAGAGCTGTTTGTGCTGCACCCCGATGAGGGGGCGGAGCCGGGAATGCGCGTGAAGTAGAATACCGCCCCAGCGCCAAAACCCACAAAATCCATCACCTTGTAGTTTTGGCGATGGACGGTAGACTTAGCAGTTCAACTGTTCTAACAGGTTACTCATGACCGAATACGCCCTTATCCTCGTCAGTACCGTGCTGGTCAACAACTTCGTTCTGGTGAAGTTCCTCGGGCTGTGTCCGTTCATGGGCGTATCGCGTAAGCTGGAGACCGCCACCGGCATGGGCCTGGCCACCACTTTCGTCCTCACCCTCTCGGCGGTCTGCTCCTACCTGGTCAATGAGTACATGCTCGCCCCCCTGGGGCTGGAGTACCTGCGCACCATCGCCTTCATCCTGGTCATCGCTGTAGTGGTGCAGTTCACCGAGATGGTGGTACACAAGACCTCGCCGCTGCTCTATCAGGTGCTGGGGATCTTCCTGCCACTTATCACCACCAACTGCGCCGTGCTGGGCGTGGCGCTGCTCAACACCCAGGCGCAGCACGGCTTTCTCGAGTCGGCGGTCTACGGTTTCGGCGCCGCAGCCGGCTTCTCCCTGGTACTGGTACTGTTCGCCGCGATGCGTGAACGTATCGCCGTGGCAGATGTCCCGGTGGTCTTTCGCGGGCCGGCCATCGCCCTGGTCACGGCCGGACTGATGTCGATGGCCTTTATGGGCTTCTCGGGACTGGTGAAAGGCTGATGCTGGAGGCGATCCTTGCACTGACGGCGCTGGCCGTCGTCTTCGGGCTGCTACTGGGCTTTGCCTCAGTCCGCTTCAAGGTCGACAGCGATCCGGTGGTCGATCAGATCGACGCCATCCTGCCGCAGACCCAGTGCGGTCAGTGCGGCTTTGCCGGCTGCCGCCCCTACGCCGAGGCCATCGCCAGCGGTGAGGCGGACATCAACCGCTGCCCGCCCGGGGGTGAGACGGTTATCCTCGCCCTCTCCGACCTGCTCGGCGTCGATGCCAAACCGCTCGACGATGAGGTGGGCGAAGAGAGAGAGAAGGAGGTGGCCGTTATCGACGAGCAGAGCTGCATCGGCTGCACCCTCTGCATTCAGGCCTGCCCGGTGGACGCCATCCTCGGCGCGGCCAAGCAGATGCACACCGTGATCGCCAGCGAGTGCACCGGGTGCGAGCTCTGTGTCGAGCCCTGCCCGGTGGACTGCATCCATATGGAAGTGGTCCCCGAGAGCATCAACACCTGGAAGTGGCCCTACCCGGTCGTGGAGGGGAGTCGATGAGCCGCAAGCTGTACGATTTCCACGGCGGCCTGCACCTGCCCGGCAACAAAGCGCTCTCCACCGCCCAAGCGGTGGCAGAGACGCCGCTGCCCAAGCGCTTGATCATCCCGTTACAGCAGCACATCGGCGCACCGGCCAAACCGCTGGTGGCCGTCGGTGACAAGGTGCTAAAGGGCCAGATGCTGGCCCGGTCCGAGGGCTACGTCTCGGCGCCGGTACACGCCAGCAGCTCCGGTACGGTGGTGGCCATTGAGCCCCACCCAGTCCCCCACCCATCCAGTCTCTCTGCGCCCAGCATCATCATCGAGACCGACAGTGAGGAGCGCTGGATAGACCACTCGGGCCACCCCGACTACAAGGGGCTGGATCCGAGCGAACTGCGCAACATTATCCGCGATGCCGGAATCGTCGGCCTCGGTGGCGCCGGCTTCCCCGCCTTCATTAAGCTCAACCCGGGGGCCCGCACCGAGATCGACACCCTGATCCTCAACGGTGCCGAGTGTGAGCCCTACATCAGCTGCGACGATATGCTTATGCGCGAGCACGCCGATCAGGTGGTACAGGGCGCCCGCATCATGCGCCACGCCCTGCACGCCAAACAGTGCCTCATCGCCATCGAAGACAACAAACCCGAGGCGATCGCCGCCATCGCTAAAGCGCTGAGCCACCTGGACGAGAAGCACATCGAGCTGGTAGCGGTCCCCACCCGCTACCCCACCGGAGGCGAGAAGCAGTTGATCCGCATCCTGACCGGCAAGGAAGTTCCCTCCCAGGGGCTGCCCATCGACATCAGCGTGGTCTGCCACAACGTCGCCACCGCCGCCAGTGTCTACCGCGCCGTGGAGAAAGGCGAGCCACTCATTGAGCGCATCGTCACCGTTACCGGCCACGGTGCCGCCCGACCGCAGAATCTGCGCGTGCGCATCGGCACCCCGGTGGCGGAAGTGCTGGCGGCTGCCGGCGGTAGCAGCGGCAAACCCTACGGCCTGGTAATGGGGGGACCGATGATGGGCTTTGCCCTGGAGGATGAGGTGGTGCCGGCCACCAAAACCACCAACTGCCTGCTGTTGGCCACCGCGGAGGACACCCCCGAGCGCGGACCGGTGCGCCCATGTATCCGTTGTGGTGAGTGCGCCCACGTCTGCCCGGCGCTGCTGCTACCGCAACAGCTCTATTGGCACGCCCGTGCCAAGGATTTTGACAAGACTCAGGACTACAATCTCTTTGACTGCATCGAGTGCGGCTGCTGCGCCTACGTCTGCCCCTCCAACCTTCCGCTGGTGCAGTTCTACCGCTTCGCCAAGACCGAGATCTGGGCCCAGGAGCGGGAGAAGCGGGCCGCCGACAAGGCCCGTGAGCGCCATGAGTTCCGCCAGTTCCGCAAAGAGCGGGAGAAGGCGGAGAAGGCCGCCAAACACAAAGCCAAGGCCAAAGCGGTGAAGAAGGACGCCCCCTCGGATGACAAAAAGGCGGCCATCGAAGCGGCGATGGCACGGGCCAAGGCCAAACGGGAGGCGACGGAGGTCGCACCGAAGAACACCGAGAACCTCACCGAGGCGCAGCAGCGGCAGGTCGAGCAGGCCGAGGCCCGCCGCCGCGCAGACTCGGCGGAGAAACCCCAGGCGGCGAGTGAGGACAAAACCGAATGAGCCTGCTCAACACCAGTTCACCCCATGTACACGGCACCGCAGCGGTCGAGCGCGTGATGCACCAGGTCAGCCTGGCACTGATCCCTGCGCTCGGCGCCTACACCTGGCTATTCGGCTGGGGCGTGGTGTTCAATGTGCTCATCGCCAGCGTCGTCGCCCTGCTCAGCGAGGCGGCGATGCTCAAGCTGCGTCGGCGCCCCGTCGCCACCACCCTGGGCGACGGCAGCGCACTACTCACCGCCCTGCTACTGGCCATCGCCCTGCCACCACTGGCCCCATGGTGGCTCATTACAGTGGGCACCGCCTTTGCCATCATCTTCGCCAAACAGCTCTACGGCGGCCTGGGCTTCAACCCCTTCAACCCGGCCATGGTCGGCTATGTGGTGCTGCTCATCTCCTTTCCGCTGGAGATGACCAGCTGGGCCGCCCCCGGCGGCCTGGATGAGTCTGGCCTGGGCTTTGGCGCCACCGCGGCCTACGTTTTTGCCGGACAGCTACCCGTATCGATCACCTTCGACAGCCTCACTATGGCCACCCCGCTGGACTCGCTCAAGACCGGTATCGGGCTTGAACAGGGGGTTGACGAGATCATGCAGGCACCGGCATTCGGGGCCGTCGGCGGACGCGGCTGGGAGATTGTCAACACCCTGGTGCTGCTGGGGGGGCTGTGGCTGCTCTATCGGCGCATCATCACCTGGCACGTGCCGGTGGCCATGCTAGGCACCCTGTTCCTGCTCGCCGGCGTGTTTCATCTTATCGACCCTCAGCACTACGCGGGGCCGCTGTTCCACCTCGCCAGCGGCGGGGCGATCCTCGGCGCCTTCTTCATTGCCACCGATCCGGTCAGCGGCGCCACCAGCGACCGGGGGCGCATCCTCTTCGGTATCGGTGTCGGGCTGTTCACCTTCATCATCCGCACCTGGGGAGGCTACCCGGACGGGGTCGCCTTCTCGATACTGCTCATGAACATGACCGCTCCCACCATCGACTACTACACCCGTCCGCGGGTCTTCGGACACAAGGGGGGCCAGTGATGCCGTGGAAGCATATGCTCATCGGCGGCCTGATCCTCGGCCTGTTTGCCGTGATCGGCACGGCGCTGGTGGCCCTGACCCAGCAGGGCACCGCCGAGCGCATCGCCGAGAATGAGCGCCAGGCGCTACTGCAGAACCTGCACCAGGTGGTGCCCCCCTCGCTGCACGACAACGACATCTACCACGACGCCATCACCGTCACCGACCCGCTACTGGGCACTACCGACCCGGTCACCGTCTACCGCGCGCGCAAGGACGGTAAACCGGTGGCGGTGGTGATCGCCAGTGTGGCGCCGGACGGTTACGGCGATGCGATAAAGCTGCTGGTGGGGATTCGTCTCGACGGCACGCTGACCGGAGTACGGGTGATAAGCCACAAGGAGACACCGGGGCTCGGTGACGCCATCGAGGCGGAACGCTCCGACTGGATCCTCGGTTTCAGTGGCCGCTCCCTGGGCGATCCGGAGGCCAGGCAGTGGCGGGTCAAAAAAGATGGCGGCGTCTTCGATCAATTCACCGGCGCCACGGTAACCCCCCGCGCCGTCGTACAGGCGGTCTATAACACCCTGCGCTATTATGAAAAACAGCGCCAGGCACTGTTCACCCCCGCCCCCTCTCCCCCCGACAGCACACCGCCCGCAACGGAGAAAGCGATCAAAGAGGGGGTCAACTACGAGGGTATCGAAGGGGTGGAGAGACAACCGAGAGCAACGGAGAGTCAGTAATGGCAGAGGCAAGCTACAGCAAGATCGCCAAAGACGGCTTTTGGGACAACAATGTTGCCCTGGTGCAGATCCTGGGGCTCTGTCCGCTGCTGGCGGTCACCTCCACCACGGTCAACGGCCTGGGGCTGGGACTGGCAACCATACTGGTACTGGTCGGCTCCAACGTCACCGTCTCGCTCATCCGCCATGTGGTGCGCCCGGAGGTACGCATTCCGGTATTCGTGCTGGTGATCGCCTCCTTCGTCACCGCGGTGGAATTGGCGATGAACGCCTTCTTCCACGATCTCTACAAGGTGTTGGGGATCTTCATTCCACTCATCGTCACCAACTGCTCGATTCTGGGCCGGGCCGAGGCCTTCGCCTCGAAAAACCATGTGGGTAAATCCCTCGTCGACGCACTCACCATGGGCACCGGCTTCGCCCTCGTGCTGGTGGTGCTGGGCAGTATGCGCGAGCTGGTCGGCTTCGGCACCCTCTTCGCCCAGGCCCACATGATGTTCGGCGAGGCGGCCGGGTGGCTCACCATCACCGTGTTTGAAGATTACAAGGGCTTCCTGCTGGCGATCCTCCCCCCCGGCGCCTTCATCGGCCTGGGCCTGCTCATCGCGCTGAAGAACCTCATCGACCAGCGCGCCGAACAGAAGCAAAAACAGACCGCCCCCGCCGCCAAACCCGCCGAGGCCGGTGCCTGAAACCGCAATCTTCACCGCAAAGGCGCAAAGTTCGCAAAGACTCCTAACCAACATTATTCACAGCATCCGCTGCTTCCTCTATTCATCCAAAGGGAGCGAGTTCTTGCCTATTATCGCTTTCCTTGCATAACGGCTTGCCCCTGATACCTACCTGACCTATCACCACAGCCATTGCGAGCCGAAGGCGAAGCAATCTTATTTCGGGAACAAGATTGCTTGATCGCTTAGGCTCCTCCTCGCGATGACTTTCGGATAGCTATGGGGCAAGTAAAAACATCCTTCCTTTGCGCCCTTCGCGCCTTTGCGGTGAATTTCATTTCCTTTCCAGAATGATGAAACTGCAGGCGTAGGGGTTCTTCTCGTCCGCCGGGTGTTCTGTGCGCTCTACCTCCTGCCACTCGTCCCGGTCGAACTCGGGGAACCAGGCATCGGCCTCGAAGCTACCGTGCACCTCGGTCAGATAGAAGCGCTGCGCCCGCGGCAGCATCTGGCGATAGAACGACTCGCCGCCGATGATCATCACCTCCTCCACATCGCCCGCGGCGGCGATCGCCTCGTCGATACTGTGGACCACCACGGCCCCCTCCGCCTTGTAACGCTCATCCGAGGTGATCACGATGTTGGTCCGCTGAGGCAGCGCCCGGCCACCGAAGGACTCGAAGGTCTTGCGCCCCATCACGATGGGCTTGCCCAGGGTGTGCAGACGAAACCACTTCATATCCACCGGCAGCTTCCAGGGCAGGCGGTTCTCGATACCGATGGCCCGATCGTCGGCCATGGCGGCGATAAGAGAGATCTTCGGCTGGCTCACGGCGACTCTCCGGAGGTTGGCTGGTTCTGTTCTTTGGGGTGGATGACAAGGGTAACACGGCGGTTGGTACGCCGCCCTTCGGCGGTATCATTGCTCTCCAGCGGGCGGGTATCGGCATAGCCCACCGCCTTGAGTCGATCCGCGGCGATGCCGCTCTCAATCAGATAGCGCACCACATAGGCGGCACGGGCCACCGACAGCTCCCAGTTGGAGGGAAACTGGGCGTTGGCGATGGGGATGTTGTCGGTATGCCCCTCCACGGTAATGTCGTACTCCTGCTCACTGAAGACGCTCACGATGGGATCGAGGGCGCGGAAGGCGTCGTGGCTGAGGCGCGCCTGGCCGCTGGAGAAGAGGATCTTCTCATTCAGCTGGATATCCAACTGCTGGGCCTTGAGCTGCATATCGACACTGCCACCCAGGCCCGCCGCTTCGAGCTGCTGCTTGAGATCGCGGCTCATACTCTCCAGCGCAGCATCCTGCTCGGGCGGCTGAGGCAGCAGCCTCTCTGGCACAACGGTACTCTCTACCCTCTTTTTCGGCTTGCTGGCGGCCTCGGCCATAGCGTTGGTGACTTGCTCAAATTCACCGCTGCTGCGGCTCTCGTAGGCGAGCAGCAGAATAAACAGGGTGAGCAGCAGGGTCACCAGATCCATATAGGTCATCACCCAGGCGTCGTCCGACTCGCGGGTGGAGTCCTTGCCGTGGAGGGTGGCGTCCATGCGCTGGAGAAAGCTGCTCCCCCCACCGGTGGCGTAGCGCTGCTCCTCGGCGGCGATGATGGCGTCGGTGTCGCGCTCCTCGTCCGACACGGTCAACGCCTCCGCTGTTTATCGGGCGCGCTTTTCTGCTGCTCGGCCGGCATGTAGAGCTCATCGGCATAGTTGGCGATGAAAGTGCGCAGGAACTCGCGGATATAGGCCGGGGTATGACCGCGGGCCATCAGCAGCACCCCCTCCAAGATCACATTCATCAGCACCACCCGCTGCTCGGTACGGCGCTCGAACTTGATGGCGATGGGCTTGAACAGCAGGTTGGCCAGGGCGACGCCATAGAGGGTGGTGAGCAGGGCCAGCCCCATATTGACGCCGATGCGCTCGAAGTCGCTCCCCTCCATGCCGTGCAGCATGTTGATGAGGCCGATGAGGGTGCCGAGCATGCCGAAGGCGGGGGCGAACATCGCCATGGTGCGGTAGACGTGCGCCTCGGCCGCCTCCGCCGCCTTGAGCCGGGCGATACGCCACTGCATCAGCTCGGCGATCTCGTCGGCGGGGGTCTCGTCGATGATCATCTGCACCCCGGTCTTGAGAAAGGGGTTGTGTAGCTTGGCCAGCTGGTTCTCGATGGAGGCCAGATCCCCCTTGAACCAAAAGCGGGCCACGCTGACCAGCTCCTTCATATCCTGATCGGCGTAGAGCTTCTCGTTACGCAGCACCACGGCAAAGGTACGGAAAACCCGCAGCACCTCTTTGAGCGGATAGGCCAGCAGCGTCGCGGCGAGGGTGCCCCCCAATACCACCGCCAAGCCCGGCAGATTGAGAAAGGCGGCGGAGTCCTGGGCGGTGAGGATCACGGCCACCACCACCAGCGTAATACCGCCCAGCATGCCCAGTAGTGTGGATGGATTCATACGCCGCCGACCCCTAGACCGCCACCGGTGCCTTGATCGCCGGGTGGCACTGATAGTCCACCAACTCAAAGTCGTCGATGGTGAAGCCGAACAGATCCTTGACCGCCGGATTGAGCGCCATCCGCGGCAGCGGATAGGGCTCGCGCGAGAGCTGCTCGCGGGCCTGCTCCAGATGATTGGAATAGAGGTGGGCATCGCCCAGAGTGTGGATGAACTCCCCCGGCTCCAGCTCGCAGACCTGGGCGATCATCTGGGTCAACAGGGCATAGGAGGCGATATTAAAGGGGACGCCAAGAAAGATATCCGCCGAGCGCTGATAGAGCTGACAGGAGAGTCGCCCCTCGGCCACATAGAACTGGAACAGGGTGTGGCAGGGGGGCAGCTGCATCTTCTCCACCTCAGCCACATTCCAGGCCGAGACCAGCAGACGGCGCGAGTTGGGGTTATTTTTAATCTGCTCCACCAGCTGGGCGATCTGATCGATATGGCCACCGTCCGGAGTGGGCCAGGAGCGCCACTGGTGGCCGTAGCCGGGACCGATGCCGCCCCACTTCTCGGCGAAGGCGGCATCCTCGCGGATGCGCTCGACAAAGGCCGACAGCGGGATGTCGTCGCCGGTCTGTTTGACGTAGTTGGCGTGGGGCCACTCGTTCCAGATCCCCACCTTGTGGTCGACCAGATATTTGATATTGGTATCGCCGGCGAGGAACCAAAGCAGCTCGTGGATGATCCCGCGCAGAAAGACCTTTTTGGTGGTCAGCAGCGGAAACCCCTCAGCCAGGTCGAAACGCATCTGATAGCCGAACACGCTCAACGTACCGGTACCGGTACGATCCCCTTTATGCGTACCGTGTTCCAGAACGTGTTGCATCAAATCCAGGTACTGGCGCATCTGTCCTCTCTATTTTTGTTGTGGTGCGCTCTGCCGGCTCCCGCCCTTGCGATAAGCATAGAGGAGAAAACCGACCCCCACCGCAATCAGCGGCAGTGAAAGCAGCTGGCCCATGGTGACCCAGCCAAAGGCGAGATAGCCGATGTGCGAATCGGGCTCGCGCACAAACTCCACCATGAAGCGGAAGATACCGTAACAGAGGGCGAACATACCCGAAACCGCGAGGGTCGGTCGCGGCTTGTTGGAGTACCACCAGAGGATCGCCAACAGTACCGGCCCCTCCAGCACAAACTCATAGAGCATCGAGGGGTGGCGCGGCAGGTCACCGCCATCGGGGAAGACCATCGCCCAGGGCAGGTCACTGACCTTGCCCCACAGCTCGCCGTTGATAAAGTTGCCCAGCCGCCCGGCGCCCAGACCGATAGTGACGAAGGGGGCGATAAAATCGACCGTGTTCCAGTAACCGTGGCGGTATTTGCGGTCGAACAGCCATAGCGCCACCAGCACCCCGAGCAACCCCCCGTGGAAGGACATACCCCCCTCCCAGACCTTGAGCAGCACCAACGGGTTGTCGATAAAACCGGGCAGATTGTAGAACAGGGTGTAGCCGACGCGCCCGCCCAGCACCACGCCCAGGGCGATATAGAAGACAATGTCGTCGATCTGTGCGGCGGTCCAGCCGGAGCCGGGCCTGGCAGCACGAATGCGCCCCAACCACCACCCACCGACAAAGCCGATGAGGTACATAATGCCGTACCAGTGGACCGTGAGCGGGCCCAGGCTGAAGGCGATGGGGTCGATATCGGGATAGGTCAACATGGGTATAACAACCTGTTAAAGGGTAACGACACGACCGGTATAGCACTTGATGTACTCGGTCTCCGGGATCGCCGGGTGGATCGGGTGGTCCGCCCCCTGGTGACCCTGAGCGATGATCTGTAGCGAGCGGTCCAGATGGCGCGCCGCCTGGTGCAGCTGCTCGGCCAGCACACGCCGCTGCAGATGGAACGAGCATGAGGCGGAGACCAGCAGACCATCCTTGCCCAGCAGCTGCATCGCCGCCTGATTGATACGACGGTAGGCCTCGATCCCCTTCTTCGCATCCTTCTTGCGCTTGATAAAGGCGGGCGGGTCGACGATGACCAGGTCGAAGCGCTCCCGCTCGGCCCGCAGCGCCTTGAGCGCCTCGAAGGCGTCCCCCTCGATCGAGGCCACCCGTCCGGCCACGCCGTTCAGCGCCGCATTCTGCTCCACTTGGTCCAGCGCGCGGCTCGATGCATCGACGCAGACCACCTCGGTAGCACCCGCCACCGCCGCCTGGATCCCCCAACCGCCGATGTAGCTGAACACATCCAGCACACGCAGCCCGGAGCTAAGCCGCTGCACCGCGGCGCGGTTGGCGCGGTGGTCGTAGAACCAGCCGGTCTTCTGCCCACTGAGCAACGGCACTTCAAAGCGGGTGGCGTTCTCCTCGATGGCGACGCTCTCGGGCACCTCACCCAGGGCCGGGACCACATAGCGCTCCAGCCCCTCCAGCTCGCGCATGGCGCTATCGTTACGCCAGAGAATCGCCGCCGGTTTGAGCACCTTCTCCAACGCCTCGACCACGACCTCCTTCACCGCCTCCATACCGGCGGTGTTGAGCTGTGCCACCACCACATCGCCGAAACGGTCCACCACCAGTCCGGGCAGGGCGTCGCTCTCGCCGTGGACTAGGCGGTAGAAGGGCTTGTCGAACAGACGCTGGCGCAACGAAAGAGCGATATTGAGCCGATGCACCAGCAGCGAACGATCCAGCAACTGCCTAGTGTTGCGGCTGATCAGGCGGGCACAGATCAGTGAGTGGGGGTTGACGTAGCCGTTACCGATCGCCTTGCCGTCACTGGCGTAGAGGGTTACCGGCTGCCCCGGCTCAAAATCCGGCAGCGCCGAGCGCTTGCTGTCGACCTCATTGCTGTAGACCCAGAGGTGCCCCTGACGCAGGCGGCGGTCTTCGTTCTTCTTCAGATAGAGCGGGGCGAGTTCCATGACGGCATACCGAAAAGCGGTTCAGGGGCGGAGATTATGACAAAAACACCCGCCGGTTCCCAATAGTGGCCGGGCTCAGGCGTTCAGATCGGGGATGAGCTTGCTCTCAAGCCGGGCGATGGCGTCCTTGAGCTGCAGTTTGCGCTTTTTCAGCCGTGAGAGCTGGATCTGATCCGGGTAGTGGTTCTCCTGCAGTGCGTTGATGGCAGCGTCCAGATCGCGGTGCTCCAACTGCAACGCCTGCAGCCGCTGGTGCATCGCTATCAGTTCATCGTTGTCCATACGCTCAGCCCGACCGGGGTTTCGTTGAATAGTAAGCGGTAAAAGTACCACAAAAACCGCTGTGAAGGTGCCCCTCTTTTCCCCAAACCCAGGATGGTCGCAAACTCACGTCGTACCCAAAGTACGGCGGGTGTCCCCCGCCGAGGAGAAGTGTGCGCTGGCCCCGCCCCAACCCTGCCGAGGGTTGCTAGAATAGTAGGGAGGTTCACCGGAGAGACCCATTGGAGTGTGAAACAGTGACAGGCGCAACCACCCTGCGATCCATCTTTTGGGCCCTGCTCTTGCTTGTCGGCGGTTGCAGCACTGTTCCCGAGGCGATCCGTCAAGCGCCGGACGGCAGCATCGCCCTGAGCCAGGCCAGAGAGGCCCCCGCGGCCTATCGGGGGCAACGTGTGCGCTGGGGCGGCACTATCGCCCGCGTCGAGAACCGCCAGCAGGAGACCCGCATCGAGGTCGTCGGGCGCAGCCTCTACAGCGATGGCGAGCCCAAAGAGGGCGACAGCAGCGCCGGTCGCTTCATCGTCCGCTTTGAGGGCTTTCTCGATCCGGCTATTTACGCTGCCGAACGGCGCCTAACCGTGGTCGGCACCTTGAGCGGCAGCGAAGAGCGCCAACTTGGCCAGATGCGCTACCGCTACCCGGTGGTCAACGGCGAGGCTTACCACCTCTGGCCCCAACCCGTCGAGGTGAATGACCACTACGACCCGTGGTTTTACGATCCCTGGCACCCGTGGTACCCCTCTCCCTGGTACCGTAACCCCTACTACTGAGTGAGAACCCCCTATGCCCCTTCACCCGCTCCCGGCACTACTGCTGCTCTGCCTGCTACTGAGCGCCTGCGCCACCGGTCCCGAATTCATCACCGATGGTGTCGAGACCGACCTGACACCCACCCAGGCGGCCAGCGAAGCCCACCTGCACCAGGGCAAACGCGTCCTCTGGGGCGGTATGATCATCAACAGCACCAACCTGGAGACGCATACCCGACTGGAGGTATTGGCCTATCCGCTCGATAGCAGCCACCGGCCCCGCGCCGACCAACCTCCCCACGGTCGCTTCCTGATGCTGCAGCGTGGCTACCTGGAGACGGTCGACTACGCCGCGGGACGCCAGATCACTGTACTCGGTCGCCTAGACGGTACCCGCACGGGCAAGCTGGATCAGAGCGAATACACCTACCCCCTGCTGCGGGGCGAACAGCTCCACCTCTGGCCCCGACAGGGACGCGATAGCACTAACCCCCGCTTCCACTTCGGCATCGGGGTGCGCCTCGGAAACTGAAGCAAAGAGGCGGTTGGATCGGCGGCCCTCCCCCCCGACGCCATCAACATTGCCTAGCGTGCGCTGAGCTTACGAAGCGCATCCTATTCGGTCAATGACTGGAGCTTGGTGTCTCCGTGCATG